>DATCCR010000001.1:0-18328 GCA_036511155.1 Acidimicrobiales bacterium
CCTACGTGTTCGTCGACCGTCCGACCTTCGAGGCCCACGCATCGGCCGGGGGCTTCTTCGAGTGGGCCGAGTTCCTCGGCAACCTCTACGGCACGCCGATCCCCGAACCCGGGTCCGGCCGCGACGTCCTGCTGGAGATCGACCTCCAGGGGGCGATCCAGGTGCGCGGTCTCCGGCCCGATGCCACCTTGGTCCTGCTGCTCCCACCCTCGCCCGAGGTCCAGGCCGACCGCCTGCGGGGTCGCGGCGACGACGAGGCGCACGTGGCCCGGCGCCTGGCCGAGGGGGCCGAGGAGGAGCGGGCCGGACGCCGGATCGCCGACCACGTGGTGGTCAACGACACGGTTGCACAGGCCACCGCCGATGTGGCCTCTATACTGGAACTCCGTCGCTCGGGAGCCTCCTAGGTCCCGACGGCTCGCACGGCCCGGCAGATTGCGCCGGCACCCACCACTCGACAGCACCGAAGGATCGTGATGGCCCAGAACCCGACCACCCTGATGGACCCGCCCATCGAGGACCTCCTCGACAAGGTCGACTCCAAGTTCACCCTGGTGGCGCTGGCTTCGCGTCGGGCCCGTCAGGTCAACAGCTACTACAACTCCCTGGGCGAGGGCATCGGCGTGGTCGTGCCGCCCCAGGTCGCCTCCGCCTCCGGCAAGCCGCTCTCGATCGCCTTCGAGGAGGTCGCCGAGGGCAAGGCCACCTACAGCCGACCCGACCCCGAGGAGATCGCCGCCGCCGAGGCCGCCGAGGCCGCCGCCCTGGCCCTCATCGAGGGTGCGGTCGAGTTGGCCGTCGAGGAGGCCGTGGCCGAGGCCGTCGCCGCCGACAAGGTCGAGACCACCGAGTGACGCTCCGCCCCGGCCGCACGGTCGGGGCCGGTCGGACCGGGGGAGGGCCGTGGCCGAGGTGACATCGCACGATGCAGGTACCCCCGAGGGGGGCCGCCCGTTCGTGGTGCTCGGCGTGTCCGCCGGCATCGCCGCCTACAAGGCCGTGGAGATCTGCCGCCGCCTGGTCGACGCCGGGGTGCACGTGGCCCCGGTGCTGACCGAGCGGGCCACCCGGTTCGTGGGCCGGGCCACCTTCGACGCCCTGGGCTCCGAGCCCACCCAGACGACCGTGTGGGACGAAGTCTCGCCCATCCCGCACACCCGGCTCGGCCAGACGGCCGACCTCATCGTGGTGGCGCCGGCCACGGCCGACCTGCTGGCCCGCTACGCGGCCGGCCTGGCCGATGACCTGCTGACCACGACCCTGGTGGCGACGGCCGCCCCCGTCGTGGTCTGCCCGGCCATGCACACCGAGATGTGGGAGCACCCCACGGTGCGCGACAACCTGGCCCGCCTCGTGGCCCGCGGCGTGACCGTGGTCCCGCCCGAGGACGGCCGGCTGGCCGGGGGCGACGTCGGTTCGGGCCGCATGGCCGAGCCGGCCACCATCGTGACCACGGTGCTCGCCATGCTCGCTTCCGGGGCGGCGGTCGGCGCGGACCTGGCCGGTGTGCGGTTCCTGGTCTCAGCCGGGGGCACCCGCGAGGCCATCGACCCGGTGCGGTACATCACCAACCGCTCGTCGGGTAAGCAGGGCCACTCGCTCGCCGCCGCCGCCCGCCGCCGGGGTGCCGACGTGGTGCTGGTGACCACCAGCAACCTGCCCCGTCCGCCGGGCGTCGAGGTGGTGGAGGTCGAGACGGCCGCCCAGATGGAAGAGGCCATGCTGTCCCGGGCCCCCGGAGCCGACGTGGTGGTCATGGCCGCCGCAGTGGCCGACTTCCGGCCCAAGGTGGTGGTCGACACCAAGCTGCACAAGGCGGACGGGATCCCCGAGCTGGTGCTCGAGGCCACCACCGACATCCTCGCCGAGCTGGGCCGTCGCCGGACTCCCGGCCAGGTCCTGGTCGGGTTCGCCGCGGAAACCCACGACGTGTCCGAGCGGGCCCGGGCCAAGCTGGTGGCCAAGGGCGTCGACCTGATGGTCGCCAACGACGTGTCGGCCCCGCTGGTGGGCTTCGACCACGACACCAACGCCGTCACCATCTTCGGGGCCGACGGGACGGTCAGCGCCGTGCCCCTGTCGGCCAAGGCCGAGGTGGCCGACGCCGTGGTCGACCGGGTCGTCCCCCTCCTCGCCGCACACCGGTCGTAGCGTCCGTGTCCGCGCCGCGGGTAGCGTGGTCTGCCGTGCCCGGGGGACCCCGGGGGCAGGACCGCCCCGCACGGGGTGTGGACGCCGGATCGCCTGACCGCCGCACCGCCAGCACCACCGACCGTCGACGCCGACCCTGTGCCCGACGACCAGACCACAGAGGATGGAACCAGCCGTGAGCAGCCAGTACACCTTCACTTCGGAGTCCGTGACCGAGGGGCACCCCGACAAGATGGCCGACCAGATCTCGGACTCGGTCCTGGACGCGCTGCTGACCGACGACCCCGACAGCCGGGTGGCCTGCGAGACCCTGCTGACCACCGGCCTGGTGCTGGTGGCCGGTGAGATCACCACCACCACCTACGTCGACATCCCCAAGTTGGTCCGCCAGACCGTGCTCGACATCGGGTACGACGACGACGCCTACGGGATCGACGGCAACACCTGCGGCGTCATCGTCTCGCTGGACGAGCAGTCACCCAACATCGGCCAGGGCGTCGACAAGGCGTTCGAGGTGCGGGCCGGCACCGGCGGCGAGGACCAGCTCAACGCCCAGGGCGCCGGCGACCAGGGGATGATGTTCGGCTACGCCTGCGACGAGACCCCGGACCTCATGCCGCTGCCCATCTGGCTGGCCCACCGGCTGGCCCAGCGCCTGGCCCAGGTCCGCCGGGTCGGCACGCTGCCCTACCTCCGCCCCGACGGCAAGACCCAGGTCTCGGTGCGCTACGAGGACGGCCGTCCGGTCGCCCTCGAGACCGTGCTCATCTCGACCCAGCACGACCCGGGCATCGACCTCGAGACCCTGCTGCTGCCCGACCTCAAGACCAATGTCATCGACCCGCTGCTGCCGCCGGAGCTCGACGCCTCGAGCCTGCGGGTGCTGGCCAACCCGACCGGCGTCTTCGAGCTGGGCGGCCCCCACGCCGACACCGGCCTCACCGGCCGCAAGATCATCGTCGACACCTACGGCGGCATGGCCCGCCACGGCGGCGGCGCCTTCTCGGGCAAGGACCCCTCCAAGGTCGACCGCTCGGCGGCCTACGCGGCGCGCTGGGTGGCCAAGAACGTCGTGGCCGCCGGTGCCGCCGCCCGGTGCGAGGTCCAGGTGGCCTACGCCATCGGCGTGGCCCGTCCCGTGTCGCTGCTCGTCGAGACCTTCGGCACCGAGAAGGTCGACCCGGCCGCCATCGCCAAGGCCGTGGACGAGGTCTTCGACCTCCGCCCCGCGGCCATCGTGCGCGACCTCGACCTGAAGCGCCCGATCTACCGCAAGACCGCCGCCTACGGGCACTTCGGCCGGGCCGACAAGGACTTCACGTGGGAGGACACCTCGCGGGCCGACGACCTGAAGCAGGCGCTCGGGCTCTGAGCGGCGCACCCGACCCGTCCGGTGCCACCGGCGGGGGCGGCGAGACGGGAGGGGCCCGGCCCCGCATCGTCCGGGTCGTCCCCGATGTCCCGGCCATCCACAAGCGCTTCGACTACTCGGTGCCGGCCACCCTGGCCGATGTCGTGGGTGTCGGGAGCCGCGTCCGGGTCCCGCTGCACGGCCGGCGGGTGGCCGCCTGGGTGGTGGAGGACGACGTCACCCCGGATCCCGGGGTCCATCCCATCGACCTGGCCGCCTCGAGCGGCATCGGGCCCCCGCCGTCCGTGGTGGACCTGGCCACATGGGCCGCCTGGCGGTGGGCCGGCCCCGTCTCCTCGTTCCTGGGCACGGCGTCACCGCTGCGGGTGGTGCGCGGCCTCGGCCCTGCACCGGTCCCGCGTGAGGGGACGGCCTCTCCGGGCGGCGGCTCGGTGGCCCTCGTCGACGTGGCCTTGGCCGGGGGCGGCTCCTCGGTGGTGCGCCTGGCCCCGGCCCTCGACTCGGGCCTCCTGGTCCAGGAGGTCGTCCACCGGACCGGACCCGACGGTGTGCTGGTGGTTGCCGCCTCGCGCGCCCGGGCCGAGCACGTCGCCGGCCGACTGCGCGCCGCGGGGGTGCCCGTCGCCCTGCTGCCCGACGAGTGGGCGGGCGCCCGGCGGGGCGGGTGTGTGACGGTGGGGACCCGGGCCGCGGCGTGGGCCCCGGTGCCGCGACTGACCGCCGCGGTGGTGCTCGACGCCCACGACGAGGCCCACCGCGAGGAGCGAGCACCCACCTGGTCGGCCGTCGACGTGGTGCTGGAGCGGGGCCGGCGCGACGGCGCACCGGTGGTGCTGGTCTCGCCGTGCCCGCCGCTCGCCGTGGCCGAGGGCCGTCGGCTGGTGACCACCGACCGCGCCCTCGAACGGCGGGGCTGGCCGGTGGTCGAGGTGGTCGACCGGACGGGGGACGACCCCCGCACCGGGCTCTTTTCGGAGCGGCTGGCCGCGGCCGCCCACGCGGAGCTCGACCGGGCCGACGGCCGGGTGGTGTGCGTGCTCAACCGGACCGGGCGCATCCGGGTGTTGGCCTGCCGCAACTGTGGCGAACTGGCCCGCTGCACCCGGTGCGGCGGGGCGGTGGCCCAGGCCGAGGCCGAGGGCGTGCTGGCCTGCGGGCGCTGCGGCGAGGAGCGTCCGGCCGTCTGCGCCGTCTGCGACTCGACCAAGCTGAAGTCGCTCCGCATCGGCGTGTCCCGGGCCACCGAGGAGCTGGCCGCCCTGCTGGGCACGCCGGCCGTCGAGCTGACCGCCGACACCGCGGCCGGCGGTGCCGAGGCCCGGGCCCGCCTGGTGGTGGGCACCGAGGCCGCCCTCCACCGGGTCGACCACGCCGGGCTCGTCGTGTTCCTCGAGTTCGACCAGCACCTCCTGGCCCCCCGGTTCGGGGCGGGGGAAGAGGCGCTCGCCCTGCTGGCCCGGGCCGCCCGGGTGGTCGGGACCCGGGGCGGGGGAGGCCGGGTGCTGGTGCAGACCCGGGTGCCCGGCCACGAGGCCCTGGCCGCGGCCGTCCACGCCGACCCCGGGGTACTGGCCGCCGCCGAGCGCCCGGTGCGCGAGCAGCTCGGTCTCCCGCCGTTCGGGGCGTTGGCCCTGCTGCGGGGACCGGGGGCGCCGACGTTCGCCGAGGGGTTGGTCGGGGCCGGCGCGCTCGAGGTGTCGGCGCTGGCCGAGGACCGGTTCCTGGTCCGCGCCGACGACCATGCCGCGCTGGCCGACGGGCTGGCCGCGGTGGAGCGGCCATCGGGGCGCCTACGGGTGGAGGTCGACCCCACCGACGCATGAGCGGTGGCGGTCGGCGGAGGCCGAGAGCGGGGGACGGTCCGGTCGGCCGACGGTGCACCACGGCGTTCGACGTTCCGGTTCGTGCGCTGTAGACCGATTCTCCGATGTGGCCCCCGTGCGGACGCTCCCGACGGCTCCCCGGTGGCCGGGACGCGTACACGCTGCCGTAGACTGGGGGCATGTCCTACGCAGTCCGCACCTACGGCGACCCCGTGCTCCGCCAGGTGGCCAAGCCGATCGAGCACGTCGACGGCGCCCTGGTCCAGCTGGTCGACGGCATGGTGGAGACCATGTACGAGGCCGTCGGTGCCGGCCTGGCCGCACCGCAGGTCGGCGTGCAGCGGCGCCTGTTCGTCTACGAGCTCGACGACGGGCCGAAGGCCATCATCAACCCCGAGATCGTGGAGTCGAGCGGTGAGCTCTACCACGACGAGGCCTGCCTCTCCATCCCCGGCCTGCGGATCGGTATCGTCCGTCCCGAAACCGTGCTGCTGAAGGGCTACGACCTCGACGGCAACGAGCTGACCATCGAGGCCGACGACTTCATGGGCCGCATGTTCCAGCACGAGGTCGACCACCTCGACGGCGTGCTCATGGTCGAGCGCCTCGATGACGAGATGCGCAAGCAGGCCCTGCGGATCCTCCGTGACCGGGCCATGGGCCTCGACACCTCGGCCATGGAGGCCAAACTGGTGTCGGCCGGCGACGACCGGCCCGTCTGACCCTGGCCACCGCACCGGCTCCGTCTGACGGAGCCCGCCCCCGCCAGCTGGACCGCTAGCGTCGCCGCCATGGCCCGCCTGGTCTACCTCGGCACCCCCGAGGCCGCCGTCCCCCCGCTGCGCACCCTGGTCGCCGCCGGCCACGACGTGGCCCTGGTGGTGACGCGTCCCGACAAGCGGCGGGGCCGGGGGAGCCAGCTCG
The DNA here is from genome assembly GCA_036511155.1 of Acidimicrobiales bacterium. Lineage (GTDB taxonomy): Bacteria > Actinomycetota > Acidimicrobiia > Acidimicrobiales > RAAP-2 > Bog-756. Next base: position 6,271 of record DATCCR010000001.1, read on the forward strand.
TCCCGAGCCCGGTCAAGGCGGCCGCTCTCGAACTGGGCCTGGAGGTGGCCGACGACCTGGCCGTGGCCACCGGTGTCGGCGCCGAACTGGGCGTGGTGGTGGCCTACGGCCGGATCGTCCCGGTGGCCGTTCTCGACCAGCTCCCCATGCTCAACCTGCACTTCTCGCTCCTGCCCCGGTGGCGCGGGGCGGCCCCGGTCGAGCGGGCGATACTCGAGGGCGACGCAGAAACCGGGGTGTGCCTGATGGCCGTGGAGGCCGGCCTCGACACCGGTGCGGTCTACGCCCAAGTGGCCACCCCCATCGACCCCGAGGAGACGGCCGAGGAGCTCCGTTCCCGTCTGGTGGCCATCGGCTGCCGGATGCTCCAGGAGCACCTGGCCAAGGGCAGGGCCGGCCTGCCCGTGCCCCGCGACCAGGCCGGCAACCCCAGCTACGCCGAGAAGCTGACCGCCCACGAGTTCGAGCTCGACTGGTCCCGCTCCGCCGTCCACCTCCGCCGGGTGGTCCGGCTCGGCCGGGCCTGGACGACGTTCCGGGGCAAGCGGGTCCGGGTGCTGGCCGCCGGCCCGGCTCCGAATCCGACGTCCCCTCCGGCCCCCGGGGACCCCGACGACGCCCGGTCGTTGGCCCCCGGCGAACTGCGGGGCGTGGAGGTGGGCGCCGGCGACGGCTCCCGGTTGGTCCTGCGCACCGTCCAGCCCGAGGGCAGGCGGCCCATGGACGCGGTGGCCTGGCTCCACGGGGTCCACCCCGGCCCCGACGACCGCCTCGGCGACTGAGCATCCGCCGGTAGGATCGTGGCGATGGTCACCCTGGACACTGCACCGAGCAACGCGCCCACCCTGCGGGTGGCCCCGTCCATCCTGTCGGCCGATTTCGGCAGCCTGGCCGACGCCGTGGCCCGGGTCACCCCCGGGACCGACTGGCTCCACATCGACGTCATGGACGGCCACTTCGTGCCCAACCTGACCATCGGGCCCCCGGTGGTGGCCTCGCTGCGGGCCCATAGCGACCTGTTCTTCGACACCCATCTGATGATCACCGACCCGGCCAGGTACCTGGAGCCGTTCCGCGACGCCGGGGCGGACGGGTGCACGGTGCACGTCGAAGTGGGGGAGACCGCAGCCCTCATCGCCCAGATGCGCGACCTCGGCCTGCGGGTGGGCCTGGCCGCCAACCCCGACACCCCGTTCGAGGCCCTCGAGCCCTTCCTCGACCGGATCGACCTGGTGCTGTGCATGACCGTGTTCCCCGGGTTCGGCGGGCAGTCGTTCATCGCCGACGTCCTGCCGAAGATCGAGCGGGTCCGGGCGGCCGCCCGTGCGGCGGGCCTCACCCTCGACATCGAGGTCGACGGCGGCATCGACGAGCGCACGGTCGTCGATGCCACCCGGGCCGGGGCCAACGTGTTCGTGGCCGGCTCGGCCGTGTTCAACCGGGAGGACCCGCTCGGGGCGGTCGGCGGGATCCTGCGGGCCGCCACCGACGAGCGGGCCGGAGTGGCGCCCTGACCGTCCCCGGGGTCGCCGACGGTGACACCGCCTGGATGTTGCGGGCGGTTGACGCCGCCGAGCGGGTCCATGGGCGCACGTCGCCCAACCCCTGGGTCGGCGCCGTGGTCGTCCCGCCGGCCAACGCGGGAACTCCGTCGGCCTGGTTCACCGGGGCCACGGCACCACCGGGCGGGCCCCATGCCGAGGTCTCCGCCCTGGCCGCCGCCGGCGACCGGGCTCAGGGCGCGACCCTGTACGTCACTCTGGAGCCCTGCTCCCACCATGGACGTACCCCGCCCTGCGTCGACGCCGTGCTGGCGGCAGGCGTGGCACGGGTGGTGGTCGGTGTCACCGACCCCGATCCCCTGGTGGACGGCCGGGGGATCGCCCGCCTGCGGCAGGCCGGGGTGGAGGTGGAGGTGGGGGTGGCCGCCGACACGGTGGGCGAACAGCTCGCCCCCTACGTCGCCCACCGCCGCACCGGCCGGCCCTGGGTGGTGCTCAAGCTGGCCTCGACACTGGACGGCCGGATCGCCGCCCCGGACGGGACGAGCCGGTGGATCACGGGGGAGGAGGCGCGCCTCGACGCCCACCGCCTCCGGGCCGTGTCCGACGCAGTGGTGGTGGGGGCGGGGACGGTGCGGGCCGACGACCCGACCCTGACCGTTCGCCTGCCCGAGGGGGACCCCTGGTTCCGGGGCCCCGACGAGCAGCCGGCCCGGGTGGTCCTCGGGGGCGTGCCCGACGGTGCGGCGGTGGCACCGGCCCTGGCGCTCACGGGGACGCCCGACGAGGTCCTCGACGACCTGGGTGCCCGGGGCATGCTCCAGGTGCTCATCGAGGGGGGCGCGGCGGTGGCCCACGACTTCCACGCCCGGGGCCTGGTCGACCGGTACGTCCTCTACCTGGCGCCTGCCCTGTTCGGCGGCGACGACGCCCGTCCGCTGTTCGCCGGGCCCGGCGCGGCCACCATCGCCGACCTGTGGCGGGGGGAGGTCCGCTCGGTGACTAGCCTGGGAGGCGATATCCGGGTGGAGCTCGCTCCCCCCGGACCATCGTCCGGCGCCACCGTCTGACCCCACGGGTCCGAGCGGCGGGACGGACGGCAGCACCCGGCCGCCGACGGCCGGACCAGGACGCGCAGCATCGCGCCGCACCACGGGCGCAGGGCACCACCAGGCAGTACCGGACAACACGAGGGAGACACGGGTTCGATGCCCTTCTCAGCAGTCGAGGACGCGATCGAGGCAGTCGGGCGGGGGGAGATCGTCGTCGTCGTCGATGACGAAGACCGCGAGAACGAAGGCGACCTGATCATGGCCGCCGATGCGGTCACCCCGGAGAAGATCGCCTTCTTCCTGGCCCACACCTCGGGCCTGATCTGCGTTCCCCTGACCCCGGAGCGGGTCGAGCAGCTCGACCTCCCCCTCATGGTGAGCGCCAACACCGAGGTCCAGCGCACCGCCTTCACGGTCAGCGTGGACTACCGCCACGGCACGTCCACCGGGATCTCTGCCGCCGACCGCTCGGCTTCCATCAAGGCTCTCGTCGACCCCCACACCCGTCCGACCGACCTCAACCGGCCCGGCCACATCTTCCCACTGCGGTACCGCCCGGGTGGCGTGCTGAAGCGGGCCGGCCACACCGAGGCCGCCGTCGACCTGGCCCGGGCCGCCGGCATGTCTCCGGCCGGCGTGCTGTGCGAGGTGGTCAGCGAGGACAAGGCCACCATGGCCCGCCTGCCCGAGCTCGAGGCCTTCTCCAAGAAGCACGGCCTCCACCTCATCTCGATCGCCGACCTCATCCGGTACCGCCGTCACAAGGACAAGCTGGTCCGGCGCATCGCCGATGCCCGCATCCCGACCGACTACGGCGAGTTCACCGTCTTCGCCTACGAGTCGGTGCTCGACGGCGAGCACCACGTCGCCCTGGTCAAGGGGGACATCCAGGGCCAGCCCAACACGCTGGTGCGGGTGCACTCGGAGTGCCTGACCGGCGACGTGTTCGGCTCGCTGCGGTGCGACTGCGGGCCCCAGCTGCACGGGGCCATGTCGGCCATCAACGACAACGGCAGCGGCGTGCTCGTCTACCTGCGCGGCCACGAGGGCCGCGGCATCGGCCTCGCCCACAAGCTGCGGGCCTACAACCTCCAGGAGGAGGGCTTCGACACGGTCGACGCCAACCTCGAGCTGGGGCTGCCGGCCGACTCGCGTGAGTACGGCATCGGGGCGCAGATCCTGGTCGACCTGGGCGTCACCACCATGCGCCTGATGACCAACAACCCCACCAAGTACGGCGGGCTCGAGGGCTTCGGCCTCGACATCGTCGAGCGGGTGAACATCCAGCCGATCCCCACGCCGGAGAACATCCAGTACCTCCGCACCAAGCGCGAGCGCATGGGCCACCTCCTCGAGGGCCTCGATGACGTCCTCTGACGACACCCGCCTGCCCGACGACGCCAAAGCCCGGGCTGCGGCGCGGGCGGGCAGCTCCCTCGACCCGGCCGACGTGGCGCCGGGCCTGGCCCGCGAGTTCCGGGTGGGCTTCGCCTGCGCCGAGTTCAACGGCGCCATCACCGACCGCATGCTGGCCGCCGCCCTCGACGAGCTCGAGTCGGCCGGCTGTGACCTCGACACCGTGGTCGTGTCCTGGGTGCCCGGAGCTTTCGAGCTGCCGCTGGTGGCACGGGGGATGGCCGCCTCGGGACGGGTGGACGCCGTCATCGCTCTCGGCGCGGTCATCCGCGGCGACACCGGCCACTACGACTTCGTGGCCGGCGAGTGCGCGTCGGGCCTGCAGCGGGTCCAGCTCGACTCCGGCCTGCCGGTCGTCTTCGGCGTGCTGACCACCGACACGGTGGAGCAGGCGCTCGTGAGGTCGCTGCCCGACGAGACCAACAAGGGCGCCGAGGCGGCCCGCACCGCCCTCGGGACGCTGTCGGTGCTGCGCGGCCTCGAGCGGCTGGCCGGCGGCGGCCGCGTCGGGTTCACCGTGGGAGGTCGCTGACCGTGCTCCGTCTGGTGCTGCCCAAGGGCTCGCTGGAGCAGGCCACCTTGGACCTGTTCGCCGACGCGGATCTCGCCGTGAGCCGGTCCTCGAGCGTCGACTACCGGGCCTCCATCGACGATCCCCGCATCGACGACGTGCGCATCCTGCGCCCCCAGGAGATCCCGCTGTACGTGGCCGACGGGCTGTTCGACATCGGCATCACCGGTCGGGACTGGATCGAGGAGCGGGGGAGTGCGGTCACGTCGCTCGGCACCCTGCAGTACTCGAAGGCCACGGCCAACCCGATCCGGGTCGTGCTGGCCGTGTCGTCGGACTCCCCGCTCAGCTCGGTCGCCGACCTGGCCGCCAGCGCCACCGGGTCGGGCGGCGCACTGCGGGTGTCGACCGAGTACCCCGAACTCACCCGGCGCTACCTCGAGTCCCACGGCGTGGCCGCCGAGGTGAGCCTCTCCTACGGTGCCACCGAGGCGAAGGTCCCCGACATCGCCGACTGCGTGGTGGAGATCACCGAGACGGGTCGGGCCTTGCGGGCCGCCGGACTCAAGATCGTCGAGACCCTGCTGATCTCGCACACCGAGCTGATCGCCAACCCCGAAGCTGCCGCCGACCCGGCCAAGCGCCACGCCATGGAGCAGCTGCTCACCCTCCTGCAGGGCTCCCTCGAGGCCCGGGGCAAGGTGCTGGTCAAACTCAACGTGGCCGCCGAGCAGCTGGCCGGGGTGATCGAGGTCCTGCCGTCGCTGCGGTCGCCGACCGTTTCCGAGCTGTTCGGGGGCGGCGGCTTTGCCGTCGAAACGGTGGTCCGCAAGTCGGAGATCAACGTGCTGATCCCCGAGCTGCGCGACCGCGGGGCGACCGACATCATCGAGCTCGCCCTGTCGAAGATCGTCCACTGAGGGGGCCCCGGTGACCCCTCCGCTCCCGACCGGTCCCGCAGATCTGGTTCCCGCTGGGCCGGCCACCCTCGTCGGCACCGTGACCGAGTTCGACGACCCGCGCGGCGTGGGCGTGGTCCGCTGCGCCGACCGCTCGGTGCCGTTCCACTGCACGGCCATCACCGACGGCAGCCGCACGATCGCCGTCGGGACGCTGGTCGCCGTGCGCATCGGCCCGGCCCGCCTCGGCCGCCTCGAGGCACGGTCGGTGCGCCCGCTGCCCGACGTCGAAGCGGCGACGGACACCGTGCCCGACGTCGAAGCGGCAGTTGGCGATGTGCCGGACGTCGAAGGGACGGACTACGCCCCGTCGGCCCCCGTGCCGGCGTCGGTCGCCCCGGCTCCAGCCTCGCCGTTCGCTCCGGTGGTGCCGGCCCCGGTCGCCGAGCCCGCGCCTGAGCCCTCGCCCCGCCCCGAGCCATCGGTCGGGCCGCCCGAGGGGGCCGTCACCCCGGTGTCGGGCACCCCGGCCGTGACCGACGTACCAGCGTCCGGCGCCGGAAGGGGCACAGCCGCCGTCCCGGCGGACGAGGTCGTCACCGAAGGCGATTCCGGCGGCGACGAGTCGTCACCCCGGCCCGACTTCTGGTCGCCGTTCTCGAGGTCGCCGACCGGCCCGCCGCCGACCTGGTCGACACCGGTCTCTCCGAAGGTGCCCCCGGCCGACGGGTCCTGACCGTCACCGGCCGGGTCGTCACCGGCCGGGTCGTCACCGGGCGGCAGTGCCTGCGGCTCGTCGAGGTCCTCGTACGGGTTGCCCAGGATGTTGCGGGCCATGTCCACCACCACGGCGCTGTCGGCGTCCTCCTCGGTCACCACGCCGAGCAGGGGGGCGGCCAGCAGCCCGGTCACGATGCCCGTTTCCGACATGGCCTCGGCCTGGACGATGGCCCACTCCCACAGCCGCTTCACCATGTCCGGGCTGGTCGACCGGCGCGCCGGGTACTTGAGCCAGCAGTTGACCAAGGCCTGGAGCAGGCCGGTGACGGCGGGGAACACCCAGATCAGCCGGTAGTTCCCGGTGGCGTCCACGGTGACCGCAGCCAGATAGGCCAGCAGCACGCCGACCAGGTTGAACGGGGAGAGTAGGGCCCCGAGCCGTTCGCCCAGCCCCCCGGCGCGCGGCAGCAACTGCAGCAGCAGGGGGGCCATCACGATGAGGTAGGCACCGACGAAGGGCGCTCCGATGTAGCTGAGCACGACGGCCTGCCACAAGTGGGTGTCGAAGTACTGCACCCCGGCCAGTACCGCTCCGATCAGCGGGGCGCCGATGGCCAGCTGCATGGGGGTGAGGAAGCGGCTGAGGGGCACGCCGAGGGCGATCCCGATCATGAAGACCGGGATGCCGGTGGCCAGGCCGGCGACGGTCTGGGCGCTGGCCCCGGCGTGGAGGATCTTCTGGAAGAACAGGATGGCCACATACGCCGTCGACCCGGTCCCGGCCCAGAACAGCAGCGAGCCGGTCACGAGCACCTTCGCGTTCGGCCCGGCCAGGATGTCCCGCAACTCGTCGCGGGCGGGGCGGGCCCGCTTCGTGCGGTCGGCCTCGGCGCCGGCGGCGGCCGACGGCGCCTCACGCACCAGGGCCAGCACAGCCAGGCCGGTGACGACCAGGATCACGGCCGCCACCTGGAACGGCAGGTTCCAGGTGGCGGGATCGGACTGCTTCCAGGTGGTGATGACCGTCGCCTTGATGGTCCAGCTGGCCAGGGTCCCGAGCAGGGTGGTGAGCAGGAGTGCCTTCAGCCACCGGCTGCGGCCGAACACCTCAGGCACCACGGCCACGTTGGTGAGCGTGAAGACGGCGGCCGCCTGGCGGGCGATGACGATGAACAGGACGAGGGACCAGTAGCCGGACACCACGGTGAACATCCACGTGGCCGCCCCCATCAGCATCAGGCTGAACGCCATGTAGGGGGTGCGGCGGCCGACCCGGGACTTGGTCCGGTCGCTGATCCGGCCGGCCACCGGGTAGGTGATCCAGCTGAGCAGCCGGTTGGCGGTCAGGGCGAAGGTGACGGCCAGCGCCCCCGAGGCCCGCTGCTGCACGAACAGGGTGATGAGCACGCCGGAGACGGCCAGGTTGGCCCGGGGGCCGACCAGTCCGATCGACAGGCCGATGAAGCTGCGGACCCGGGAGGGGTCGATGCCCCCGGTTTCGGCGGCCGGTTCGGGTAGCCCGGCCGAGCCTTCAGGCGGTCCGCTCACCCGTGGTCGTCGTCGCCGGGTTCGCCGTCGCCGGGTTCGTCGTCGCCGGACGCCGTATCGGTGGCCACGCCGACCACCGAGTCCACGTCGGCACCGGCCCGCTGGGCGCCGTCGATCTGCACGTAGGCCAGGCGGAGGTTGGTGAGGCCCTCCTTCAGCGGCCCCTCACCCTCGCCCAGGCGGCCCTCCAGGCCGTCGACCAGGCAGCCCAGCGCGTCGATGGCCAGGCGGGCCTGGTCGACCAGGGGCGGTTGCTGGGACAGGTAGACGGCGGCCAGCTCGAACAGGCCGTAGCAGTGGTTGGCCACGACCACCTCGACCGGGGCCGCAGCCAGCTCGGCCCGCATGGCCTCGACCTGGTCGGCCAAGGCGTCGTCGTCGATCCGGTCGCCGTCCGGGTCGAGGGCGGAGGGGGCGTCGGGGGGTGGTCCGGAGGTCCCGGAGGGCCTCGCCACGGGTCGTTCGCCGTCAGGTGTCCACAGTGAGCTCACGACTGGTAGCCTAAAGCAACTGATAGACGAGGAAGCGGGGCTTCGCGATGCGAATCCCCCACCCGGCCACTGTGTCCCGCCTTCCGGCGCGACACCCGTGCGACGGGTCGATGGGACCGGAGGCCGACAGAACGTCGGTCGTCCCGGTGCTGGCTCCGCTCCTTCATCGTCGGCCACGGGCTTCCGTGGCCATGAGACAGGGAGCGAAGTCGAATAGCAACACCCACCACCACCGATCCTCGCATCAATGACCGCATCCGCGCCCGCGAGGTGCGCCTTGTCGACCCCGATGGCGAACAGCTCGGCATCAAGCTCCTGCCCGAGGCCCTCGCCATCGCCCGTGACCTCGACCTCGACCTGGTCGAGGTGGCACCCGGGGCCAATCCTCCGGTCTGCCGCATCATGGACTTCGGCAAGCACAAGTTCGACGAGGCCCAGCGGGCCAAGGAGTCCAAGCGCAAGGCCGTCCACGTAGGGATCAAGGAGATGAAGTACCGGCCGAAGATCGGCCCGGGCGACTTCGACACCAAGACCCGACAGGTGGCCAAGTTCCTGGAGGAGGGCCACAAGGTCAAGATCACGATCATGTTCCGTGGCCGCGAGGTCTTCCATCCCGAGTTGGGCAAGAAGATCCTGGACCGGATCGCCGACCAGATGGAGGGCCTCGGCAAGTCCGAGTCGATCCCCCGTCTCGACGGCCGGAACATGGTGATGGTCCTCGCCCCCGAGAAGCGGGCGAAGCCGGCCGGGTCGTCCAAGTCCGGTGGATCGAAGGGTGGGGCCCCGGCGGCGCCGGCGGCCGAGGCTCCGACAGAAGCACCGGCCGAGGCACCGACAGAAGCACCGACAGAGATCGCACCGGAGGGCACGACGCCCGCACCGGAGCAGGTGGCAGCGGCGGCCCCAGCGGCCCCGGTCGCCACCGAACCAGCGGCGGCAGCTGCCGCCCCGGTGGGGGAGCAGTCCCCGGCCGCAGAGTCGAATGAAGGAGAGGGATAAGCACGATGCCCAAGATGAAGACGGACAGCGGCGCCAAGAAGCGCATCAAGGTGACGGGGTCGGGGCGGCTCCGCCGCCGCAAGGCCTTCCGGTCCCACCTGCTCGAGCACAAGTCGGCCTCCCGTAAGCGGCAGCTCGGCCGTGAGACGGACTTCGCCCCCGGCGATGAGAAGCAGATCAAGAGGATGCTGGGGATGTAGTCCGGGCGGCCCGAGCGGCCGCCACCCCGCACCACCGCAACCGGACCCCTCCGTCCCGCCCGAACTGCCGGGCGGCACCGGACGGGGTCGACGTGCCGGGCGCCCCACCGGGGCCGGCCCGCACGAGCAGACCGACCAACCGCAACCGGCCGACCACGCAGCGGCCCGAACTACAAGGAGTTCACCATGGCCCGAGTCAAAGGCGCAGTCCATGCCAAGAAGCACCACCGCGCCATCCTCGAGCAGGCCCAGGGCTACTACGGCAACAAGAGCCGTTCCTTCCGCGCCGCCAACGAGCAGGTCATGCACTCGGGGCAGTACGCCTACCGGGACCGTCGGGCGCGCAAGGGCGACTTCCGCCAGCTGTGGATCCAGCGGATCAACGCGGCGGCCCGGCTGAACGGCATGAGCTACAGCCGCTTCATCGCCGGCCTGCACCGGGCCGACGTCGAGGTGGACCGCAAGGTCCTGGCCGACCTGGCCGTCACCGCGCCCGAGGCCTTCGCCTCGCTGGTGCAGGTGGCCGAGGACGCGCTGGCCCAGGGCCCCTCGAGCACCGAGGCCGGTTCCTGACCCAGTCGGGCCTGTCGTTCACCCATCAACGGGTGCGGCGGCTGCGCCAACTCCTGCGCAAGCGCGGCCTGCGGGCCACGGAGCAGGTGGTGGTGGTCGAGGGTGCGGAGCTCCTGTCGGTGGCCGTGGCCGCCGGCGCGTCGATCGAGGCCGTCTACGTGGCCCCCGAGGGGGCTGGCGCCCCGGCGGTCGTCGACGTAACCGACCGGATCCTCAGCCAGGGTGGCCGGGTCTTCGACCTCGCCCCCGGGGTGATGGAGCGGGTGGCCTCGACGGTCACCCCCCAGCCCCTGTTGGCCGTGGTGTCCTACACCCCGACGCCCCTCGACGCCCTCGACGGCGCCAGCCTGGTGGTGGTGTGCGTCGACGTGCGCGATCCGGGCAACCTCGGCACGGTCATCCGGACGGCGGATGCCGCCGGGGTCGACGCCGTCGTGTGCTGCGACGGCACGGTCGATCCCACCAACCCCAAGTGCGTGCGGGCCACGGCCGGCTCGCTGTTCCACGTACCGGTCGTCGAAGGCGGCTCCACGGCGGCGGCGGTGGCCGCGCTCTCGGCCCGGGGCTTCACGACGGTCGCCTCCGTCGTCCGCGGCGGCACCGAGTACACCGCCTTCGACTGGACGGGCCCCGTGGCCCTGGTGTTGGGCAACGAGGCCGGCGGCCTGCCCGACGACCTGGTGGCGACGCTGGACGCCGGCGTCACCATCCCCATGGCCGGCCGCTCGGAGTCGCTCAACGTGAGCGTGTCGGCGGCCGTCCTGTGCTTCGAGGTCCTGCGCCAGCGGCGCACGGCACCCTCGCCGGGGGCCCCGGCCGCCCGCTCTACGATGTCGGCCATGGACGAGGCGCCGGTGCGACCGGACGGCGACGGGGGGACCGGGTGAGCGCCCCCGTGGACGTCGACGCACTGGTGGCCGAGGCCCGGTCGGCCATCGAGTCGGCCGGCACCACGGAGGCCATCCGCCACGTGGCCGCCTCCGTGAGCGGCAAGAAATCCGCCCTGGCCGAGGCGTCCCGCGCCCTCGGGTCGATGGACCCCGAGGCCCGCAAGGAGCTGGGGCGGCAGCTCCACGAGGCCCGCACCACGGTCGAGGAGCTGCTCGAGTCGAAGCGATCCGAGCTTCGCTACGCCGAACTGGCCGCCGAGATGGCGGCCTCCCGACTCGACCTGACCGAGTATGTCCCCGGCTCGGTGGCCGGGCCGGCGGCCCGCGGCCACCTCCACCTCGTCTCCCAGACCCGTGACGCCCTCGAGGACGTGTTCATCGGGATGGGCTTCGACGTGGCCGAGGGTCCGGAGATCGAGACCGACTGGTACAACTTCGGCGCCCTCAACATCCCCCCGGCCCACCCGGCACGGGGCATGTGGGACACCTTCTACCTGAACCTCGGCGAGCCCGAGTCGACGCTGCTCCGCACCCACACGTCGCCCGTGCAGGTCCACCTCATGGAGCAGGCGGTGCTGGACGGCTCCCTGCCCATCCACTCGGTCATGCCCGGCCGCTGCTACCGCCGGGACACCCCCGACGCCCGCCACCTGGCCGTGTTCCACCAGATCGAGGGCCTGGTCGTCGACCGGGGGATCACCTTCGCCGACCTGGCCGGCACCATCGAGACGTTCACCGCCGCCTACTTCGGGCCGGACATCCACTCCCGACTGCGCCCGGCCTACTTCCCGTTCACCGAGCCGTCGGCCGAGTTCGAGGTCACCTGCGCCATCTGCAGGGGTGAGGGCTGTCGGACCTGTTCCCAGACCGGGTGGATCGAGCTCGGCGGATGCGGCATGGTCGACCCCGCCGTGTTCGCCTCGGTCGGCATCGACGCCGACGTGTGGACCGGCTTCGCCTTCGGGTTCGGCATCGACCGGTGCGCCCAGATGCGCCACCAGATCGCCGACATGCGGGCCCTCGTCGAGAACGACATCCGTTTCCTGCGCCAGTTCTGAGGCGCGCACCCCGAGAGGACAGCAGTGCGAGTTCCCCTTTCCTGGCTCCGAGACTTCGCACCCTTCACGGGTGACGCCACGGCCATCGCCGCCACCCTCGACGATCTCGGACTGGTGGTCGAGGGCATCGAGCAGATCGGCGAGGGCCTGGGCGACGTCATCGTGGCCCGGGTGGAGGAGGTCGGCCCCATCGAGGGAG
>DATCCR010000002.1:0-18759 GCA_036511155.1 Acidimicrobiales bacterium
CTCGAGGCCGACCACCGACGGGACGCCGGGCGGGCGGTCCCAGTGCTCGAGGGGCCACCGGCGAGCCACGGCCACCGCGGTCAGCCGGGGGTCGGCGTTCAACGGGTGGGCGTGGCCCACCGCGCTGAGGAGCGGGACGTCGAAGAAGCTGTCGGAGTAGGCGTGGCACCCGGCCAGGTCGATGCCGCGCCCGGCCGCCCATTCGCGGGCCGCGTCCCGCTTGCCCATGCCCCAGATGAACTTGCCGACCAGGCGCCCGGTGTAGCGACCGTCGACCTCCTGGTAGCGGGTGGCGATGACGTCGTCGAAGCCCAGGGCGCGGGCCAGCGGGTCGACCAGATCGTGGGGCGATGTGGTGGCGAGCACCAGGAGCCGTCCCTCGGCCCGGTGGGCGGCCAGGCAGTCGATGGCCCAGGACTGGACCAGGTCGATGAGGTCCTCGACCGAGGCCTCGCCGGCGGCACGCACGGAGGCGGACGACCGGCCCTTCATGAGGCGGGCGGCGGCACGGGCCAGGCTCATGAAGGGCACTGTTTCGCCGAACGAGTTGTAGAAGCCGTAGAGGTAGCGCTCGCCGGGCAGTTTGCGGCCGGCAGGCAGGACCCCCTCGGCCACCATGGCGGCCTGCACGATCGGGCCCGAGGCCGAGCGGATCAGCGTGCGGTCGAGGTCGACGAAGACGGCACCGGTGGCGTCGGTCATGCCCTCAACCTACTGCCGGGCAACCCGGATCGGGGCGGGATGCCGTGCGCATCGGGCACCCGGTGCAGGGGATGCCCGTCACCGCCCCGGATACCGCCCCTGGACGCGGCAAAGGGACCACCGGGGGGGGAGAGGTGGTCCCTTCGCACTGACAACACGAGGAAAGGAGGGGGATTCCTATGTCCTGTGGTCGTGAAGTAAATGTATAACAACCGCGAGCAATCAGTCAACCAGTTTGTCTAGATATCTGGTATCGTTTCAGACGATGGAACTCCGACACCTCCAGGCACTGACGGCCATCAGCGACCACGGGACCTTTTCGGCGGCCGCCGAGCACCTCGGCACGGTCCAGTCCAACATCTCGGCCCACGTGGCCCGGTTGGAGAAGGAGCTCGGGACCCCGCTCATCGACCGGGCCGACGGGCGTCTCACCGAGGAGGGGATGGTCGTCGTGGCCCGGGCCCGGCGCATCCTGTCCGAACTGGACGCCCTGCTGTCCGACGTCGCCGCCTGCAAGGACGAGGTGACCGGGACCGTCCGGGTGGGGATGATCGGCACGACGGCACGGTGGCTGGTGCCGCGGCTGATGGACGCAGTGGCCCAGCGCCACCCCAAGCTCCGCCTGGTCATCGTGGAAGGCACCACCACCGGCCTCGAGCCCCAGCTGGCCAACGGTCAGCTCGACCTGGCCATCCTCCACCTCCCGGTGAGCGGCAAGGACCTGGTGACCCGGCTCCTGTTCGAGGAGGACCTGATGCTGGTGGTGCCCGAGGGCCACGCCAAGGCGTCCCTCGACCACCCGCTGACCCTCGAGGACCTGGCCGACCTCGAGCTGCTGCTGCCGCTTCCCGGAACCGCCTTCCGCGACGAGCTCGACGCCGTCACCCGGCCGCTCGGCATCACGCTGCTGCCGGCCGCCGAAATCGACGGGCTGCGCCTCATCGCCTCGTTGACCTTCGAGGGCTACGGGCCGGCCATCCTGCCGGCCACCGCCATACCGGGGTTCCTTCGGGACCGGTTCCGCCCGGTGCCGGTGTCGGGGCTCCCCCGCCGCCGGGTCGGTGTGGCCCAACGCAGCCGCGGGCTGCCCTCCGCGCCCACCCGCGCCCTCATCGACCTGCTGCGCACCACGGTGGCCCTGCCCGACGGCCGGCCCCAGGGGCTCCACGTCCCCGGCTGATCCCCCGAACGGGCCCCGGGGCCTCCGTCCGTGCCGGCCAGGGGCCGCGACAGCTACGGTTGCGCCATCAACCTGGCAGGTCATCGGGACGTCCGGGAGATCAAGGAGGCGCCCCATGGGCACACGCCACGTCGGACTCACACGCGCGGCCGTCGCCGCGATCGTCTGTGCCACGCCGTTCACGGCGGTGGCCCTCGACGCCAGCCCGGCTTCGGCGGCCGTCACCGTCGTCCGTCACACCCTTCCGGTGGCCGACCAGTCGGTCGAGCCCAACGGCATCGCCCAGGGCTCGGACGGCAACATCTGGTTCACCTACTCGTTCCGCCAGGATGTGGCCCGCATCACGCCGGCCGGCGTGGTCACCGACTTCCCCATCCCCACCTTCAACGCCGACTCCGGGCCCATGGCGGCCGGACCGGACGGTGCCCTGTGGTGGACGGAGTACCAGGCCAACAAGATCGCCCGCGTCTCCACCGCCGGCGTCGTCACCGAGTACTCGCTGCCGTCGGGGGGCAACCCGCAGTTCATCACCGCCGGACCGGACAACGCCCTGTGGTTCAGTGAGGCCGCCGCCCGGCGCATCGGCCGGATCGATACCAGCGGCACCATCACCGAGTTCGCCATCCCCGGCCCGAATCGGGGAGCCGAGGGCATCGCCAGCGGGTCCGACGGCGCCATCTGGTTCGCCGACCCCCTCAACGCCCGGGTGGGGCGCATCACCACCACGGGGACCGTCAGCTACGTGAACATCCCGCCCCGGGGCGGGGTGGCGGTGCCCGGTCAGATGGCCGCCGGTCCGGACGGCAACCTGTGGGTGACCGACGACCGGTCCATGATCGACCGCGTCACACCGGCCGGCGTGGTCACCGAGTTCCCCGATTCGGCCGCCTTCGGCGCCTCCATCACCGCCGGGCCGGACGGCGCCCTGTGGCTCGGGACCGGATCGAACACCATCCAGCGGGTCACGACGGCGGGCGTGATCACCAACGAGGCCACGCTCACCGGCGAGGCCGGGCAGCTCACCACCGGCCCGGGCGGGTCGCTCTGGTGGACCATCCTCAACATCGGCGAGGTCGACTCGACCCAGCTCGGCACCCAGGGCTTCCGCACCGCCGGCGCCGACGGGAACGCCTACAGCTTCGGTGCCGACCCGTCCTTGGGCTCGCTCGTGAGCCTCGGCGTCCACCCGGCAGCGCCCGTCGTCGGACTCGCCTCGACGTCCGCGGGGTACCGGATGGCCGGAACGGACGGCGCCGTCTACGTGTTCGGCACCGCCTCGTACCTGGGCTCCCTCCCCGGTCTGGCCATCGTCCCGGCCCGCCCGGTCGTCGGCATCTCCTCCCCGCCCTCCGGCACCGGGTACCGCCTGGCCGGAGCCGACGGCGGGGTCTACGGGTTCGGCGCACCGTTCCTCGGATCGCTACCCGGCCTGCACGTCGTGCCCAACCAGCCGATCGTGGGCGTGGCCACCACCCCCAGCGGCCTCGGCTACTGGCTCGTCGGGGCCGACGGCGGGGTCTACGCCTTCGGCGATGCCGCCTACCTCGGGTCGCTGCCCGGGCTCCACATCGCGCCCAACCAGCCGATCGTGGGCGTGGCGCCGACGGCGTCCGGCCTCGGCTACTGGCTCGTCGGTGCCGACGGCGGGGTCTACGCCTTCGGCGACGCCGCCTTCTCCGGGTCGGCGCCGGGCTCCGGCGGGGCGCCCAGCCCCGTGGTGGGCATCGAGCCGACCCCGGACGGCGGGGGCTACTGGCTCGCCACGTCGAACGGCGCCGCACTCAACTTCGGCGACGCCTTCGCGTTCGCCAAGGTGACCCCGACCGCTCCGGTGAGCGGCATCTCCGGCTGACCGGCGGGGCCCTTCCTGCTCAGTTGTGCGTGGGGTCTGCCGGAAAGCTCGACACCAACGCCAGCGCTCCGCCCTGGCGCTTCAGCACCCGCCGCCACAGGCCCCCGGGATCGGCCGAGATGGGGTCGCGGGCCTCGGCCCGGACCACGTACCACGATCCTTCGTCGATCTCCTCCTCGAGCTGGCCCGGCTCCCAGCCGGCGTAGCCGCTGAACAGGCGGGCCCCCACGATCGAACCGGCGAATGCAGCGGGGTCGGCCCCGAGGTCGACGGTACCCACCGGCCGGTCGTCGTCGACCAGCAGTCGCCACCCAGCCGGGCGGCTGGGCGCCCCCGCTTCGGCGTCGGCCCGGGAGGCCAGTCGAACCAGGCCGATCAGCGAGTTCCGGGACACCGGCCCGCCGGTGAACAGCTCGGCCGGGGCCGTGGCCGCATCGTGCCACTGCGGCAGCAGCTGGTCGACGGCCACGCCACCGGGCCGGTCGATGACCACGCCCAGGGCGCCCGGGACCCCGTGGTCGAGCAGGACGATCACCCGCCTCGAGAAGTTGGGGTCGTCGACGGCCGGGGTGGCGATGAGCAGGTACCCGGCCAGCGAGTCGGGCGCCGACTCGCCGGCGTAGGGGTCGAACTCGCTGAACGGATCGATCGGCACGTCTAGATGATGGCCCACCGGTTCAGGGTCCGGCACACCCGGGCGCCGGTCAGACCGCCGGGGCCACCTTGCCGCAGATGCCGAGGAGCGCCGCCTCCCCGACGAGCTCGGCGGTGTCGACGACGTGTCGGACCACCGGTCGGACCTGCCGCACTCGGCAACGAATGGCGCGGCACGCCCCCGTCGGTGAGGCTGTGGCCATGGCCCTCGTCACCGTCACCACACCCGCTCCCCATGTACGCACCATCACCCTCGACAACCCCGCCCGCCTGAACTCGATGTCGTTCGCCCTGGTGGGCGACCTCTACGCCGCCATCGCCGAGGTGGCCGCCGACAACGACTGCCGGGTGGTGGTCCTGACCGGTGCCGGCCGGGCGTTCTGCTCGGGCCTGGAACTCGAGCACGCCGGCCTCCCGCCCGGTGCCGAGGACCTCGGTCGCCACCGGATGGGCCTGCGGGCCATGGAGTTCATGGGTGGCGTCGTGCCCGCCCTGCGCAACATGCCCCAGCCGGTCGTCGCCGCCATCAAGGGACCCGCCTACGGCGGCGGCATGTGCCTCAGCCTGGGGGCTGACATCCGGCTGGCCGGCCGATCGGCCGTATTCTGCGGCGCCGGGATCACCAACGGGTTGACCGGGTGCGAGCTCGGCGTCAGCTGGCTCCTCCCCCGGGCCGTCGGGACGTCCCGGTCCAACGAGATCCTCCTGACCGGCCGCAAGGTCGAGGCCGACGAGGCCGAGCGGATCGGACTGGTCTCCCAGGTCATGGCGGACGACGAGGTCCTCGACCGGGCCCTGGAGATGGCCACCCACATGGTCTCGCTCAGCCCGCTCGGACTGACGCTGACCAAGGACACCCTGTGGGGCGCCCTCGAGGTGGGGAGCCTCCAGACCGCCGTCGACCTGGAGAACCGGACCCAGCTGCTGGCCGGGTTCACCGGCAACCTGAACGAGGCCGCCGCCGCCTTCAAGGAGAAGCGGCGCCCCGTGTACACGGAGTAGCGCGGTGGCCAAGGCCAGAAGGGGCAGGAAGCCGGTCCGCAGACCCCGCGATCCGGATGCCGGCGGAGGGCAGCGCGAGCACTGGCGGGCCGACGGGGCGCCCAAGTCGGCCTACCCGTCGGCCGACGACGCCAACCGCTACGGGCTGCAGGCGCTCCTCGAGGACGGCGTGCAGCTCGAGCCCTATGTGTGCGGGATCTGCGGCCACTGGCACCTGGGGAACCGTCGGGACTGAGCCCGGCTCGCCCGAGCGAGCCGTGATCGCCGTCCCCGGCGCCGACCGTGGGGTCCGCAGTGTGGCGTCCTCGAGGTCGATCGGGTGGCCCCCCGAGACCGGAATACGCACCCCGGCTGCTTCGCCGACTCGGTGGGTCACTATACCGTCCGGACGGTATAGTGAGTGCATGGCACCCAGTACCACCCCCACTTCGTCGCGGGCGCGAGGCACCCACGTGCCCGCCCACCGGGACAGTGGCTCCACCAAGCGGCGCATCCTCGACGCCGCCGAGCAGGTCGTGCTGCGCGACGGGGTCGGCCACCTGACCCTCGAGGCGGCGGCGGCCGAGGCCGGACTGTCCAAGGGAGGCGTGCTGTACCACTACCCCTCCCGCGACGCCCTGGTGGCGGCCATGGTGACCCGCATCATCCAGGAGTTCGAGGAGGACATCGCCGCGTACCTGCCCGAGCCCGGCTCACCCGAGGCCGGCCGCCCCGGCGCCTACGCGCGCGCCTACGTCCGCGCCACCCTGGCGCCGGCCGCCCCCGGCCAGGAACGCCTGGGCGCCGCCCTGCTGGCCGCCGCCGCGGCCGAGCCGGAACTGCTCATCCCCCTCCAGGAGGCGGCAGACGGCTGGCAGGCGCGGCTCGTCGACGACGGGCTCGACCCCGCCCTTGCCACCGTCATCCGCCTGGCCTGCGACGGTCTGTGGCTGTGCGACCTGTTCGGCCTGGCCTCGCCCCAGGGGCCGCTGCGCGCCCAGGTGGGGTCCGCCGTCGAACAGATGACCGTCGGGCAGGGGAACTCCGCCCGGACAGCCGGAGCGTCGTGATGCTCCGGCGCGGCCCCGCGTCCCCCCTGGCCCCACCGTCCGACGCCAGCGTGAGACTCATCCGCACCCTGGCGATCACCGTCTTCCTCGAGTGGCTCGGGGCGACCTCGATCGTCCCCATGTTGCCGGTCTACATCCGAC
Source organism: Acidimicrobiales bacterium (assembly GCA_036511155.1). Taxonomy (GTDB): domain Bacteria; phylum Actinomycetota; class Acidimicrobiia; order Acidimicrobiales; family RAAP-2; genus Bog-756. The sequence goes on from DATCCR010000002.1 coordinate 6,581, forward strand.
AACTCGGCGGCACGGACATGCTGGCCGGACTGGTGATGGCCTCGTTCTTCGTGGCCGGCGTCCTGTTCCAGTACCCGCTCGGGCGCCTCGCCGACCGGGTGGGCCGCAAGCCGGTGCTGGTCGGCGGCCTGGTCGTCTACTCGCTGGCCAGCTTCGCCTTCCTGCTGCCCATCGTGCCGGCCGTGGCCATCGTGCTGCGCGGCCTGCAGGGCCTCGGTGCCGGGGCGTCGGCCATCGCCGCCCTGGCCATGGTGTCGGGCGCCGTCGCCGTCGAGCGGCGCGGCCGGGCCTTCGCCTCGATCTACGGGGCCCAGATCTCCGGCATGGCCGTCGGCCCGCTCATCGGTGCCATCGTCGGCGCCCATCACATGTGGATCATGTTCCTCGGCTCGGGCATCGTGGCCCTCCTCGCCTCGATCCCGGCGATGCGCATCGTGGAGTCGCCGGAAGAGGTCGCTCTGCGTGATGCGCAGACCAATGACGACGGCACGCGCAGGCAACTGGCCCGTGTGCAGTGGAACCGGTCCATGTCCGGGGCCATGATCGCCGGGGCCGCCCTCGGCCTCACCACCGGCGTCTACGACATCTGTTGGACGCTGCTGCTCGTGTCCCGCGGGGCCGCCGGCTGGCAGATCGGCATCTCCTGGACGCTGTTCAGCGTGCCGTTCGTGGTCGCCGCCCGCCCGAGCGGCTGGCTGGCCGACCATATGGACCGTCGCTTCCTGGTCCTCGGCGGGCTCGGCCTGGCCATGGCCTTCTGCGCCACCTACCCGTTCATCAGCACGGTCCCGATCCTGATCGTCCTCGGTGCGACCGAGGCACTCGGGTTCGCGGCCGCCCTGCCGGCCCTCCAGTCTCTCCTGACCCAGGGGTCGGAGCCGTCCGAGGTCGGACGGATCCAGGGGATGTTCGGCACCACCCAGACCGCGTGCACCGCGGTGTCAGCCGCCGCGGCCGGCGCCGCCTTCGCCGTGGCCCGGTGGCTGCCGTTCGTGACGGCCGCCGCCCTCACGGCCATCGCCCTGATCACCACGGCGGTCATCTGGCGCACGGTGGCCGGTCACGTGCACCCGAAGCTGGAGCTGGTCGACGTCGACGGCGCCGGGGCCGTGGTGGCTCAGCCGGCGCTGGGGGTCAGCACCGAGGTGCAGTAGGCGCAGCGGGTGGCCTGGTCCGGCACCCTGGACAGGCAGTCGGGGCACTCCCGCACCGGCTCCTCGCTCGGCGTCCGGCCCATCCTCGTCATGAGCGCGTTGACCGGCTTGATGACCAGGAAGAAGATGACCGCGGCCACGATCACGAAGTTGAGCAACGCGGTGAGCACCGACCCGTAGCTGATCACCGAACCGTGGAGGGTGACGTGCAACGAGTCGAACTGGGTGCTGCCGCCGAAGATGGCCTTGATCAACGGCGTGATGACGTCCTTCGTCATCGCCGCCACCACCGCGGTGAACGAAGCGCCGATGACCACGGCCACCGCCAGGTCGAGCAGGTTCCCCCGCAGCAGGAACTCCTTGAACTCCTTGATCATGGTCGCTCTCCTCGAGTCGGTCAGGGGCGCCGTGGCGGCCCGAGTAGTGCCGAATCTAGGCTCGCGCTCCCCCGGTGACCAGCCCCGGTGTCTGCTGCGCCACCTCGGCACCGGCCCACCGCCCCCCGTCCGGACCCACGGGACCGGATCCGTCACGCCAGGCCGGCGTGGACGGCCGCTTCCCAGCGGCCCGTCGAGGGGACCTGGCACACGGCGGCGGCGGCCTGCAGCAGCCAACCTATGACGGCCCGGTTGTCGGCGTCGGCCGGCACCTCGGCCACCAGGCCCCGCCGCGGGTGGTCCTGGGTGACCCGCCAGCCTTCCGGCACGGGCAGCCCGAGATCCCGGAGCCGCCAGGCCACCCGGGGGCCCGAGGCGTGCTGGAGGCCGACCGTCGTGGGCTTCGTCGCCTTGCCCTCCTGGTGCTTCCCCGGCATCCAGGTGATGACCGGCACCTTGTGGGTCGATCCCCCGAGGAAGGCGAACGGGCCCGGCTCCGGGGGCTCGTGCTCCTCCTCGATGACCGGTTCGATGTTGATCCACCCGGTCCCACCGGCCTGCACCCCGGCCATCCTGGCCAGTAGCTCGGCGTCGTCGTGGGCCACGAAGCCGAAGGAGGTGGGACGGGTCCGGCTCATGTCTGGAGATCGCCCACCGCGGCGGCCAGTGCCTCGAACTCGGCCCGCCACGAGTCCGGCGCGGCCAGCGGGCGCACCACGAACTTGGAGAACCCGACCTCGAGGAAGGCCTCCAGGAACCGCTTCAGCCCGTCCAGCCCGGCCGGCACCACCGACCTCGGGTCGATGCCCCTGCGGGCCCGCCCGAGTGCGGCCACCAGCTTGTCGTCGAGCGGGCCGGGTGCGTAGGCGAGCGACACCCCGAAGTGCTCCGGGCTGATCTGGCGTCCGGCGTCGGCCGCTGCCTCGTCGATCACGTCACGTGCGGCGGCCACCTCGGCGGGGGTGCACGACGACGGGAGCCAGCCGTCGGCGTAGCGACCGCAGCGCACCAGCGCGGCCGGCACCATGCCTCCGGTCCAGAACTCGAGCGGCTCCTGGACCGGGAGTGGCGCCAGGGTCACGCCTTCGAACTCGCCCAGTGTGCCGTGGTGGTCGACGGTCTCCCCCGCCCACAGGCGGCGCAGTAGGGGGAATGCCTCTTCCATCTGCGGGCCCTTGGCCCTGGGCGCGACGCCGACGGCCCCGGACTCGGGGGCCTGGGCCAGCCCGGGCACGAAGGTGACCAGGAGCCGGCCCGCCGACAGTCGGTCGAGGGTGGCCAGCTGCTTGGCCACCCGGACCACGTTGCGACCGGGCAGGAGCATGGTGGTGCCGAGCTTGAGCCGGGGGTTGTGGGCGGCGACGTAGGCCAGTGCGGCCAGGGGGTCGAGCGTCGGTGCCGTCAGCACCTCGGGCAGCCAGAGGGAGTCGAAGCCGAGGTCGTCGAGGTCGTCGACCAGCCCGCACAGCTCGGTCGGGTCGCCACTGAGGGCCCCCATGCCGACCCCGATGCGGACCTTCACCCGGCCTCCAGCGGCGGGCCGTCGAACCGGTCGAGCGTGGTGAACTCCTCGACCGGCCCGCGCCGCAGCTTCGTCGGCTGGCGCACCGCGTGGCCGAGGGCCAGTACACCGGCCACGGTGTGGGTGTCGGGTACGCCCAGCAGGTCCTTCACCGCGGCCTCGTCGCGGACCACCATCGTGGTCATCACGCCGGCCAGGCCCTCGTCGCGGGCAGCCAGCAGGATGCTCCAGGCGAACGGATAGATGGAGGCGCCGCCCACCAGGGTGTAGTGGTCGGCGTCGCGGTCGACGGTGGCCAACCTGCGGAAGTCGGCCAGCAGGACGAGCATGACCGGGACCTCGTCGAAGTGCTCGGCAAACCCGCCCGGGCCGGCGGCCGCGGCCGCGGCTATCTCGTCGGCCGACCCGACGGCCTGGCGCTCGAGCTCGCGGTCGGTGATGACGGCCCAGGGCGTGAGTCCGGCCGACACCTGGGCCAGGTACTGGTACCAGCCCGGCAGATAGATGTCGCGCAGCGCCCGACGGACGACCGGGTCCTGAACCACGACCACCCGCCAAGCCTGCCGGTTGCCCCCGTTGGGAGCGAACCGGGCGGTCTCCAACAGGCGGTACACCTGGGCGTCGTCCACCGGCTCGTCGGTGAACTCGCGCACCGCACCGGTGGTGCGCAGGGCGTCGGTCAGCTCCACGATCCGTCGTCCCTTGCGGTCAGCTCCATGAACCGTCGTCCCTACAGGACGTCGAGGACGGCGTCGGCGGCGCTGACCGTCAGGCCACCGCCAGGCTCGACGTGCAGGGCGGTGACCACGCCGTCCTCCAGCACCATGGCGTAGCGCTTGGACCGGGTGCCGAGGCCGAACCCGCTGCCGTCCATCTCCAGGCCGATGGCGGCGGTGAACTCGCCGTTCCCGTCGGCCAACATGACCACGGCGTCGCCGACGTTCTGCGAATCGCCCCACGCGGCCATGACGAAGGGGTCGTTGACCGAGATGCAGGCCACCGTGTCCACACCCTTGGCGGCCAGCTCCTGGCGACGGATGACGAAGCTCGGCAGGTGGTAGTCGGAGCAGGTGGGGGTGAACGCACCGGGGACGCCGAACAGCACCACCTTGCCCGAGCCCAGCACGTCGTGGGACTGCACGTGGGTCGGGTTCCCGTCCTTGGTGGTCATGATCTGGATGTCCGGGATGGTGTCGCCGACGGCAATGCTCATGTTCGCTCTCCTGAGGTCGGGCCCGTGCGGTCGGGGACTCGTCGGGTGACACCGGCCGGCGACCCTGTCCGCAGCATACGGTCCACCGCCCGCCATCGGTCACCCGCCCCGGTCACCAGGGGATGGGCGGCTCCTCCGGTCCGCCACCGGCGTCGCCCCCGCCTGCGGGAGCCGGCGCCACGGACGGCCCGGCGCTGCCCGACCAGAGCAGGACGGTGGCCCCGACGGCGAACGCGGCGGCCGACCCGGCGAACAGGCCGAGCTCGGCGGCGGCCACCAGATGGGGCCGGTGCACGAAGGCCAGCTCGGCGATGAGCAGTGGGACGGTGAAGCCGATGCCGGCGACGGCCGCGCCGCCGGCCAGATGCCGCCACCGCACCCCGTCGGGCAGGCGCCCGAGTCCGGCCCGGACGACGGCCAGGCAGGCCAGGGTGATGCCGCCGAGCTTGCCGGCCACCCGGGCCAGCCCCACCCCCCAGAACACCGCCGCCGCCCCCGGCCCGGCCAGCATGCCGGCATGGAAGGTGATGCCGGCGTTGGCCACGGCGAAGAGCGGCAGGACCACGAAGGCCGACCACGGGGCGACCCGCCGCTCGAGCCGCTCCGCCGGGTCGGGGCCGCCGGCAACCGACCGCCCGGGGACCAGGAGTCCGGCCACCACCCCGGCCAGAGCCGGTTCCACGCCGCCGGCAGCCAGCAGCACCCACAGCACCAGACCGCCGACCACGACCAGTGCCGTCGAGGTCCGGGTGAGACGGCGCAGCACCACCAGCGCCACCACCACCGCCACCGCGGCAACCAGAGGCAGCGGCCGGCTGCGCGACGAGTAGAAGACGGCCAGCACCACCACTGATGCGATGTCGTCGGCCACGGCCAAGGTCAGCAGGAACACCCGGAGACCCGACGGTACCCGCCGGCCGAGGAGGGCCAGGGCGCCGAGGGCGAAGGCGATGTCGGTGGCCATGGGGATGCCCCAGCCCGAGGAGCCCGGGCCACCGTGGGCGACCGCGGCGTAGACCAGCCCGGCGCCGGCCATGCCGCCCAGCGCACCGGCCACGGGGACGGCGGCGGTGCGCACGTCGGCCAGGTCGCCGTGGCGGCGCTCCCGACCGATCTCCAAGCCGACCACCAGGAAGAACACGGCCATCAGCCCGCCGTTGACCCAGTCGCGCCACGTGGTGAACCCGTCGAAGGCCCGCCCGCCGGCGTGGGCCGGGTGCAGCCACGTGGAGGCGTAGGTGTGGGCCCACGACCCGTTGGCCCACACCAGGGCCACGGCCACGGCGGCCACCAGGATCCAGGCGGCGGCGACGTCGGATTGGAGGATCCGCTGCAGACGGGTCCCGGTCGGGGGCAACGGCGCCTACGCCCCGGAGACGGTGGCCAGCACCGTGGCGCCGAACCGGTCGATGGCGGCCAGTTGTGCGTCGAGGGTGTCCCCCGGCAGGGCCACGGCGACCCAGTCGACCCCGACGTCGGCCAGTTCCGTGATGGATGCCACCACCCGATCCTCGTCGACCGGACGGCCTCCCATCGACAGGCCCTCGGGGATGAAGCAGACGGTCAGCGGTTCGGTGCGGCCCACCGCCTCGGCGTGCGCCCGGGCGTACTCGAGGGCCACGGCCAGATCGGCCGCCGACTCGAGGGGGGCGGTGCGGGTGCGCCCGGCGAACTTGGCCGGGTTCGGGAAGGGGGACCAGCCGTCCGCCGACTCGACGGCCCGGCGGATGGCCCGGCGGCTGTTCCCGCCGATCCACAGCGGGGGCCGGGGCCGTTGGCGGGGCCGGGGCAGCATGGTGTTGCCGGCCGCCCGGAAGCCGTCTCCTGCGAACGTCACGCTCTCCCCCGTCCAGGCCGCCTCCATGGCGGCCAGGGCCTCGTCCATCCGGTCGTTGCGGTCGGCGAAGGACGCGCCGAGGGCCTCGAACTCCGGTTCGAGGTAGCCGGCGCCGAGCCCGACCACCACGCGCCCGCCGCTCAGTACGTCGAGGGTGGCGATTCCCTTGGCGGCCAGGAACGGGTTGCGGTAGGCCACGATGAACAGGTTGGTGTGGAGCAGGACGGTCGACGTGGCGGCCGCCGCGAACGACAGGGCCACCAGCGGGTCGAGGGCGTGGTGGCCGCCGTGGGCCAGCCAGTCGTCACCCGGGAACGGGTGCTCGGTGGTGTAGACGGCGCCGAAGCCAGCCGCCTCGGCGGCCGCCGCCAACTCGCCGATGGCACCGGAGGCGAGGAACTCCTCGCCGCAGTCGATCCGATGGGTGGGCAGCCCGTAGGAGACGCGCATGCGCTCAGTCCCCCGGCCCGGTGAGGCCGCCCATGAAGGCCGGCATCCGCGACGGACGGCCCCGCCCGTCGACCGCCCCGTGCACGGTGACGGCCGTGGCCCGGGCCTCCTCCTCGACGGTCAGCAGGTACCCCACCTGGAACGTCGTCCGGGTCAGGTCCTCCACCACCACATGGACGGCGACGAGGTCGTCGAACCGCAGGGGCCGGCGGTGCCGCACGTAGAGCTCGAGCACGGCGAAGTCGATCCCGTCGTCGCCGGACCGCACCGATTCGTAGGGGAAGCCGGCGTCGCGCAGCAAGGCCGCCCGGGCCTCCTCGAGGTAGGCCGGGAAGGTGCCGTGGTGGATGATGCCCATGGCGTCCGTTTCCGCGAACCGGGTCCGCAGGTGGTGGACGTACCGGTAGGCCGACGGGTCGAGTGACGGCTGGAGGGAGAGGCGCACCGCGCCGAGGCTACTGCCCGGCGGACGCCGGATCGGGCTGGTTCCACTCGATCCACCCGGTCCCCCGCCGGCCGTCGGAGGCCGTGAACCGGACCTGGCCACGGGGGAACCGGCTGACCCGGCCGTCCGTGGCGGTGAGCACGAGTGGCGCGTAGGCCACCGGTTCGATTGCCAGATCCAGACCGCCCGGCTCGATGCGGGCCCGTGCCTCCGTCGGCATCCCCTCGACCCCGAGCACCTCGGTCACGTCGAGCGCCTGGATCGTCGCCACCCCGCCCGCCGGGTGTTGCACGTACCCGAGAGGCAGCCGCGAACCGGCGATCCGGATGTCCGCCCCGTGGACCCGCGTCCCGTCGTCGAGGCGGCCGGCGAACCAGCACCACCCGAAGGCCCACCAGTCACGGACGCCCCACGAGTGGTCGCGCTGGCCCTGGCCCTCGACGGCGAGCACCTCGTCGCCCACCGTCACCGTGCCGCCCACCAGGCAGGGGATCTCGTAGCGGGTGGTGACTGCGTACTGGTAGGGCACGCCGTCGGTCGACCAGGTCAGGTCGAACCCGATCGCCGTCGGCGACCCCTCCTCACCCCGGTAGACGGCCTCGGGGCCGCCGTGCATCCGGGCCGGCGCCGTCCCGTGCAGGCGCAGCCGGTCGAGCGGCGACTCGACATCGGCGTCCACCGTGAACCCGTCGCCCCGCAGGGCCAGCCCGGCGTCGGGCACGGGCCAGTCGTAGGCCACCGAGGCGACCAGCGGGCGGTCGGGACCGGTGATCATGGTCGTCCACCAGGTGACGCCGAGGTTGGGGTACAACCCGATGCGGGCGTAACCGGACACCTTGCCGTCCTCGGACACGAAGTCGAGGTAGTGGGACTCGTTCCACAACGGGTCCTCGGAGGGGGTGTGGCGCCCCTCGTCGGCCGGGTCGACGGCGTGCGGATCTGGCTCGGTCATCGGTGGGGCTCCTCGCTCAACTCGGGCCGGCGTGCGACGCACCGGGACCCGTCTGGGTACCATCGACGCGCGCGGCGCCGGTGGTACCTTGGGTCTAGCAGGCCCGCACGTCGAACGACGGCCCGGGCCGGCGCATCCGGCCCTCCCCATGACCGCCCGCCGCCCACTCGCCCGTCTGGCGGTGGCGAGCTTCGTCTGCGGCGCGGCCCTCCTGGCGGCACCGTCCGCGGCGGGCGCCGATCCGCACACCGGCGTCACCGTCGTCGCCCCGGCGACGCCCGCCTACCCGGCGGATGCCCCCGATCCCGACGTGGTGCAGAACGGATCCACCTACTTCGCCTTCTCGACGGGCACGCGACTGGCCAGCTACCTCCAGGTGCTGTGTGACTCGTCGGGATCGCCGGCCACCGGGTGGGCGCCCTGCCCCGGATACCTCGTCGGGGCCTCGGCCCTCCCCTCACCGCCGGCGTGGCAGGCCCTCGGCACCCAGAACGCCCCCGGCGTCTACCAGTGGGGCGGGACCTGGATCCTGTTCTACACGGCGGCCCTCGCCGGCCACCGTGGGGACACCGGGGCCAACTGTCTGTCGGTCGCCACCAGCCCCGACCTCGCCCCGACCTCGCCGTCCTTCACCGACACGTCGACCGGGCCGCTCGTGTGCGACACCGACCTGGGCGGGGCCATCGACCCCATGCCCTTCGTGGATCCGGCCACCGACCTCCCCTACCTGGTGTGGAAGACCAACTCGGGGGTGGCCGGCATGCCCGCCCGGCTGTGGTCGCAACCGCTGGGGCCCGACGGGATCACCCTGGTCGGCCAGCCCAGCCTGCTGCAGACCCAGGACCGGGCAGACCACCCGTTCGAGACGACCATCGAGAACCCGCAGCTGGTCGACTCGGACGGCAGCTACTACCTGGTCTTCTCGACCGGCCTCTGGGACAGCCCGTCCTACGGCGAGGTGGCGGTGTCGTGCCTCGGCCCCCTCGGCCCGTGCGAAGGACCGGGTGGCGGGCCGTTCCTGACCTCCTACGGTTCGGTGGCCGGCCCGGGCGGCGGGATGTTCTTCCGTGACGGGTCCGGGGCCTGGCAGCTGGCCTTCAGTGCATGGGATGCGTCGTGCACCGACTACCGCTGCGGCGGGGTGCGGCGCCTGTTCGTCGCCCCGGGGTCGATCGAACCCTTCCCGATGACCCCGCCGGCCACCGGGATGGCATCCACCCCGGACGGCACCGGCTACTGGCTGGCGGACGCCCACGGCGGCGTGTCGGCCCACGGGTCGGCGACCTCCTTCGGCGGCAGGCGCGGCCTCCCGCTCGTCGCGCCCGTCGAGCATCTGGTGCCGACCCCGGACGGGCTCGGGTACTGGCTGGTGGCGGCCGACGGCGGCATCTTCACGTTCGGTGACGCCACGTTCTTCGGGTCGATGGGCGGGAAGCGGCTCAACGCCCCCGTGGTCGACCTGGCGTCCACGCCCGACGGGCGCGGCTACTGGCTGGTGGCGGCGGATGGTGGGGTGTTCACGTTCGGTGACGCCACGTTCCAGGGGTCGATGGGCGGGCGGGCGCTGCGGGCCCCGGTGGTGGGCATCACCACCGACTCGGCCACCGGCGGCTACTGGCTCGTCGCCTCGGACGGCGGGGTCTTCGCCTACGGGGCGCCGTTCGCCGGATCGGCCGGGGCGCTCACCCTCCACAGTCCGGTCGACGGGATGGCCGCCACCCCGGACGGCCGGGGCTACTGGTTCGTGGCGGCCGACGGCGGGGTGTTCGCCTACGGCGCTCCGTTCCTCGGCGCCGGTTGAGGCCGGTTCAGGTCGAGGGCGTCAGAGGGCGAGCCAGGTGATGGCGAAGGCGGAGCCGCCGACCAGCGGTCCCGGCCGGGCCTCGATCAGCGTGCCCTTCTTGGCGGCCATGGTGATGGCCGAGGAGGTGAGGTCGGCGGCGGTCAGCGCCTCGCCGTTGGCCGAGGCCCCGGTGAAGCCGACCGAGCCGAAGTCGGCCAGGGGTAGGGGCTTGCACTTCGCTCCGGCGCACACCGTGGGGGCTTCGGCGATCCACTCGGCCGAGGCGTTCTTCACCACCGTGGGCGTGGTCACCGTGGTCGAGAACGTCCAGTGGCCGACATCGGTGAGGACCAGCGCGTAGGCCGCACCGGAGACATGGACGCTCGCCGACAGCGAGTCGCCGGGCGCCACCGGGTAGGTGGCCGGCGGCAGCACCACCAGCGCCGCCGGAAAGAGCTCGTACCAGGCGTAGTAGACCGGCCCGCCCGGCACCTTCTTCGCCCCCTTGGTGCAGTCCGAGTCGGTGCCGATCTGCTCCACCGTCTGGTCGTTCGCCGCGAAGCCGTCGATCCCGATCCAGAAGGCCGATAGCTGGACCTTCTTGCCCGGGCACGTGACGGCAGGCTGGACCCAGCTGCCCGCCACGCTCGAGAAGGTGGGGCCGGTGACGGCGTACCCGGACCAGTCCAGCGAGCTCACCGGTGACGGGCCGATATTGCGCGGGTCGTTGCCGGCCTGGACGGCGGCCGGTACCGAGGCGGAACCCGGTCTGCCGACTGCGCCCACCGGAGCGGGCAACGCGACGAACAGGACGCATGCCACCAGCAGCCCGCAGGGCCCGGCGATGGCGATCGCCCGGCGTGCCCGACGGCGAGCGCCCCCGGGTCCCTCGACCCTCACGACGTGGCGGTGGCCGTGGTGGTGGTGGTGGTGGTGGTCGTGCCCGTCCCACCCCCGGCGCCGTGGTGGCCCCCGTGATGTCCGCAGGTAGAGGTGCCGGAGCCCGACGGGTCGGTGGTCGTGGTCGTGGTCGTACTGCCCGACCCCGAGCCCGACGGGTCCGTGCCCCCGGTGCCGGTGCCGGTGCCGGTGCCGGATGTTCCCCCGCCACCGCTTCCGCCCTTACACGTACCGCCGCCGATGTTGCCGCCCCGGGTGGTGCCGCCGCCGGGCAACGTCGTGGGCGGGGTACTCGAGCCCGAACCGGTCGACGAGCCGCCGCCATGGTGCGCACCGGCCGGCCGGGCCGGCGTGGTGGCCGCCTGGGCGGGCGTGGCCACCGCGGCGGAGGACCCCACCGCAGAGGACCCGGCGCCTGACTGGGCCCTGGGTGCGGTGATCAGGCAGGAGGCGGTCTGGACCTGGCCGGTGGCCGAGCCGCCGGCGTCCGTGCCGCCGACCGAGCAGCCGACATGGGTGATGCCGGCCCGGCCCAGGGCGGAAGCGCTGGATGCCGACGGCGCCGAGCCACCCGTGCCGGCGGCCGGCGGGGCCGGCGGCGTGGCCGGGGCCCCGATGTTCACGCCGACACTGCCGAGGATGCCGTCGACGGCCCGGCCGGCGGGGCCGGGCAGGACCGAAGCGGCGGCCAGGCCGGTGGTGGCGACCAGCATGGTGGCCATGGTGGTGACGGCCACCACCGCTGGCGTGCGGCGCAGGTGGCGCTTGTGGGACGGCCAGGAGTCCGCAGCTGCCCGGTAGGCGGTGCGGGCGGACAGCTCGCCCCGGAGTTCGTGCTCCTGAGCCGGGCCACCGGCCGCGGCGAGGAGGTCGGCCAGCCGGCCGCTCATCAGGTTGGGCATGGCCACGACGTTGTCCATACCGGGCATGGTGTCCAGTGCGCCCAGATCCTCGATCCTCGGGTCCTCACGCATGGAGTCGCTGCCCCCCCGTGGTGGCGCCCTCGGCCCCTACGCCGGCGAGCGCAGCGGTCTCGTGCGTCACCACCTGCTCGAGTTCACCCAGGCGCTGTTCGAGTCGGCGTAGCCCCCGGTGACAGAGGACCCGGACGGACCCCGCCGACCGGTCCATCAGCTCGGCGACGCGGGCGACGTCCATGCCGACCACGATCCGCAGCATGACCGCCTCGGCCTGGTCGGGCGGGAGCTCGGCGATGAGAGCGATCGCCCGGTCGGTGGCCGAGTGCTCGGCCACCTCGTCCTCGACGTTGTTGACGGCGGGCAGGACGACAAGGCTGGAGTACTCGATGAGGGCGGGCCGACGCTCGCCGGTCCGGTACCAGTCGGTGAGCCGGTTGCGGGCCGTGGTGTAGAGCCAGCCCCGGAAGCCCTGCTCATCGCCCTCGAAGGACGGGAGGGCCTTCAGGATGCGGAGCCAGATGTCGGCGGCCAGGTCCTCGGCGACGGGCGCCGCCTTGATCTTGAGGTAGCGGAGCAGGCCGGGCTGGAACTCGCGCCACAGTCGGGCGAAGGCGTCCTGGTCGCCC
>DATCCR010000003.1:0-6213 GCA_036511155.1 Acidimicrobiales bacterium
TCACCCACACGCTCAACCGAGCCTTCGACGGGCCGAGCCAGGTGATGCCTCCAGATCCGTAAGTTCGGCGACCTGGCTTGCGGGGCATGCTGAGAATCGATCGGAATATTGGGACACAGTTGGGACATTCAGCCCGAACAGTCGTTCCCTTTATGCCCTCTGACCTGCGTAGCGACGGTGAGCCGGCCTATAGGCGGGATTCTGTCCGTCCCTTGCGGGGCGGGGTGGCCATCCATCTGAGCGGTCTACCTGGGGGTGGCACCCGTTGCCGGGCGCCGGACGGGCCGCCCGCGCCCCCTGTTCGACCTTGCTCCGGGTGGGGTTTACCGAGCCGACCGGGTCACCCCGGCCGCTGGTGCGCTCTTACCGCACCGTTTCACCCTTGCCTGTGCGCAACCTTGCGGCTGCGCCATCGGCGGTCTGTTCTCTGTGGCACTGTCCTGCAGGTCGCCCCGACTGGCCGTTAGCCAGCACCCTGCCCTATGGAGTCCCGACCTTCCTCGACCCGTCCCCGACCGGAAGCGAGCTTCCGATCGACACGGGCCGCGACCACCCGGCCGGCTCACCGTCCCCTCCATCGTCCCACAGCCGGACCCGTCCACACCACGGGTCGGCCGGGACGACCCACCCGGGTTCTAACCTGGCCCGGTGAGCCTCGAATCCCGCGCCCGACGCCTGACGGCCGATGACGGTGCCCCGGACGCGCTCACCGTCACCCAGCTCTATGAGCGGGTCGAGCGCGCCGTGCGGGGTGCCTTCCCCGAGGACGTCTGGGTCACAGGCGAAGTCCGCTCCATGAAGGTGTTGACCAAGGGGCATTGCTTCCTCGAACTGGTGGACCCGGCCCAGGCCGATGACCCGGGCGCCCCGACGCTCAGCGCCAAGTGCTGGGCCGGCACCTGGCGGTCCGTTCGTGTGTCACTCGACCGTCTCGGCATCGCCCTCGAGGCCGGCATGGTGGTCCGGGTCCGCGGCGAAGTCGGTCTCTACAAGGCCCGTGGCTCTGTCGACTTCGTGGTGCGAGAGCTCGACACCGAGGCGCTGCTCGGGCGGGTGGCGGCCGAGCGCGCCCGGCTGGTGCGGGCCTTGGTCGACGAGGACCTCTACGACCGCCAGCGCCGACTGCGGGTCCCGATGCTGCCTCTGCGGGTCGGTCTCGTAGCCAGCCCGGGCACCGAGGGGTTCAACGACTTCCTCGGCGGACTGGAGGGCTCGGAGTTGGCCTTCGACGTCACCGTGGCCCCGACTGCCGTCCAAGGCAAGGACGCACCGGCCATGGTGGCGGGCGCCATCGCCCAGCTGCAGACCCAGCCGCTCGACGTGATCGTGGTCGTGCGGGGTGGAGGCTCCAAGGCCGACCTGGCCGCCTTCGACCAGGAGGTGGTGGCCCGGGCCGTTGCCACCTCGGATATCCCGGTGTGGACCGGCATCGGCCACACCGGCGACCAGTCGGTGGCCGACGAAGTGGCCCATCGGGCGTTCATCACTCCGACCGAGTGCGGCCAGGAATTGGCCCGGGTGGCCCTCGACTACTGGCGGGGCATCGAGGACGCGGGCGCCGTGCTGACCCGCGTGTCGAGGGACCGGGTCCGGCAGGCCGACAAGGCCCTCGCCGCTCATCAGCGGGCCATGGCGACGGGTGCTCGCATCCAACTCGACCGACACGCCGACAGCCTCGGTCACCGGGCCCGCAATCTCCGGACCGTGGTCCGGGGGCAGGTGGACACTCATTCCCGCCGCCTCGTGGTCGCGGCCGAGGCCGGCGTTCGGGCGGCCCGTCGGGCCACGCTGGACGAGGAGGCCGGGCTCGAGCTTCGCGCCGGACGCCTCGTGGGCCTGCCCGCCCGCCTCCTCGAAGTGGAGGAGCTGCGCGCCGCCCAGCGCCGTCGGCTGCTCGGCGCCTACGACTACCAGCGGCAGCTTGAGCGGGGCTACTCGGTCACCCGCGACGCTTCGGGAGCGGTCCTCCGCTCCGTGGTGGGCCTCGTCCCGGGCACGGTGCTCGCCACCCAGCTGGCCGACGGAACGGTCGACTCGACCGTCACCGGCGCCTCGACGATCGACACGAACGACACAACGGAGGGAAGCACCTGATGGCCACACGCAAGGGAAGCGACGACGGGGGAGCGGCACCGGTCGCCGAGCTCAGCTATTCGGATGCCGGGGCCGAGCTCGACGGCATCATCGCTGAGTTCGAGACAGGGGTGGTCGACGTCGACCGGCTGGTCGACCAGCTCGAGCGGGCCACGGAGATCGTGGACGAGCTCGACCGCCGCCTCCGGCGCACCCGCATGCGCGTGGAGGAGCTGGTACCCCGGCTCGAGGCCATCGGCCAGGAGGACCCAGGTGAAGGTGACGACGCCGAGGATGGCATCGAGGACGCCGAGTCCGATGCCCTGTTCTGACCAGCCGGCTCAGCTGATGTTGCGGTCCCGGCCCACCCAGTAGGGGGCACGGAGTTCCCGCTTCAGGACCTTGCCTGAAGGGTTGCGCGGCAGGGCGTCGACGAAGTCGATCGAGGTCGGGCACTTGTAGTGGGCGAGCCGCTCACGGGTGGCGGCCAGGATGTCGGCAGCCAGGGCGTCGGTATCGTCGAGTGCCCCCGGCGTCAGGACAACGATGGCCTTCACCGTCTCGCCCCACTTGTCATGGGGCACGCCGATGACGGCGGCGTCGGTGACCATCGGGTGGGCGAGCAGGGCATTCTCGACTTCAGCCGGGTAGACGTTCTCGCCGCCCGACACGATCATGTCCTTGATCCGGTCGTGCAGGAACAGATAGCCGTCCTCGCTCAGCCAGCCGGCGTCCCCGGTGCGGAACCAACCGTCGCCGTCCAGCACCCCGGCGGACTCGTCGGGCTTGTTCCAGTAGCCGAGCATGTTCTGGTCCGAGCGGGACATGACCTCGCCCACCGCCCCGGGGGCCAGCACCTCACCGGTCGCCGAGTCGACGATTCGCAACTCGACGTGAGAGAAGGGCCTTCCGGCCGAACGCAACAGATTGGCCCGCGGGCCGTCGGGGTCGTGGTCCTCCGGCAGGAGCGACGTGATGGCGCCGGTCGTCTCGGTCAGCCCGTACACCTGGGCGAAGTTGCACCCGAGAGCGGCGATCGACTTGACCAGCACGTCCTCACTGATCGGCGCGGCGCCGTAGACAATTGTGCGCAGAGAGCTGACGTCGGTGTCGGCGAGCTGGGGCGTGGCCAGGAGGAACATGAGCACGGCGGGCACGAAGAACGAGTCCGTCACCCCGTGCTCCTCGATCAGCCGGAGCACCTCCACCGGGTCGATGTCCCGGAGCACGACCGAGTGCCCACCCCGGGACATCCCGGCCAGCGCCCACCCGGTGCCGCCGATGTGGAACAGGGGCATGGCCACCATCGAGACGGTGTCCTCGCGGATCCGGAATGCCTCGACAGCGCCGTCCAGGATGGTGGCGATGTTGAGACCGGAGATCATGACGCCCTTCGGGAGCCCGGTAGTCCCCGACGTGTAGAGCTGGGTGATGACGTCGTCCGGGCCGGGCTCGAACCCGGGATCGGTTTCCGCGCCGGGGCCCGCCGCGTCGCGCCACTGATCGAAGTCGGTGAGCGGCAGGTAGTGCCGGACCGAGGCCACCTGCGGCGTCATCTCCTTGATGGCGGCGGCGTAGTCCTCGCCGTAGAGGAGGATGCCGGCCCCGGAGTCCTCGACGATGGCGGCCATTTCGAGGGGAGCGAGCCGCCAGTTCACGGCAACGGAGACGGCGCCGAGCAGGGCGCAGCCGAAGAACACCTCGAAGTACTCGATGCCGTTGCGGTCGAGGAAGGCCACCCGGTCACCGGGCCTGACGCCTTCGGCGGCCAGGGCGTTTGCCACCCCGACGGCTCGGACGTAGAACTCGCCCCAGGTGAGCGACCGGTCGTCCTGGGTCAGCATCGGTGCATCGGGGCGCACGGCGGCCCAGTGGCGCAGCATCGAGGTGGCCGAGCGGGTGAATGCGTTCGTCGTGGTGGTCTCGGTCATCGCAGCGGCTTCCCCCGGTCGAATCGTCAAGTGGTCCTGGCCGTCGTGACGGCCCGTCCCCTGCCCGGTGGAACCCTACAGTGGAGGGGTGACCGACGCCTCCGCCGACCTCGCTCCTGACCGCCTCTACTTCCGCCAGCTGCTGGCCGGCCGGGACTTCGCCACCGACGACGATGTGGCCCGCCAGATGGTCAACTTCGTCTACCTCGTGGGCGACCGCGAGACGGGGGAGGCGGTGATCGTCGACCCCGCCTACGGCATCGACGACCTACTGGGCATCCTGGCCGCCGACGGGATGCGGTGCGTGGGTGCGCTCGGCACCCACTTCCACCCCGACCACGTCGGCGGCAGCCTCCAGGGGTGGGCCATCGAGGGGATCACCCGCTTGCTCGAGGTGGCCCCCGTACCGATCCACCTCCAGGCCGACGAGGTGCCGTGGGTCGAGCGCTCGACCGGGGTAGGGGCGGCCGACCTGGTGGCCCATGCGGGTGGCGATGTCGTGATGGTGGGCCAGGTGCCGGTCACCCTGGTGCACACCCCCGGCCACACGCCCGGCAGCCAGTGCTTCCTCGTCGACGGCAAGCTCATCGCGGGCGACACGCTCTTCCTCGACGGCTGCGGTCGCACCGACTTCCCCGGCAGCGACCCGGCCGCCATGTACGAGTCGCTCATGACGCGACTGGCCCGGGTGCCGGACGATACGGTGCTCTACCCCGGCCACTTCTACTCGCCCGATCCGTCGGCCACGATGGGCCACACCCGGGCGCACAACTACGTGTTCCGGCTCAAGACGCCCGAGCAGTGGATGACCATGTTCGGAGGCTGAGAGTCACACCCTCTGGCAACGATGGCCCCATGGCGTCGGCCACCACCGGACCCGGTCTCTCGGCCCGCATCGCCGGCGTGCGGTCCGACCGCTTGGCACCGCACTCCTGACCCGGCCTCTACGCTTCGGGCTATGAGTGAACCCGTGTCTCCGGACGGAACGATCGTCGTCGTCGGTGCATCGCTGGCCGGCCTGCGGGCCGCCGAGGAGATCCGCCACGAGGGCCATACCGGTCCGGTGGTCATCATCGGCGAGGAGGTCCACGCCCCTTACGACCGCCCGCCGCTGTCGAAGCAGGTGCTGTCGGGCAAGTGGGAGGTGGAACGCATCCACCACCACACCCCGGACGCCCACGACGCACTCGGTCTCGAGTTCCGACTCGGCCGCCGTGCGACCGGCCTCGACACCGACTCCCGCACCGTCACCTGCAGCGACGGCTCGGACGTGTCCTACGACGGGCTGGTCATCGCCACCGGGGCCGCCACCCGGAGCTTGCCGGGCACCGTGGGCATGCCCGGGGTGTGGATGCTGCGCACCCTGGACGACTGCTTGGGGATCAAGGCCGGGATCGCCGCCGCCCACGATCCCCGGGTAGTGGTGATCGGGGCCGGGTTCATCGGCTCCGAAGTCGCCGCCACCTGCCAGGGTCTGGACGCCAAGGTGACCCTGCTCGAGGCGCACCACACCCCGCTGGCCCGGGTGCTGGGCGATGAGATGGGCCAGGCCTGCGCTGATCTCCACCTGGCCAACGGCATGGATCTGCGGACCAGCGTCACCATCGACCGGCTCGAGTCCGATCCCGGGGGACCGGACCCGGTGACTGTCTGCCTCGATGACGGGACCCGCATCCCGGCCGACGTGGTGGTGGTCGGGATCGGGGTGTCGCCGTCCGTGGACTGGTTGGACGGCTCCGGGGTCACGCTCGACAACGGTGTGTTCTGCGACGGCGCACTGTTCGCCGCCGACCGGGTGGTGGCCGCCGGCGACGTGGCCAACTGGGTGCGGCCGAGCACGGGTCGACCGGCACGAGTCGAACACTGGACCAACGCCGCCGAGGGGGGCGCGGCCGCGGCCCGGAATCTGCTCGCCGGCTCCGCCTCTGCAGTGGCGTACGACCCGGTCCCGTTCTTCTGGTCCGACCAGTACGCCACCAAGATCCAGATGATCGGACTGCCTGGTCCCGATGATGAGGTCGTCGTGGTCAGTGGATCGGGCTCCGAGGGGAAGCTCGTCGCCCTGTACCGCACAGGAGATCGTCTCGGCGGGGTGCTTACCCTGAGTCAGCCGGCCAAGCTCATGGGCTACCGCCCGCTGCTGGCCGCTGGTGCGTCGTTCGACGAGGCACTTGCCCACTCCCGGGGCTGACCTCGGGCGCCAGCCGTC
>DATCCR010000004.1:0-4233 GCA_036511155.1 Acidimicrobiales bacterium
GTTCGCCGTCGCATCCGCATCCTGGTCGACGAGCTCGTCGACCGAGACCCGTACCTGCGGGTCCTCTACGTGGCGCCCGCAGTCGATGTCCCCTTCGAGCTGCGCCACAGGCGGCTGGAAGGCATCGCCCGGGCCCGTCTGGAGCAGGTGCACCCCCGCGTCCATGTACTGCGCCCCCGGAAATGGCTCCCCCGGGCAGTCGGCCCCTACGCCGACCGGTCCCTCGGTCACCAGGTGGCCCGGGCCGTCGAATCGCTCGGGCTGACCGACCCGCTGATGTGGGTCAACGACGCCTCGTATGCGCAGTTCGCCCTGGCGACGGGTTGGCCGACGGTCTACGACATCACCGACGACTGGTTGCTGGCCCCGTTGCCCGCCCGCCAAGAGGCCCGGCTCCGGGCCGACGATGACCTGCTGCTCGACCGCAGCGGCGCCGTGGTCGTGTGCTCGCCCGACCTGGCCCGCACCCGTGGCGGCCGTAGGAAGGTCGACCTCATCCCGAACGGCGTCGACGTGGAACTGTTCCGGGCCCCCCAGGCCCGGCCGACCGAGCTGCCGCCGCCGCCGGTGGCCGTCTACGTCGGCACCCTCCACGAGGAGCGAGTCGACATCCCGCTGCTGGTGTCCCTGGCCGAGGCTCGCCCGGACGTGTCCATCGCCGTGGTAGGGCCCGACAGCCTGGGGCCCGCCTCGCACGAGGCGCTGGCCGCCGCACCGAACATCCACCTCCTCGGGCCGGTGCCCTACAACCGGGTGCCCGCCTTCCTCCAGCACGCCGATGTGGTCATCATCCCCCACCAGGTCAATCCGTTCACCGAGAGCCTCGACCCGATCAAGGCGTACGAGTGCCTGGCGGCCGGGCGGCCGACCGTGTCCACGCCGGTGGCCGGCTTCCGGGAACTGGGCCCTCCGGTCGTCGTCTGCGACCCCGCGGAGTTCGTGGCCGTGACCTCGGCGACCCTCGACACCGCGTCCCCGCCCGGAACTGCGGTCGACACCCCCGACGTGCCCACCTGGCGCCAGCGGGCCGACGCCATGGACGCCGTGATGCAGCGGGTCCGGGCCGCATCGGAGCCATCGCCGTGACCGACCGGGCCCGTCGCGTGACCGTCGCTCCCCCGTGGGGCGCGCCCTCGTATCCTGGGATCGACCCCCACCCGCCGAAAGAGAGTGTGCGGTGACTTTCCAGCAGATGCTCAAGATCCTGTGGACCCGGAAGCTGACGATCATCGTCAGCGTGGTGGTCTGCGTCATCGCGGCGCTCGCCTACTCGAAGGTGACCACCCCCACCTACCAGTCCAGCGCTCTCGTCCAGGTCAGTACGCCGAGCCAGAGCGGCTCGACGACGTCGTCGTCGTTCACCCTGCCGGACCCGGTCCAGGAGCTGGCCAGCACGGCCGTCCTCGACGGGGCCGCCAAGATCCTCCACGACCCCAACCCGCAGAGCATCGCCGGATTGGCGACCGGGTCCGTGGACCCGACGACCGGCACCTTCACGATTACCGGGACGGGCTCGACCGCCGCTGGCGCCCAGGCCGTCACCCAGGCCTACGCCCAGGCCTTCGTCGACCAGATCGCCGCGGTGTCCCAGGCCCAGGTCGACAAGTACACGGTGGCCATCGCCCAGACCAACGTCAAGATCGCCGCGCTCCAGGCCCAGGAGGTGCCGGCCTCGTCGCCCGACGCGGCGACGGCCAACGCCCTCCTGAACGCCCAGATCACCGCGCTGACGGGGACGCTGACGTCACTCCAGGCCGCTCAGTCAGCCATCACCCTCAACAGTCCGTACGCCAAGATCCAGGTGCCGGCCACGACTGGCGGGTCCACCGGGATCAGCAAGTCCAAGCTCGGCGCCATCGGCCTGCTGGCCGGCCTGCTCGTCGGCTGCGGCATCGCCTTCGTGCGGGAGCAGTTCGACGACAGCCTCCGGATCAGTCCCGATATCGAGTCGGTCATCGACGGCCCGCTGCTGGGCGAGCTGCCCCAGGACCCCGACGTGAAGAAGGGCCAGGTGTCGATCGCCCTCGTCCAGGCGCCCCAGTCGCAGCTGGCCGAGGCCGTCCGCGACCTGCGCACCAGCCTCCGCGTCCTCCTCGTCGAGCAGCAGAGCCCGATCCTCGTCATCACCAGCCCCGAGCCCGGTGACGGCAAGACGTTCGTGACCGCCAACCTCGCCGCCTCCTGGGCCCTGACCGGCAGTCGGGTCATCGTGGTCTCGGCCGACTTCCGCCGGCCCCGCCTCGAGGAGGCCTTCGGGCTCGACGTGGTGGACCGCCCGGGCCTGTCCGACCTCATCAAGGCCAACTGGAAACAGGCTGAGCCGTCCGACGGCCCCACCTACGGGATGGCCGACCCGGTCGAGCCCCGCCGCACGGAGGGAGCCGGAGCGCGGCGCGACTCGGTCGATTCCCGCCGCGCCCGCCGCCGGTCGCAGCCGGCCTACGACGAGACGGCGGTCAGCGCCCACCTCCTCGAGACGGGCATCGACGGCCTGCAACTGCTGCCCGTCGGCATGCACCTCGACAACCCGAGCGAACTCTTCGACAGCCCGGGCATGCAACCGGTGCTCGACCAACTCCACCTACTGGCCGACATCATCCTCCTCGACACCCCACCGGTGCTGGGCGCCCCGGACACCGCCATCCTGGGCAGCCTGACCCACGGCGCCGTCATCGTCGCCTCGGAGGGCAAGACCGACCGAGGCGACCTCGAGCGCACGGCCCGCCGCCTCGAGGCCACCGGGTGTCAGGTGGTCGGCCTCGTGCTCAACCACGTCCGCCGCAGCGCGTCGGACGGCTACCACGCCTACACCAACTACCAGCGATGATCCCGGAGTCGACGGTGCCGTCACCGGCGCCGTCGGGCGACGGTGGCCCGCTGGTGGTCGTGGTGGCGTTCCACGCCCCCGACCTCCTCGACCGCTGTCTCGACGACCTCGGCGACGGATTCGACGTCGTGGTGGTCGACAACTCGTCCGACGCCCGCGTGGCGGGCGTGGCCGACCGGCACGGCGCGACCTACATCGATCCCGGCCGCAACCTCGGCTTCGGTGCAGGCGTGAACCTCGGGTGCACCGGTCGGGGGGACCGGGACGTCCTGCTGCTCAACCCGGACGCCGCCATCTCCCCCGCCGGGGTGCGGACCCTGCACGCCGCCCTGCGGTCCGACCGGACCCTGGCCGCTGTGGCCCCCCGCCAGCACGACCCCGACCACCTGGCGGACGCCCGGGTGGCCTGGTCGTTCCCCACACCGGGCGGGGCGTGGCTGGAGGCCGCCGGGCTGGGCCGCCTGCGCCGCCGGGCCGACTTCCTGATCGGCTCGTTGCTGCTGCTGTCCGGAGCCGCCCTCGACGACGTCGGCGCATTCGACGAGCAGTTCTTCCTCTACGCGGAGGAGACCGACTGGCAGCGCCGGGCCGCCGACCGCGGGTGGCGGGTGGCGGTGTGCGACGGCGTGATCGCAACCCATGTCGGGGCCGGGACCGGGGGCGACCCGGTATCACGGGAGACCCACTTCCAGGCCTCCCACGAGCGCTACGTGCGCAAGCACCACGGAACCCTCGGGTGGTGGTCGTACCGGGCGGCGGCAACGGCCGGCGCCGGGGCACGGTCCGTTGTGCGCCGCGGCCAACGCGGTCAGGACGCCGCCCTCCGGTTCCGCCTCTTCCGCGCCGGACCGCTGCGAGCCGAGGCGGCGCTCGGCCGCACCGGCCTGCGGGTGGCCCACGTGGTGGTCACCGACGCCTTCGCCGGGGTCGAGCGCTATGTCTGCCAGGTGGCCAACGGGCTGGCCGCCCGCGGTCACCAGGTCGACATCATCGGCGGTGCGCCGGACCGGATGCGGGCCGAGCTCGACCACACCGTGGCCCACCACCCGGCCGCCACCCTGGTCGCCGGGGTCCGGGCCCTTGTGGCCACCCGCGGCGCCGACCTGGTCCACGTGCACATGACGGCCGCCGAGGCCAGCGCCTTCCTGGCCCACCCGGTAGACGACGCCCCCATCGTCGCCACCCGGCACTTTGCCGCCGATCGTGGTTCGTCGCCCGTCCGGCGGGCCCTGGCCCGGATGACGGCCCGGCCGATCGCGGCCGACATCGCCATCAGCGAGTTCGTGGCCCGCACCGTGACGGGACCCACCACCCTCATCCACAACGGCGTTGCCGGCCGGCCGCAGGCCCCCCTCGAGGCGCAGGTGGTGGTCATGTTGCAGCGGCTCGACGACGAGAAGGCCCCC
>DATCCR010000005.1:0-11544 GCA_036511155.1 Acidimicrobiales bacterium
CGCCCCCTTCCCCGTCCCCGCCGCCCTTCCGGTCCCCGTCCCCTTCCCCGTCCCCGCCGCCCTTCCGGTCCCCGTCCCCGTCCCCGTCCGAGCGGACCGGACCGGGAACCTGCTCCCCTGCCGGCTCGAGGTCGAGCCGCAACTGGGTTCCGCCCCCCGGTTCGGCGAGGCCCGAGAGGCTGACCCCGAGCAACCGGACCCCCCGGGACAGGTCCACGCTGTCGAGCAGTGCGGAGGCCACTGCGGCGATCGCCGGGGTGGCATCGACCGGCCCGTCCAAGGTGTGGGACCGGGTGATCTGCGTGAAGTCGCCGAACCGGAGCTTCACGGTGACCGTGCGGGCTGCCCGGTCGACCTTGCGCAGGGCGGTGGCCGAGGCGTCGACCATCCGCTGCAGGCGCCGTTGCAGCTCCTCGAGCTCCCACAGGTCGGACGAGAAGGTCTCCTCGTGTCCGATCGACTTGGCCTCCTGGTCGGGCATCACCGGACGGTCGTCGATGGCCCGCGACAGGTCGGAAAGGTGCCGGCCGGTTGCCATGCCGAGGTAGCGCTCGAGGGACTCGGGCGGGACGGCAGCCAGCTCTCCCACCGTGGTGACGCCGAGGGCGAGGAGCCGCTTCTCGGTGGCCGGACCGATACCCCACAGGGCCCGGACCGGCATCGGGTGGAGGAATGCCAGCTCCCCGTCGGCCGTCACCTCGACCACCCCGGGGCCCGGCGCGATGCCCGTCCGCGAGGCTCGGGGCTTGGCTGCCTTGGACGCCAGTTTGGCCATCAACTTGGACCGGCCCACCCCTACCGAACAGTCCAGCCGAAGCTCGGCCCGTACCTGCTCCCGAATGGCGTGGCCCATGGTCGGTCCGCTCCCGAACAGGTGGACGGCGCCCGACACGTCGAGGAAGGCCTCGTCGAGCGAGATCCCTTCGACGAGTGGAGTGTAGGACTCGAGGACGGCATGGAGACGCCGGCTCTCTTCGACGTAACGGTGGAAGCGACCGTCCAGGAACACGGCGTCGGGGCACAGCCGGCGGGCCACCGACGACGCCATGGCGGAGTGGACCCCGAACATCCGGGCCTCGTAGGTGCAGGCGGCCACGACGCCCCGGCTTCCACTGCCGCCCACGATCACGGGCTTGCCGGCCAGAGAGGGGTCGTCCAGTACCTCGACGGACGCGAAGAACGAGTCCATGTCCACATGGAGGATCACCCGGTCGACTGGTCCCCCGACCGGTCCGGCGGCGTCGGCCGCCGACCCGACGGTGGAGTGGGCGGCAGATCCGGGTCCCGTGGTCACCCCCCGAGACGCAGTCTCCGGAACCCCTCGGCGCACGGCACGCCGGCGCTGCGCCCGGCGTCCTCGGCGGCCAGCCTCACGGCGGTGGCCGCCCAATCCTCACCGTCGGGGAACTGGCTCCGGTGACAGGCGACGGCCTCGCCCTTGGCGTCCACCGTCGCCGAGATGTCGACCCACACGTCCGGCTCGAGGGTCCCGGACAGCAGCACGGTCGACACCTGATGGGCCGGCCCCGCCTCCGGAAAGTAGTGGGGCATGGCCGCCGCCGGCGCCACTGCGTCGAGCACGGCGAAGCCGGTGACCCGGTGGTCCCGGTGGTTGAAATAGTCCTGCCCGAAGAAGACGGCGGTGGGGTCGGGGCAGAGCACGGTGTCCGGACGGAGCCGACGCACTACGGCGACCAACGCCCCCCGGAACGCCTCGTCGTCCACCAGCTCGCCGTCGGGGAGCCCGAGCAGCTCCTGCCCGGTCAGACCGAGCACGTCGGCCGCCGCAGCGGCCTCGGCAGCCCGGGCCCGCACCAGGTCAGAAGGGTCGCACGACGGGTCGGCCGTCCCCTTGCCGCCGTCGGTGCAGATCAGGGTGTGGACGTCGCACCCGGCAGCAGCCCAGGCAGCCAGGGTCCCGCCACACGAGACGTCGGGGTCGTCGGGATGTGCGTAGATAGCCAGTGCACGTCCCGGCACGCCGTCGAGGAGCTCGGCCACCTCTCAGCCCTCCGGGCGTTTCGGGGCGGTGTTCTTGGTGAGCAGGCCGACCTCCCGGCGGAAGTCGTCGACGTCCTCGAAGCCCTTGTAGACGCTGGCGAACCGCAGGTAGGCGACCTCGTCGACCACCCGCAGGTGCTCGAGCACGGCCAGGCCGACCTGTTCAGACGTGGCCTCCCAACCCTCCTCGCGCAGCTCGTCCTCGACCTCGCGGGCCACCACCTCGAGCTGGTCCTCGGTGACCGGGCGGTTCTTGGTGGCCGAGCGCAGGCCGTCGATGAGCTTGGCCCGATCGAACGGCTGCCGGAGGCCCGAGCGCTTGATCACGATCAGCGGGATCTCGTCGATCCGCTCGAACGTGGTGTACCGGTGGCCGCAGCCCGAGCATTCCCGGCGCCGGCGGATGGCGGCTCCGTCCTCGGCCATTCTCGAATCCACGACGCGATCGTCGTCGGCCAGACACCAGGGACAACGCACGGAGAGGAGGCTAGTGCCCACGGGGTCGCACTCAGGTGGCGCACGTCAGCGGGTGGTGCCCGGTGATGCACGCCATCGATCAGGGAATGGTGACCTGCTGGCCGGGCACCACGCTGTAGGTGCCGAGCTGGGCGGCGAGTTGGGAGACCACCGGACGAGGATCGCCGGTCGGGTCGGCCCGTTGAGCGATCGACCAGAGAGTGTCGCCGGCCCGCACGGTGTAGGTCCCACCGTGCAGATGGGCCGCCGAGGCGGATCCGGTGGTGTGGGAGGCGCCACCGGATCCGCCCAGCGGAAGTGCGAGGAGGGCCAGCGCCAGGCCCATCATCGCCAGCAGGGTCCGGCGGCGCCGGACCTCGACGGACGCCCGGCGCCGGGGCAGGCGCACCGGGACAGGCGTCCAGTCGACCGTGTGCTCGAGGGGACGATGCCGCAGGCCACGCCGCTCGGGCGCCTGAACCAGTCGAAGCTCAGGTCGACCCGGGCGAGCCAGTTCGCCGTCGAGGTACTCCGGGAGGGGTGCTGTGAGAAGCGCAGTCATGGGGAGGTCCTTCCTGTCGTCAGCCCTGTCATCGGCCCGTGCATCGGTGTCGACGACGTTGTACGTGGCGGGTGTGACACCACCGGGAGAGTCGCCCTCCCGGAACCGTGCATCGGACAACCGTGCATCGAACCTCTGTTCGCCATGCCGCCATCCCATCACGAACACCTGTTCGGTGTCAATCGATTTTTCGAACAGATGTTTGCTTCTCGAGTGCTCCGGGGCTACCTTCATGCAAACAGACGTTCGCACCAGGGTGTGACGCGACAGCCGACCGGACAGCGGAGGGAACCCATGGCCCAGGTACTGAGCACCAAACGGAAGCAGATCCTCGACTGCATCTCCGAGTCGGTCCGTGACCGGGGCTACCCGCCCTCGGTGCGCGAGATCGGCGAGTCGGTCGGCCTTACCTCTTCGTCCACCGTGCACGCCCACCTGGCCGTGCTCCAGCGCGAGGGCTACCTGCGGCGGGACCCGACCAAACCCCGGGCCATCGAGGTCTGCTACGACCCGTCGTCCAAGGTGATCATGGACTCCCGGCCGATCCGCCACGTCCCCCTGGTCGGTGACGTGGCCGCCGGCACCGGAGTGCTGGCCCAGGAGAACATCGAGGAGCTCTACCCGCTACCCGAGGACTTCACCGGCACCGGCACCCTCTTCATGCTGCGGGTCACGGGTGACTCGATGATCGACGCCGGCATCCACGAGGGCGACTTCGTGGTCGTCCGCCAGCAACCCGAAGCCGAGCTGGGCGACATCGTGGTGGCCGGCATCCCCGACGACGAGGCGACCGTGAAGTCGTACTCCACCAAGGACGGGAAGGTCGTGCTGACCCCAGCCAACCCGCGCCTCTCCCCCATGGTGTTCGACCCGTCCGAGGTCACCGTGTACGGCAAGGTCGTCACCGTCATGCGCCGGCTGTAGCCAGAGGTCGGGCTCATCGGGCTCATCGGGCTACCGGGGCGACGCGGCGGACCTCCGTCCCGGCTCAGGCGTCCGGCGTGGTGACTCCGATCGGCGCCATGTCCGGGTACCGCAGCCCGGCCGAGGCATCGAGGGGGAAGACCTGGTCGATGGCGGCCAGGTCGTCCGGGTCGAGGACCACGTCGGCGGCGGCCACGTTCTCGTCGAGGTAGGTGCGGCGTTTGGTTCCCGGGATCGGGACCACGTCGTCGCCTCGGGACAGCACCCAGGCCAGGGCGAGCTGGCCGGGCGTGCATCCCTTGGCCGAGGCCAGCTCCCGGACCCGGTCGACCAGCTCGAGGTTGTGGGCGAAGTTCTCCCCCGTGAACCTGGGCAGGAACTTGCGGAAGTCCCCCTCGGGGAAGTCGTCGGGCGAGGTGATCTGCCCGGTCAGGAAGCCCCGGCCGAGCGGGCTGTAGGCGACGATGCCGATACCGAGCTCCCTCGCCACCGGCACCACCTCGTCCTCGATGTCCCGGCTCCACAACGACCACTCGCTCTGCAGGGCGGCGATGGGATGCACGGCGAATGCCCGCCGGAGAGTGTCCGGCGCCGCCTCCGACAGGCCGAGGTAGCGGACCTTGCCTTCGGCCACCAGCTCGGCCATGGCCCCGACCGTCTCCTCGATGGGGACACCACCGTCGGTGCGGTGCTGGTAGTAGAGGTCGACATGGTCCACACCCAGACGCCGCAGCGAGGCCTCGCATGCCTCGCGCACATAGGCGGCATCGCCCCGAATGGAGCGCACCAGGGGGTCGGCGGTGCGGACGATCCCGAACTTGGTGGCCAGCACCACCTCGTCCCGACGGCCGCTGATGGCCCGCCCGACGAGTTCCTCGTTGGTGTACGGCCCGTACATGTCGGCCGTGTCGAGAAAGGTGACGCCGCTATCGAGGGCCCGATGGATGGTGGCCACCGACTCCGTCTCGTCGCCGGCCCCGTAGAACTCGCTCATGCCCATGCAGCCGAGCCCTTCCGCAGAGACGACCAGCCCGGACCTGCCCAGTGCGCGCGTGAGGAGCATCATGAGCCGACCCTACCCACGGCCGCGCGACGGCGCGTCACCGGCGGCCCCCGCTTCCGCGTCCAACCTCGTCGATTGGGTGGTCAGCCACGCAGCAGCGTGTCGAGTACCCGGGCCGCGTCCCGCAACTCCTGCTCACTCACGTGCTCGCCGGGGGTGTGGGCCAGCAGCGGGTCGGCTGGGCCGAAGTTGGCCGCCGGGATCCCGTGGGCCCAGAACGAGGCCACGTCGGTCCACCCGACCTTGGCGACGGGCGGGACCCCGGTGGCCGCCACCAGTGCGGCCAGCACCGGGTGGTCGAGCGACGGCGGCGCACCCGCCGATGCATCGACGAGCTCCCAGTGGTCCCCCGGCTCGAGGTGCGGGGCCAGCAGCTCCCGCACGACCGACTCGGCCTGCTCCACCGTCCGGTCGGGAGCGAAGCGGTGGTTGACCACCACGACCGCCTCGTCGGGTACCACGTTCCCGGCCACGCCGCCCTCGACGGACACCACCTGGAGCTGCTCGGCGTACTCGCACCCGTCGATGACCGGACGGCGCACCTCGAAGCCGGCCACCGCGGCCAGGACCGGGCCCAGGCGGTGGATGGCGTTGCGGCCGGCATACGGCCGGGCGGTGTGGGCCCGCTGCCCGGCCAGGCGGACCCGAACGCGCAGCGTCCCCTGGCACCCGGCCTCCACCAGCCCTCCGGTCGGCTCGCCCAGGATGGCGACATCTGCGGCCAGTAGGTCTGGTCGGACGTCCCACACGTGACCGAGCCCGTTGAACTCCCTGGCCACCTCCTCACCCGCATAGAAGCACCAGGTCACGTCCGCCACGGGCTCGCGCAACGTGCCGGCCAGGTGGAGGAAGACGGCGAGGCCGCCCTTCATGTCGGCCGCTCCCAGCCCGAAGAGCGTGGTGCCCTCGACTCGGGGCTCGTCGTTGCCCTCCGCTGGGGGCACGGTGTCGAGATGGCCGGCGAGCAGCACACGGCGCTCCCGGTCGAGCTGGGTCCGGGCCACCACGTTGTCGCCGACCCGTTCGACCTCGAGCCACGGGCACAACTCGAGGGCGGCCTGGACGGCGTCGGCCATGGCCCGCTCGTGGTGGCTCACCGACGGGATCCCGACCAGTGCCGTCGCCAGCCCCAGCAGGCCGTCGGGCACGCCCTCGGTCACTGCCGCCGTCCGGTCACGTCGAGACGCCGTGGGTGCGGAGGATGTCGTTCAGCTGGGCCTTGTCGTGGCGCTGGCCCTCGGTCAGCCGCTTCAGGACCAGCACGCAGGGCAGGTAGAACTCGCCCCCCGGAAACTCCCGGCGCCGCGAGGCCTGTACGGCCACCGACCACGGCGGCACGTGGCCGCGGCCGAGTTCATCACCGGTCTCGGCGTCGATCACGGGGATCGACGGGTTGAGTATGGTCCCCTCCCCCACCACCGAGCCCCGGCCGACCCGGGCGCCCTGGGTGATCATGGCGCGGCTGCCGATCATGACCTCGTCCTCGATGATGACCGGTGCGGCCTGGGCCGGCTCGAGCACGCCGCCGATCCCGACGCCGCCCGACAGGTGGACGTTCTCGCCGATCTGGGCGCACGACCCGACGGTGGCCCACGTGTCGACCATCGTGCCGGCGCCCACCCGGGCCCCGATGTTCACATAGCTGGGCATGCAGATGACCCCGGGGGCGAGGTAGGAGCCCCATCGGGCCGAGGCCCCCGGGACGACCCGGACACCTGCCGCCTCGAAGCCGCGCTTCAGCGGCAGCTTGTCGGCGAACTCGAACGGGCCCACCTCGATGGTCTCCATCGAGCGCAGGCGGAACAGGAGGAGGATGGCGTGCTTGAGCCACTGGTGGACCACCACGTCGTCGGTGGTCGGGTCGACCTCGGCAATCCGGGCCTCGCCCGAGTCGAGCAGGTCGATCGCCGCCGTCACCACGTCGAGAGCGTCCGTGTCGGCCGCCGACAGCTCGGGGGCGCGGTCCCACAGGGCGTCGACCTGGCTGGCCAGGTCGGCATGGACGGAGGATGGTGCAGGGTCTGCCATGGGGGGAGACGTTACCGCCCGGCTCGCCCGGTCCCGGCCCGGCGTGACCCGGACACTGACCCGTACACCGGAGCCGACGCAGCGACCGCCGCCCGACCCGCTCAGCTCACCCCGTGGTCGACAACCGCTCGGCGACGAGCTCGAGACGGTCCATGGGCTGGACCACCGCCACCCGTACGTGGCCGCTGCCATCCGGGCCGTACAGCTCACCCGGGCTGACCAGCAGGCCGGCATCGTCGGCCAACCACTCGCACGCCGCCCAGCCGTCGACGAACCGGTCGGGCACCGGCACCCACAGGTAGAAGCCACCGGCCGGAAGGTCCACCGGGAGTCCGGCGTCGGACAGGGACCGGGCCAGGAACCGCAGCCGTTCGTCGTAGCGCTGCCGCTGCTCGTCCACGTGGGCATCGTCGTCGAGGGCCACCACGGCCCCGGCCTGGACCGGGCCCGGTACCATCAGGCCGGCGTGGCGGCGGACGTCGAGGAGATAGGTCACCAGCTCCGGGTCGCCGGCGAAGAATCCGGCTCGCACCCCGGCCAGGTTGGACCGTTTGGACAGCGAGTGGACGGCCACCACGCCGTCGACGCCCGACTCGAGGATCGTCCGGGGCGGCCCTTCCCAGGTGAACTCGGCGTAGCACTCATCGGAAAGGACCGGGATCCCCCGCTGGCGCCCCCATGCTGCCGCCCGCTCCAGGTCGCTGAGCAGCCCGGTCGGATTGGAGGGCGAGTTGACCCAGACCAGCAGCGCGCGCTCGGCGTCCGCCGGGTCGACGGCGTCGAGGTCCAGCCCGCCACCGGGCAGCTCCGGCACCGCCACCGCCCGGGACCCGGCCAGCGTTGCCCCCATGGCGTACGTCGGGTAGGACACCGACGGGTAGAGGACGGTGTCCCGGTCGGGGGTCCGCAACCGGAGGAACTGGGCTGTGGTGGCCACGAACTCCTTGGTGCCCACGCACGCCGCCACACCGCCGTCGGGGTCGACCGTCACACCGAACCGTCGGGCCATCCACCCGGCCGCGGCCTGCCGGTAGGCGGGCGACCCGGGCGACGTCGGATAGCCCCGCTCGGTCCCCGAGGTGGCCATGGCCTCGAGCACGGCGTCGGGCGGGGCATCGCATGGCGTGCCGATGGAGCAGTCGACCAGGCCACCCCGGTCGGCGAAGCGCTCGGTGGCCCGGACCTTGGCCCCGTTCAGCCGCTCGTAAGGGTAGGGCGGAGGGGCGAAGCCGGCCACGACGCCATCAGCGGCCACAGCATCACCTCTGGCCCCCGATCCGGTCACGAGGCCAGGAACTCCGCGAACCGGGCCTTTCCCGCCTCGTCGAGCACCACCTGGATCCGGGTGGTGGTGTCGCCGGCCTCCTCGCCGACGATCTCCCCCTCGCGGTGGACGGCGGCGAGCACGTCGCCCCGGGCCCAGGGGATCTCGAGCTCCACCACCCGGTCCCCCACCCGGAGGCGGTCGCCGATGGTGACGAGTAGTGCCTCGATCCCCTCTCCCGTCCGCGCCGATACGAGCACCGATCCCGGGTGCGCGGCCAGCAGGCGCCTCGCCTCTTCCCCGGTCTCGTCGTCGCCGCTCCCGAGGGCGTCGGCCTTGTTGACCACCAGGAGCTCCGGCATGGTGTCGGCCCCGATCTCCGTCAGGACGGTGTGCACGGCGTCGATCTGGCCCTCGAGGTCGGGGGCGGACCCGTCGACCACATGGACGATGAGGTCGGACTCGAGCACCACTTCGAGAGTGGACCGGAACGCCTCCACCACCTGGTGGGGCAGTTTGCGGACGAAGCCGACGGTGTCGGTCAGCAGCACCGTCTCGCCTCCCGGAAGATCGAACTTCCGGGTCCTCGGGTCGAGGGTGGAGAACAGCCGGTTCTCCACCAGGACATCGGACTCGCACAGCCGGTTGAGCAACGTCGACTTGCCGGCGTTGGTGTAGCCCACGAGGGAGACGGTGCGCTGACGGCCCCGCTGACGGCCCCGGCGCTGCACCTGGCGGGTCCGGTCGAGCTGCCGGAGATCGGCCTCGAGCCGCGTCATCCGCTGCACCAGACGACGCCGGTCCACTTCGAGCTGGGTCTCACCCGGGCCACGGGTGCCGATGCCACCGGCCTGCTGGCTGAGCGAAAGGCCGCGGCCCCGCAGGCGCGGCAGGCGGTAACGGAGCAGGGCCAGCTCCACCTGGGCGCGGCCCTCGGGGGTGCGGGCGTTCTGGGCGAAGATGTCGAGGATCACCGCCGTGCGGTCGATGGCCGTGCGGCCGAGGATCTTTTCCAGATTGCGCTGCTGCGCCGGCGAGAGGTCGTCGTCGAAGACCACGGTGTCGGCGTCCACCTCGAGGCACATCTCCAGTAGTTCCTCTGCCTTGCCGCGGCCGAGGTAGGTGGCGGAGTCCGGGGCGGTCCGGCGCTGGATGATCCGCCCGGCCACGTCGGCGCCGGCCGTGTCCACCAGTCGCTCCAGCTCGTCGAGCCCGGCCTCGGTGGCCGCCGTGGTGCCGTGGGGGAAGGTCACGCCCACCAGGACGATGCGCTCCCGGATCTCCCTCGAGATCAGGGTGTCGGTGAAGGCCGACGGGGTGGGACTCATGTGCTGCGGCTCATCCGGGGACGCTCATCTTCTGCCGATCCTAGGGGTCGGCTCACGCCGGCCCGGCCCTCAGGCGGTCATGCACCGGCTGGACACCGGTTCATGCGGTAGGGCTCATCTGCGGCCTCGCCGCCGCCAGGACCGCGCTCGGGCTGACCACCACCGAGGCCACCCGGTGGACAGGGCCGGCCAGCAGGATCTCGTCGTCGCCCAACGTCACCTCGAGGGTGCCTCCGGGGTTGTGGACGGCGACGTGCGTGCCCACCAGGCCCCAGCTGTGGGCCGCGGCGGCCGCCGCCGCGCTCCCGGTGCCGCACGCCTGGGTCTCGCCAACGCCCCGCTCGAACACCCGCAGGACCAGGCTGTCGGGCTCGTCCCCCGAGGTGATGAATTCGACGTTGACGCCACCCTCGTAGACGGTCTGGAGGTGCGCCCCGATACCGGCCACGTCCACGTCGTCCAGGTCGGGGCCGAACATCACCAGGTGGGGGTTGCCCATGTCGACGGTCCGAACCTTGCGGTCGATGAACTTCTGCGGCTGGTTCTCACCGAGCTCGGCCTGGCCCATACCGACCGTCGCCCAGGCGGTGTCGGGGTCGGAGGCCTGGGCGTAGGCCACCGTCTTGATGCCCGCCGCGGTGGCCACCGTGAACGTCGGGGGCGCCACCATGGCACTCTGCACGGCGGCCTGGGCGAGGCAGCGCATGCCGTTGCCGCTCATCTCGGCCTCGCCGCCGTCGGCGTTCTGCAGGACCATGGTCAGGTCGGCGAGCCCGCCCCCGTCGAGCACCCGGATCACCCCGTCGGCCCCGATGCCGAAGCGGCGGTCGCACAGCGCCCGGACCAACTCGGGCAGGAGCGGCCCCTTGCTCCCCGGGTCCACCTGGACCAGGAAGTCGTTGCCGGCACCGTGGTGCTTGGTGAACCGGAGGAAGGCGTTGTCGGTGGCGGGAGTTGTCATGGTGGTCCCCTCCAGTCTCTCACCGGTCCGACCCTGTCGCGCCCCACCGGTCCGACCGTGTCGCGCCCCACCCGTCCAGCCCCGTCGCGTCTCGTTCCAGGTGGTCGAGCACCTCGGCCACCGGATCCCCGTCCGGGTCCAGCCATTCGATCCGGGGGTCCCGCCGGAACCACGCCCGCTGGCGCTTGGCGAAAGCCCGGGTGCGCCGGACCGCCTCGTCCACAGCGGCCGCGAGCGGCACCCCTTCCTCTAGATGGGCCAGGAGCTCCCGGTAACCGAGGGCCTGGCGGGCCGTCCGTGACATCCCTCCCGGCAAGGCGACGAGACCCCGCACCTCGTCGAGGAACCCCTCGTCCATCAACCGGGCGAACCGTTCGGCGATCCGCCGGTCCGACTCCTCGGGGTCCCGTTGCAGGCCGAGCAGGACCATCCGGCTGGGTGGGTACCGCTCGAGGCCCGGCCCGAACGACGAGAAGGGCTGCCCCGACCCCAGTGTCACCTCGAGGGCCCGGACCAGTCGGCGCTCGTTGCCCCGCTCGATCCGCCCGGCGGCCACCGGGTCGAGTCCTTCGAGCCGTGCATGCAGCCCGGCACACCCGGCCAGCCGCTCACCGCTGCCCTCGGGGCCGAGGTCGTCCAGTTCCGCCGCCAGCCCCTCCGCCACCGACGGGAACCGCCCCGGAAACGAGAGGTCGTCGGTCACAGCCCGCAGGTACAACCCCGTCCCGCCCACCAACAGGGCCTTCCCGGCCCGAAAGGCGATCCCCTCCAGGGCCGCCCGGGCCTCCGTCTGGAACCTGGTGACGGTGTACTCCTCGTCAGGGTCCACCAGATCCACCAGGTGGTAGGGCACCTCGGCCCGCACCGCCGTCGGCGCCTTGGCCGTCCCCAGGTCCATGCCCCGGTAGACGGCCATGGAGTCGACCGACACCAGCTCGACCACACCCGGACGCGCCC
>DATCCR010000006.1:0-2476 GCA_036511155.1 Acidimicrobiales bacterium
GACCCGCCCGGCCAACGGGGGGCGACGGCCGGGAAGCGGAGCCTGGCGGCCGGCCCGTGTGCCCGGAGTGACGTGGCTCCTGCGGGACGGTGACGTCCTGGCAGCCGCCGAGGTCGTGGACGACTGGGGCGGCCGGGCCAAGGGCCTGCTGGGCCGCGACGGCTATGAAGGGGCGATGGTCCTGCCGCACACCCGCTCGGTGCACACCGTGGGCATGCGCTTCGCCATCGATGTCGCCTTCTGCGACCGCGACCTGCTGGTTCTCGACGTGGCACGCGTGGCGCCGCTGCGCCTGGCCCTGCCCCGGCGGCGGTGCCGCACGGTCATCGAGGCCGAAGCCGGAGCCTTCGAGCGGTGGGGTCTGCGGGCCGGCGACCGGTTGGAGCTGCGGTGACCACCGGCGACGGACCACCCGACCCGGATGACCGGGCGTTCGCCGGTCCCGACGATGTCGACGACCTGGACGAGTTCGACGACTTGGACGACTTGGTCGACTTGGACGATCCGGTCCTCGAGGTGCTGCCGGCGTCGGGTGGGGCCGGGGCGTTGGTGGTGGTGGGCACCCCCATCGGCAACCTGGGGGACCTGTCGCCCCGGGCAGCGGCCGCCCTGGCCTCGGCACAGGTCCTCTACTGCGAGGACACCCGGCACTCCCGCAAACTGCTCAGCCACGCCGGGATTTCCGGTGTGCCGTTGCGGTCGCTCCACGAGCACAACGAGGTCGACCGGGTCGACGAGGTGGTGGCCGCGGTGGCGTCCGGGCGGACAGTGGCCCTGGTCAGCGACGCCGGGATGCCGGCGGTGTCCGACCCGGGCGCCCGAGTCGTCGCCGCGGTGGCCGCGGCCGGTCTCGCCGTCACCGTGGTGCCGGGGCCCTCGGCCGTACTCGCCGCCCTGGTGGCCAGCGGTCTGGCCACCGACCGGTTCTGCTTCGAGGGATTCCTGCCACGTTCGGGACGGGACCGAACCGAGCGCCTGGCCGTGGTGGCCACCGAGCCCCGCACGACGGTGCTCTTCGAGGCGCCCGGCCGGGTGGCGGCCACCCTGGCCGACCTGGCCGCCGTCTGTGGCGACGACCGGTCGGTGGCCGTCGCCCGGGAGCTCACCAAGCTCCACGAGGAGGTCTGGCGGGGGACGCTCACCGACGGGGCGGCCTGGGCGGCCGACGGCGTGCGGGGCGAGGTGGTCCTGGTCCTGGCCGGAGCGCCGGCCGTGCCGGACGCCGAGGTGGGCGACGACGAGCTGGCTGGCGCCCTGACCGAGCGCCTGGAGGCCGGCGCCCGAACA
Source organism: Acidimicrobiales bacterium (assembly GCA_036511155.1). GTDB lineage: Bacteria > Actinomycetota > Acidimicrobiia > Acidimicrobiales > RAAP-2 > Bog-756. The sequence continues at coordinate 1,288 of DATCCR010000006.1, forward strand.
CGGGGAGCCGTCGACGAGGTGGCCATGGCCTACAAGGTGCCCCGCCGGCGGGTCTACGAACTGGCGTTGCGCCTCAGGGCGGGCGACGGTCCTGAGTGATCGGTATCCGACAGTGGCACGCCCGACCAGTACTCCGGCGCGGGAGCGGGTGCCACCGTCGGATCAGGCGGTAGCGGCCGGTCGGCGATTCCGGGCGGAGCGAGCTCGAGCCGACGAGCGCGAGGGGTTTCTCGGTGACGACGCGGTGGAAGGGCCCGCCCGGAAGGCATCCGACTGCTGGGGTCGGTCAGTACGTCGGCATCGACCAGTCGGGCCTCAGACGCGATGAGCGTTGCATGGGCCGCGACGCTGTCCGGCGAGAAGGTGCGCCACTGACTTAGGCGTCCCACCTACCCGGCGTTATCAGGGGCACCCCGAGTACCGCTGAATGTGCATGCCCGCAGGTTCACAGCCGATCTACTGCACGGGGGCCATGCCCACGATGGGCTGGTCGAGCACCAAGCCCCCGGCCGAGCCGATAGGGGGCAGGCTGCTAGGTGGAGGGGTAGGGCGTGTCGCTCACCACCTCGGAAGGATCACCCTTCGTGCGCCATAACGATGCGTGGGCGAGCTTCTCGTTGCCGGCCGGCAGTCGGACGTTGTGTCGGGTGGTGGCACGAAGCCTCCCGACCTGGATGTCCTCGACAAGTGCGCAGGTCGTGACTTGACGAACAGTGGAGACCAGTGAGGTCAGGTTCGCAGAAGCGCTGGTGTTGACGAACTCCACGATGCCCTCCCTGGCCATCGAGAAGCCCAGAATCGACCCCCCGTCGACCATGACGCTCATCAGGGCTGGTCCCGTGGCCGTTGGAATCAGGTCAATCGAGGATCCTTGAAAGATTCCGTCGGCATCGAGAGCAAGTCCAATGGAAGTGTTGACAGCACTGACGCATCCCAGTTCGATGACGAGGACAGTGAACGCCTGTTCAATGACTGTTGCCCGGCGTCGTGCTGCGTCATCGCCCGACAGGTCTGCCATGGACCGAACGCATCCGCCAGGCCGTGGGTCCCGCACCGCGCGATCCGGGGCCCGTCGATGCCGGCGCTCTGTAACCGTTTCGCGCTTGCATCCGGGCCGGATCGGGAGGACGATCGAATCGAGGGCACCGAAGGGAGGGCCGACGCATGATGAGAGCGGAAGTCGGAGATC
>DATCCR010000007.1:0-6003 GCA_036511155.1 Acidimicrobiales bacterium
GACGTCTTCGGGTCCCGACGCCACCGCAGCGGTCGTCGAGGGACCCTCCGCCGGCGCACCGTCGGTCGTGGCCCCGTCGGTCGCGCCCGGCACGGCCGGGTCTCCGGGGCGCCTCACCCGGGCGCGGAACACCCAGTACGACCACCCCTGGTACACGAGGACCAGCGGGGTGAAGATCAGGGCGACGACGGTCATGATCTTGAGCGTGTACGGGGCCGAGGCCGAGTTGCCGATGGTCAGGTTGAACGCCGGCGAGATGCTCGAGACCATCACCCGGGGGTACAGGTTCAAGAAGATGGTCGCCACCAGGCCGATCATGGCCACGGCGTTGGCGATGAAGGCCCAGCCCTCCATCCGCTCCCGCAGCAACCAGCCCACCGCGGCCACCGCGGCGACGGCCAGGATGGGCACGAATGGCGGGACGATGCCGACGTCATGGGCGTTGCGGGCGTTCACGTAGGTCCAGGCGAGGAAGCCCAGCAGTGCCACGGTGGCCGCCGGGGCCAGCACCTTGGCGGTCCGCTCCGCCCGCTCCTTGAGCCCTTCCGTGGTCTTGAGGCAGAGGAAGACGCTGCCGTGCAGGGCGAAGAGCAGCAGGGTGGTCACACCGCCCAGCAGGCTGTAGGCGTTGAGCAGGTTGAAGAACGAGCCCAGGTACGTCCCGTGCGGCCCGATGGGCGTCCCCCGCAGGATGTTGGCGAAGGCCACGCCCCACAGGAGCGACGGGATGAGACTCCCCCAGAAGATGGCGTGGTCCCACGCCAGCCGCCACTGGGGCATCACCCGCTTGGAGCGGAACTCGAAGGCCACGCCCCGGAAGATGAGGGCGGCCAGGATCAGGAACAGCGGCAGATAGAAGCCGCTGAACAGCGTGGCATACCAGTTGGGGAACGCGGCGAACGTGGCTCCACCGGCCACCAGCAGCCAGACCTCGTTGCCGTCCCAGACGGGGCCGATGGTGTTGACCATGACCCGCCGGTCGAGGTCGTCGTTGCCGACGACGGGGAGGAGCATCCCCACCCCGAAGTCGAAGCCCTCCAGTACGAAGTAGCCCACCCACAGGACGGCGATGATCAGGAACCAGAAGATCTCGAGCCCCGTGTAGGCCGGCGTGACGGCAGCGATCATGGACATCGTCGTTTCTCCCTGTCGCTCAGTAGATGAGGGCCGGAGCCCGGTCGTCGTCGGCATGGCCGTCGCCGCGGCCGACGCCTTCGTCGTCACCGGGTGCGGTCTCGCCGTGTTCACCGGCCTCGTCGGCCTCGTCGGCGTCGAGCTTGGCGTAGCGGGCCATCAGGCCGAAGTCGATGATGGCGAGCAACGAGTAGATGGCGGTGAACCCGACCAGGGTCGTGACCACGTAGCCGGTCCCGACGTGGGACACCCCGGTCGCCGTCTTCAGCAGTCCGTAGACCACCCAGGGCTGGCGTCCCATCTCGGTGAAGATCCACCCGGTGGCGTTGGCGATGAACGGGAGCAGCAACGCCGGCACCGCCAGCCGCAGGAACCACTTCGAAGTGTCGATCTTGCGGCGGTACATCAGCCACATGCCCCAGGCCAGGCCGACGAACATCAGCATGCCGCAGCCCACCATGATCCGGAAGGTCCAGTAGGTGACCCACAGGACCGGTACGTAGCTGCCCTTCCCGTAGGTGGCGGTCTCCTTGGCCTGGACCTGGTTGATGCCCTGGACCGGACCGTCCCAGCTGTTGTCCGACAGGACGGACAGGGCGTGGGGGATGCGGATCTGGAAGATGGGGCTGCCGGACAGGTTGCCGATGGTCAGGAGCGAGAAGCTCGCTCCGGTCTGCGTGTTGTACTGCGCTTCGGCGGCGGCCATCTTCATGGGCTGCTGGGTCTCCATCAGCCGGGCCTGGCTGTCGCCGAAGAACATCGTCGCCGTGACGGCGATCACGCCGACGATGAGAGCCAGCTTGGCCGAGGTCGAGAACACGGGGTGCGCGGCGTCGCCGGCCTTCTGGGACCTCCGCAGGTGCCAGGCGCTGACGCCGAGCATCAGCATCGCCGCCGTCACCAGCGCCGCCGTCAGCACGTGGAGGAAGGAGCTGATCAGGGTGCTGTTGGTCATGACCGCCCAGAAGTCGGTCATGATCGCCCGGTTGCCCTCGATCTTGTAGCCCACCGGGTGCTGCATCCAGGCGTTGGCGGCCAGGATGAAGTACGCCGACAGCATCGTGCCGATGCTCACCAGCCAGATGGAGGCGAGGTGGACGCGGTCGGACACCCGGCCCTTGCCGAAGATCCAGATGCCGAGGAACGTCGACTCGAGGAAGAAGGCGAGCAGCGCCTCGACGGCCAGGGGGGCGCCGAAGACGCTGCCCACGTAGCGCGAGTACTCGGACCAGTTCATGCCGAACTGGAACTCCTGGACGATGCCGGTCACCACGCCGATGGCGAAGTTGATGAGGAACAGTCGCCGCCAGAAGCGGGTCATGCCCTCCCACGTCGCCTGCTTCACCGCGTCGCCCCGCGACCGGTAGGCCGCGGTCTGCATGATGGCCAGCAACAGGGCTAGGCCGATGGTGAGGGGCACGAAGATGAAGTGGAACACCGTCGTGATGCCGAACTGCCAGCGGGACAGGAGGAGTGTCATCACCAGTGATGAAACCAGGCGTCGCCGCGACGCCCTAGGGCCGAAGGTCCCGATGTGATCGCGTGCACAAGCGCGATGGAACCGGTCCGTCGGGGCGATGGTGCGGGCGCCCCCCGACAGGCGTTCAGGGGGTGGGGGCCAACTCCCGCAACTGGGCGATGCGGTCGTCATCTGCGCCGAGGTAGCGCTCGAGCGTGGCGGCGACCCGGTCGACGTCGAGACTGCCGTTGGCCGCCATGTCCTCGAGGTCGGCCCAGTCCTTGGTGCGGTTGAAGAACGCCTTGAACACGGCGAGGTCGGAGCACGACAGGAAGGGGATGTCCCGGCCCCCCAACGGCTTGCGCCGCACGCGGGTGGCGACGTCTGCGTGGAACGGCCCGGTGTCCAGGAACACGTCGACGGGTGTCGCGTCCCACCACAGGCGGACCTGGCCGTCCCGGATGACGCCGGTCACCGACGCATCGTCCCAGGCGATGCCGTCAGGCAGTGCGTCGAAGACCCACAGCACCTTGGCGGGCTCGACGAATACGTTGCAGTCGATGTCGATGGTGCCCCTGGCGCGCTCCGTGCACCAGGCCAACGCCAGCGCACCACCGAAAGCGTGGGGGACGCCGGCCGCGTCGAGTGCGGCATCGATGGCGAGGATCTTGTCGACCAGGTCGCTCATGAGGACGGGAAGGTCGGGAAGACGAGTTCGGCCGCGTGACGGGCGGGGAACTGCTCGGCAAGGGCCAGCACCTCCTCCAGTTCCCGTCCCCGGTCTGCGTCGTCTCGACCGGGTCGAGGCACCAGGGTCACCTCCAGGTCGAATCCAGCGCTCTCCACGATGTGGCGGACCTTGTCGAACGACGGGTGCACCCGGCCGGCCTCGTAGGCGGCGAGAGCGGAGTGCGATGTGTCGGCCCGTGCGGCCAGTTCCCTCAGGGAGAGGCCGGACCGCTCACGGGCGAGTCGGACGGTGGCTGCGGAATCCATGATCAGATGGTATCTGATCTGATACCAGGATCCTCAATCCGGTATCAGATGTGATACCACTGTCGATCGAATCCCGAATTCGGGCGCCAGGGTGCTCTGCTCAGACCAGGTACCAGACCTCGCCCTCGCCGTCCGGGGCCTCTCGTCCGGATCCGTCCGGCCCCACCGGCGACACATCCGCCATCCGTCCACCGCCCGACCACGGGGACGGGAGCCCCACGACGCGCCCCATCTCGAGGAGGGCCCGCTCGAACACCGGGGATACGTCATCGAGCACCCGGTGGAAGTGGCCGAAGAGTTCGAAGGAGATGATCCCGAAGAGCTGGGTCCAGGCCGCCACGGCCCGCACGGCGGTCTCGGCGGACGCGTGGGGGAAGGCCAGATCGATCAGCGTCTGGATGGCGCCGACCGCGTCGGACCCGATCGGAGCGAGGGACGGCGACCACGGCGGGTCGTCGACCACGCCGGCCCGCGCTGCGCCGTCGACGATCCGGGCCATCACCAGGGTGACCCTGCTGGCCGGCCCCACCGTGTCCTCGGGGGCCCGGTAGCCGGGCACAGGCGAGCCGTAGACCAGGGCGTACTCATGCGGGTTGGCCAGCGACCAGGCCCGAACGGCCAGACCGACCGCCATCCACCGACCGCCGAGGTCGTCGGGAGGGCATCCGTCGTCGGCATCCTCCGCGGCGGCGCCGACGGCGTCGTAGGCATCGACGATGAGCGCGGTGAGCAGGTCGTCCCGGCTCGGGAAGTAGCGGTAGATGGCCGACGACGCCATGCCCAGGGACCGGGTCACGGCCCGCAGCGACAGTCCCGGCGCCCCCTCGGCGGCCAACTGGCGCCGGGCCTCCTCCTTGATCTCGGCCGTCAGCTCGGCCCGCATGCGGGCCCGGAGTCCGGTGGAGGGGGGCATGCCGACAGCCTGCCACTTCAAGAGCAGCAGATCAATAATAGAGCACCGCTCTTGCATTTCCATCCAGAAGAGAGAATACTGGTCACGTACGAGAGCAGTGATCACCATAAGGAGAACGCATCATGGGAAGGCACGTCATCATCGGTTCGGGAGCGGTCGGCACGGCCACGTCGCACGCTCTGGTGGGCGGCGGGCACGAGGTGACGGTCGTCACCCGGTCCGGTTCGGGCCCGGAGCGCCCCGGCATCACCCGTGTGGCGGCAGACGCCTCCGACCCGTTCGCCCTGGCTGCCGCGGTCGGCGAGGCCGACGCCCTGTACAACTGCGCCAACCCGCCCTACCACCGCTGGCCGCAGCTCTGGCCCCCCATGGCGGCCTCGATGCTCGAGGTCGCCGCCCGGACGGGCGCGGTGTTGGTCATCATGGGCAACCTCTACGGCTACGGGCCGGTCGACCACCCGATGACCGAGGACGACCCGCTCGCCTCGACGGGCACCAAGGGCCGGGTCCGGGCCGCCATGTGGGAGGAGGCCCTGGCCGCCCACCGCGACGGCCGGGTCCGGGTGACCGAGGCCCGGGCGTCGGACTTCTTCGGCCCCGGCGTCGTGGACACCAGCCATTTCGGCCGCAACGTCGACCGCCTCCTGGCCGGCAAGAAGGTCCGGGTCATGGGCGACCCCGATGTTCCCCACTCGTGGACCTACGTGCCCGACGTCGGGCGCACGCTGGCCGTGCTCGGCACCGACGAGCGGGCGTGGGGACGGGCATGGCACGTGCCGACCGGCCCGGCCCTGACCCAGCGCCAGCTGGCCGCCCGCTTCTGCGAAGTCGCCGGCGCCCCCGTGGCATCGGTCGCCGCATTCCCGGCCGCCACCCTGTCGGTGGCCGGGCTGTTCTCGCCCCAGATGCGCGAGATGAAGGAGACCCGCTACCAGTTCGACCGGCCCTTCGTCCTCGACTCATCGGCCTGCGCGGCCACCTTCGGGATCGAGCCCACCCCGCTCGACGAGGCACTGGCCGCCGTGGCCGCCGTGGCCGACCACGCCCGCGGCGGGTCGCTCGCCCGGGCGGCCTGACCCAGGCCCTTCCGCCGGACCCGCCCGCGTCACTAGGGTCGGGCCCACCTATGGAGGCCCTGACGCGACGCGACCGGACCCCGCCGACGGCGTGGTCCCGGTACTTCCGGACGGCCAGGCCGGCCCTGGCATCCGTCGGAGCCGTCGTCCTGGCCGGCTGCTCGATGGTGGCCACCCCCGACTCACCCACCGTGCCCGGAGCGCGCCCGGCTTCCGCCGGACCGGTCGGCTATGTGGTGTGCCCGACCGCCGTCACCCCGGTGGAACTGCGTACCCGCACCCCCGAGGCACCCATCCCGCTGCCCGTCGGCGGGACGCCCCCGCTGGGCGACTTCGCCGTCACCGCCTCGCCCGACGGCCGGTGGGCCTTCGTGGTGACCCAGTCGACGCCGCCCGGCCGGCCCACGACCAACGTGCTCGTCCCG
>DATCCR010000008.1:0-3624 GCA_036511155.1 Acidimicrobiales bacterium
CCCACCGGGCACTGCACGATCCCCTGACCGGCCTGGCCAACCGCCAGCTCATCCTCGACCGGGCCGACCAGATGCTGGTGCGGGCGCGCCGCAACGGCGACCCCGTGGCCGCCTTCTTCGTGGACCTCGACAACTTCAAGGACGCCAACGACTCCCTCGGCCACGAGGCGGGCGACCGGCTCCTCCAAGCGGTGGCCAGCCGACTGGTCGGCTTCCTGCGGTCCAGCGACACGGTCGGGCGCCTCGGGGGCGACGAGTTCGTCATCCTGGCCGAAGGCCTGTCGTTGTCGGACGGGCCCGGTGTCATCGCCGAACGCATCCGTCAGGTGCTCAAGCCCGCGTTCTACGTGGAAGGGTTCGAGACCATCCCGATCACCGTGTCGGCCAGCGTGGGGATCGCCGTGGGGGACCGGCAGTCGGCCCAGGACCTGTTGCGCGACGCCGACATCGCCCTCTACCGGGCCAAGGGCGCCGGGCGCGACCAGTCCATCGTGTTCGAGGAGGCGATGCAGCTGGCCGCCAACGACCGACTCGTCCTGCGGAACGAGCTCGAGCGAGCGCTGACCGGTGAGGAGTTCGTCCTCCTCTACCAGCCCATCGTCGACCTCGCCGACCTCCACATGCGCGGCGTCGAGGCCCTGATCCGCTGGAACCATCCGGTCAAGGGCACGATCTCGCCCGACCAGTTCATCCCCGCGCTCGAGGACAGCGGCCAGATCGTCGACGTCGGCCGCTGGGTGCTCGGCGAGGCGTGCGCCCAGCTCGCCCGGTGGCGGGACGCCGGGCACCGGATGACCATGTCGGTGAACGTCTCGATGCGCCAGATGGAGTCCGACGGGTTCGTGGAGGACGTACGCGCCGCGCTCGACGCCCACGGACTCGCCCCCGAGTCCCTCATCATCGAGATCACCGAGTCGGTGCTGATGAAAGACGCCCTCGCCACCGTGGACCGGCTCAAGCGCCTGAAGGCGCTGGGCGTGCTGATCGCCATCGACGACTTCGGTACCGGCTACTCGTCTCTGGCCTACCTCCGCCAGTTCCCGGTGGACGTGCTCAAGATCGACCGGAGTTTCGTCTCGGAGATGAGCGGGTCGCCGGACGCCGCAGCCCTCATCCACACCTTGGTCGAGCTGGGGCGCACCCTGGGACTGGTCACGCTGGCCGAGGGTATCGAGCAGGCGGACCAGATCGAGGGGCTCCGATCCGAGAAGTGCGATCACGGCCAGGGGTTCCTGTTCTCCCGGCCCGTCCCGGCGGCCACCATCGAGGAGTTCTTCGCCCGCGCCGCACCCGTCGCCGAGCTGGAGGCGGTCACCTCCGGACCCACGCCGGTCAGCTGACCCGCGGTCGAGTCTGCGGCGCAGCTACGCCCGGAGGATTGCGCGCCGGCGGGCTGCGTCGGGGATGCCCGCAGATCCGGGTCCTTCGCCTCTCCCTTTTCGGGAGGGCGGTCCGTACACTGCAATTGAGGGTTCCGCCAGGGGCCCGAAGGAGGCGCCGATGCGAATGCGCACAGGTTGCCCGCTCTGAGAGCGGACGGCGAGGGATCTGACGGGCGGTGCCCCGTCGGCCCGGGAAGTCCAGAGGCAAGCGGCTCGAAGTCATGAGCGTTGCAACGGCAGGAGTGTTCATCCTCCCGGTAGCCATTCCCCCAGCCACGTCCCCTCGGAGAACAAGAAGAGTCGAGCGCCCGATCCCCGCCGACATGTGGGACGGGCGCTGGCTCGCGTCCACGCTGCTTTGGCGTCACAGCCGGTCGGCGCGGCAGTTGGCTACCGTGCAGCCATGAGCGCATCGCCTTCCGAGTCCGCCGCCGACGTCAGCGGCTCCCTCGACGGCAAGGTCGCCCTGGTGACCGGGGCCGCCCGGGGCATCGGTGCCGCCACCGTCCGCCATCTGTGCCGCCTGGGCGCCCGGGCGGCGGTCACCGACCGGGACGGCGACGGCGCCCGCGCGCTGGCCGAGGCCCTGGTGGCCGACGGTCATGAGGCGATCGGTCTCGACTGCGATGTCTCCGACGGCGCCGCGGTGGCCGCGGCGGTGGCCCGGACGGCGGAACGCTTCGGCGGCGTGGACCTCCTCGACCACAACGCCGCCTGGACCGACTTCCGTACCGACCTCGACGCCGAGGAGGTCGACCTCGACACCTGGGACAGGGTGCTGGACACCAACGCCACCGGCGGCCTGCGCCTGGTCCGCTCGGTCCTCCCCCTGATGCGGGCCAGGGGCGGCGGGGCCATCGTGCTGATCTCGTCGGGATCGGCGTCCATCGGCGAGCACCGGCGAGTCGCCTACGGGGTGTCCAAAGCGGCCGTCGAGCAACTGGCCCGCCACGTGGCCGCCCGCTACGGGCGCGACGGCATCCGGTGCAACGTGGTGGCGCCGGGCTTCATCCTCACCGACACGGCGGCCCGGGGGGTCCCGGAGGCGGGTCGGACCCGCCTGGCCGAGCAGAACCCGCTCGGGCGGCTGGGCACCCCCGACGACATCGCCCACGCCGTCGGATTCCTGCTCTCCGAGCGGGCGTCCTTCGTCAACGGGCAGGTGCTGCGGGTCGACGGCGGCCTGACGATCTCGCCCCGTCTGGCCGGCATCGACTGAGCGGTGGCGGTGGTCGGTCCGGCGGTCGACTGACCCCGGTGCCGGTACCAGGTCTCGTAAGCTGCCCGGTCGTGCCCCTCCGCCTCCGGACCCCGTCGGACACCATTGGATGCCGCAGGGCGCGGCTCCCGGGCACGCTGTTGGCGGTGGTCGGCGGCCTCGTCCTGGCCGGCTGTTCGTCGGGCGCCTCCAGCACCGCCACCTCGGCGCCCACCACCACCATCCCCCCCACCACCACCACCACGACCGAGCAGCCGGGGTGGACCCCCGTGTCGAATGTCAATGGGGCGATCGCCGTGGACACCCAGTCGGTGACCGAGCCCGACGGCACGGTCGTCTCGCTGTACCGGTTCCGGGTCGGCAAGGTCACCTACGGGCTCCATGTCGGGACGACCGACCCACCGCGGGGCACCGCCGTGGTACCGGCCGACAGCAGCTCGACCATCGGCCCGAACGAGGTGCCGCTCCTGGTCTCCGCCTTCAACGGCGGCTTCGAGACCAGCACCGGGACCGGCGGGTTCGAGCTCAACGGCCAGACACTGGTGCCCCTGCAGGCCGGGTACGCCAGTCTGGTCATCGACACCAGCGGGTCCGCCCGCATCGGGGTCTGGGGCCAGGAGGTCCCCACCCCCGGCGAGCCGGTGGCCAGCGTCCGGCAGAACCTGGCGCCCCTGGTGGCCAAAGGCGTGGCCAGCCCCCAGATCACCTCCATCAGCGCCTGGGGCGCCACCCTGGGCGGTGGGAGCGCGGTGGCCCGGAGCGCGCTCGGCGAGGATGCCTCCGGCAACCTCGTCTACGCCGGCTCCATGTCGGCGCTACCGAGCGACATGGCCAACGCACTGATCAGCGCGGGCACGGTGACCGGCATGGAGCTCGACATCAACCCTGCGTGGGTCCAGCTGGCCTATGCCGCCGCCCCCGGCGCGCCGCTCACGGCCGGCATCCCCGGGACGCACCGCCCGGCCGACCAGTACCAGCAGGGGTGGTCCCGCGACTTCGTCACCGTCCTCGCCGCCCACTGAG
>DATCCR010000009.1:0-6057 GCA_036511155.1 Acidimicrobiales bacterium
CGTTCTCGGCGGGAGCGTTGGTCGGCTGGGACCCCCAAGTGCCGGCGGTGGTGTTGCCGTACTCAGACGAACGGGTCACGTTCTGGGGGGCGGACGATGCGGCCTGCGGTGCGCCGGACGACTTGGCCGTGCGGTTCCGGAGGGTGGCCTGCAAGTGCTGTTCGGTGGTGGTCAACGAGTCGATGTCGCCTCGGAGCTGCTGCTCCTGGGCCTGCTCGGCGGTGATCTGTGCCGCCCTCGGTGACGTGGTGGCGGCGGACGCAGTGCCCACGCCGGTGGCGAGGCCACCTACGGCGAGTGCAGCGACCACGAGGTTGCTCAGTGGAAGTGTCATGTTGCGACCGTCCTCTCATCCTGCCCGATGATCACGGAAAGTAGTGCTAATACTACTAACAGTGACGATAGTGGGCGCTCTTGTCGCGTGTCCATTGCGTTCGATGTCCTCTCCGAACCGGCGTGCGGCTGCCGGGAAGCGGATCCTTCACCCCCTACATCGCCCGACAGGCGCCCGCGTCACACAAGAACTTCCCTAGGGATCCGATAGGGAAGTGTCGGGGGCTCGCACGGTGGGCGGAGCCTGGAGTGGGGCGACGGGGTGGGGTCACCCGGACGGACCCCGGGGCCGGCAACTACGTCGGGAGCGTGTCGGGCCCCACGTCCTCGGGGCGAGGGCGACGAGGTGCTCCGGGCACGGCTCCCATCGGTCCCGGTCGGTACACTCGGTTGTCCGCCGGCGGCGGCGGGCGGGGAGGAAGCACCATGCTCAGCACCATGCAGGACGGTCCACTCCTGGTCAGCGGCATCCTTCGCCACGGCCAGCAGGTCTACGGCACCAGTCGGGTGATCACCATCGTCGGCCCCGGTGGGGAGTCGGTCGAGTCCACCTTCGCCGATGTCGCCTGTCGGGTCGAGCAGCTGGCCAAGGCCCTCGGCCGCCTGGGCATCGGCGACTCGGACCGGGTCGGCACCTTCCTGTGGAACAACCAGACCCACCTCGAGGCCTATCTGGCCGTGCCGGCCATGGGGGCGGTGCTCCACACGCTCAACATCCGGCTCTTCCCCGAGCAGCTGGCCTACGTCATCAACCACGCCGAGGACCAGGTCATCATCTGCGACGCGTCCATCGCCGGTCTGCTGGCCCGTGTGCGCGACCAGATCCCGACCGTCCGTCACATCATCGCAGTGGGGGAGGGGGACACCTCCGGCCTGGGTGAGACCCTCGACTACGAGGCCCTCCTGGCCGCCGAGGAGCCCGGCTACGACTGGCCACGGCTGGACGAGCGGCAGGCGGCGGCCATGTGTTACACGTCCGGCACCACCGGCAACCCGAAGGGCGTCGTCTACAGCCACCGGTCCACGTTCCTGCACACCATGGCCATCACCTCGGGCGGGTCCCTCGGCATCAGCGAACGTGACAGCGTGCTGTCGATCGTGCCGATGTTCCACGCCAACGCCTGGGGCACCCCGTACGGCGGGTTCATGACCGGGGCGGACCTGATCATGCCCCAGCAGTATCTCCAGGCCGCTCCGCTCGCCGCCATCATCGACCGGTTCCGGCCCACCATCTCCGCTGGGGTCCCCACCATCTGGAGCGACCTCCTCCGGTACTCGCAGACCCACCCTGTCGACCTGTCCTGCCTGCGGATGATCACGGCCGGCGGTGCGGCGGTGCCCCGCCAACTCATCGAGCGGTTCCGGGACGAGCTCGGCGTCCAGATGGTCCAGGGCTGGGGGATGACCGAGACGAGCCCGTTGTGTTCGCTGGCCACCCCGCCCCGCCAGGCCGGCCCCGACGAGGAGATCGAGTGGCGGGTGAAGACCGGCCGCGTCGTGCCCGGCGTCGAACTGCGCATCTGCGCCGACGATGGCACCGTCCTCCCCAACGACGGCGAGGCCGTGGGGGAGTTCGAGGTCCGGGGCCCGTGGATCACCGGGTCGTACTACGGCGACCCGTCGCCCGACCGGTTCCACGACGGTTGGCTGCGCACCGGGGACATCGGCTCGCTCGACTCGATGGGCTACATGCAGATCAGCGACCGCAGCAAGGACGTCATCAAGTCCGGCGGCGAGTGGATCTCCTCGGTCGAGCTGGAGAACGAGGTCATGGCCCACCCGGACGTGATCGAGGCCGCCGTCATCGCCGTGCCCGACGAGCGGTGGAGCGAGCGGCCGCTGGTCGCCGTGGTGCTGGAGGAAGGGTCCACCACCACGCCGGACGACCTGCTGGTGTTCCTCACGCCCAGGGTGTCCAAGTGGTGGCTGCCCGAGCGGTGGTCGATCATCGCCGAGGTCCCGAAGACCAGCGTGGGCAAGTTCGACAAGAAGGTGCTCCGGGTCCGCCACGCCGAGGGCGAGCTCGAGGTCATCGTGGTCGACACCGTGGCCGGCAGCTAGGGGTGCCGGACCTCGACGACATCGCCGGGAGGCTGGGATCGATCGCCGAGGACCTGGCGGACGCCGCCCTGGACCGGCTCCGCCAGAACGCCGACACCGTACGGGCCGGGGGCGAGCCCGACCCGGGGCTGACCGCCGAGGAGAAGCGGATCACCCGGGCCCGGCGGGCCGTGGAGAAGGCCGCCACCCTGCTGGGCGGGACCGGGACGTCGACGTTCGACGAGGGGCCCTGAACCGGTGACGACGTACCCGACGCCCGCCAACTGGTACCCCGACCCCGACGGCCTCGGCGGGCTCCGCTACCGGGACGGGTCCGCCTGGACGTCGCACCGCTCGCCGCCCCCGATGCCGGCCTACCCCCCGTACGTGCCTCCCGGCGGCTACGGGTCCCGCGGCGGCTGGGGAATGCCGCCGTGGAAGGGTGCCGACCTCGGGTTGCCGGCCACCGGTCCGGGCGCCCTGGCCGAGCCGGCCCGTCGCCTTGGTGGCCGCATGCTCGACATCCTGGTCATGGTGCCGGTATTCGGGGTCATCCTGGTCATCACCCTCCTGATCGCCGGCCCGCACTTCGGGCCGTGGCTCCCGCCCACCGTCCAGAACGCGGACGGGACGATGACGTCCAATCAGGTGCCGGGGTTCGTCTGGCTCTACGTGGTGGTGCTCGGCTGCCTGTTCGTCACCGGGCTCGTCATGCTCGCCTACGAGACGATCGCCGTCGCCGCCTACGGACGGACGCTGGGGATGGCCTGGCTCGGTCTCCGCCCGGTCCGTCTCGACGGGACCCCGCTGGGCTGGGGCCGGGCGTTCTCCCGCGCCCTCATCTTCTGGCTCGCCGGGTTCTTGGGATGGATCGGACTGCTCGACCCGCTGTGGTGCCTGTGGGACGAGCGCCGCCAGTGCCTCCACGACAAGGTGGCCGGCTCCGTCGTGATCAACGACCCTGTGGACACGGTCCTGCCGGCTACGTCGGCCGGCTGAGCCCCGGCCCCCGGCCTCCTGCTGCGCGGCTTCAGGCGAAGGCGGTGGTGACGACCGGTGGCCGGAGCAGGGTCTGGAGCACCACGCAGTACCGCTCGGTCAGGCGGAGCAGGGTGTCGAGCTGCTCCTGGTCGGCATCGGAGTCGAGGTCGAACGAGAGGCGGATGTCGGTGAACCCGACCGGGGCCTGCTTGTCCACGCCCAGGGTGCCCCGGAAGTCGAGGTCGCCCTCGGCCCGGACCGACCCGGACACGTCGATCCCGAGCGAGGTCGCCACCGACCGGAGGGTCACGCCGGCGCAGGCCACCAGCGCCTGGAGCAACATGTCGCCCGAGCACGCGGCGCTGCCGTCGCCGCCGGTTGCCGGGTGGAGCCCGGCCTCGACCAACGCCCGGCCGGTCTGGACCGAGCAGGTCACGTCGGACCCCAGGTCGCCGTCGGCGCGCAGGGTGACCCGGGCCTCCGCCGGGTCGTCGCGGTAGCGCTCCTTGATCGGGGCCTGGGCCGCCCGCAGCTGGTCTCGGTCCATGGTCCGCTCCTCGTGGTCGTGTATCTGGCCGCGACGGTAGCGGGTTGCCGCAGTCGATGATGGACCGACCCTGTCGTCACCCGGGCGAACCGTCGGACGGGGCACCGCCGGATGGAGCGATCCCCCGTCCGCGGCCACCAACCGGTCCCCGGTTCAGGCCGGGCCGTACGACCCACGGGTCACCCATTCGTCTGGCGGTACCCGTTCGCGCCCAGGTCGTGCCGGCTCCGGCGTCGGTCGGACGCAGGCGGGATCACTCAGGCAGGCGCGGCTGCGTGGTCCCGGTCGTCGACTTCGAGCCCGAGCCGTCGCCCTTGTCGCCCGGCTCGGTGGTCGGGGTGGTGCTCGGCGCAGTGCCCGGCGTGGAACCCCTACCGGAGCTGTCGCCCGGCTCGGTGGTGCCCGTCGGTCCCGAACCCGGGGTGGTGCCGCCCGAGCCGCCGTCGGAGGATCCCGAGGTGCCGGGCGTCGTGCGGTCAGATCCATCGCCGGAGCCGGTGGTGGACCCGCCGTTCGACGAGGTCGTCCCGCCCTTGGTGGTGCCGTTCGACGTGTCCGACCCGGACGACGTGCCCGCACCGGTCGAGCCCCCCGTTCCGGCGGACGAACCCGAACCGGTCGACGTGCCACTGGCGTCGGCTTCCGTGAATGTGTCCGCCTGGGCGAGCAGGTCACCGGCTGACGCCTCGATCTGGGCGCGGTCGGTGGTCGACAACCCGGCGAGCCGGGTGCGCAGGAGGGCGGCCGAGGCCTGGACCTGAGCCACGTCGTGGGCGGCCAGAGCGACCTTGAGCTGGGCCATGGTGCCCATGGCCGCCTCGAGCGCCGGTGAGGTCACCGGCAGGCCGAGATCGTAGGCGACGGTCCGGGTGGGACCGGGCAGGTGGTCGGTGGCGACACCGGCTGCGGCCACGCCGCTGGTGGCCAGCATGCCCACGGCTACGGCCGCAGCCACCGGATGGCGCAGGCGGTGGATGCCGGCCCAGGTGGCCGACCGGCGCTTCGGCGGGGCGAAGGGGACCACGACGCCCGAGTCGCCGTCGGCGGCGTCGAGTGCCCGGGCGTCGAGGGCCTGGTGCAGTGCGGCCATCGCCTCGGGTCCCGGCTCGACCGGCTCGGGGGCGAGGGCCGCACCGAGGGTGGCGAGGAGGGCGTCGTCGTCGAACGGCGGGGTCACGACCGGACCTCTTCGGAGCGATCGAGGACGGCGCGGAGCTTGTCGAGCGCCCGGGCCTGGGCGGTGCGGACGGCACCGGGCTTCATGTCGAGGATGGTGGCGACCTCCTCGGAGCTCAGGCCGGCGACCACGCGCAGCTCGAGGAGCTCGCGGTCACGGTCGGGGAGCACGGCGAAGGCGGCCTTGACCGTGGCCTGCTCGTCGCCGACGACCGCCGATTCGAGCGGGCCGTCGGGGGTGACCTCGCGGTGGACCGGAAGGTCCCGACGCCGGTACGAGCTGCGCTGGCGGTCGAGGACGACGTGACGGAGCACACCGAACAGCCACGACTCGGGCGTGGCGCCGGTGTCGGCCAGTCGATCCATGCCGGCGACCGTGCGCGTCAGGGCCTCGGAGACGGCGTCCTGCGCCTCCTCCTTGGAACTGACCCTGCGTTCGGCATAGGCAAGCATCGATGGGTACACCCGTCTGTAGAGCGTCTCCCAGGACGGAGCGTCGCCGGCGCGTAGTCGGGCGACCTCTCCATCCTGGTTGACGGAATCTTCCACGTCGCTCTACCTATCGTTCGGTGAGGCCTCGTGTCACAGCGGATCGGTGACCGTGCGCGCGCAACTGCTGCCTGGCGCAGTGGAGAAGCCATCGGCCGGTTCTGGCTTCCCCTTGAGCCAAGCAGGTCCACCCGGTGATTACCAGGCACCCCCGCCACGAAGCGTGTGCACGACGCCATGCACGGTGGGGGAATCGACCGGTTCGGGCGTCGCCGGGGCGGGGCTCAGCCCGGCCGGGACGACCCGGCCAGTGCCTCGGCGGCGGCCGACTCGGCGGCATCGCCGCCCAGGGTGCGCTCGGGAAGCAGCAGGATCGAGGCGCCGAGGAAGGAGAGGCCGCCGACGAACGTGCCGAGCGTGGTCCAGTCGACACTCCGAAGCTCGCCGGAGGCCACGAACTTCGAAGCCACGGCCGACACCCCGAAGGCCAC
>DATCCR010000010.1:0-10815 GCA_036511155.1 Acidimicrobiales bacterium
ATTGATGTGGGTCCAGATCTGGTCGGCCTCCGACAGGCCGAAGGGCATCCCGAGCTTCCACCAGTTGACCAGGCCGACCACGGCCATCGGCACCACGGCGACCAGCACCATCGGGAGGATCCACCGTCCCCACGTGGGCCGGTTGCGGGGCAGGGCGAACCATCCGGCGATGAGTGCGGCGCCGATGCAGCAGGCGTACCCCGTCGGCGCCCGGTCGAGCGATGCGGCGAGGACCAACAGGCCGGACGCGCCGACCCGGCCCCAGGTCGGGCGCTCCAGGACACCGAGCAGGGCGAAGACGGCCCCCACGGTGAGCGCCACGCTCCAGGCGAGGTCCTCGTGGGACACCCGCGGGGCCGAGGCCAGGTACACGAGGACCGATCCGCCGGTGAGCGCGGCCACCGTCATGCCGGACGCGACGGCCTCGGCCCACCCGATCGCCGCGTCGCCCCGGACGAGCACCCGGACCCTCCACAGCAGCAGCGACACGAACAGCCCCGTGACGCACCACGCCACCAGCATCGAGGGCGCGGTCAGCCGCCCGTCGAAGGCATGGGTCAGCGCCAGCACCGGCAGGCGGATGAGGGACGGGAACAGGCCGAAGTACGTGTACTCGCGTCCCCCGTGGACGAACGCCTCGATCCCGAGCGCGCCGTTCGGGACCCACAGGTGGCCGGCCAGCAGGGCGTGGCCCTGGAGGTCGTAGAAGTCGTCCGGGGACAGCTGGCGGGTGAGGTTGACCCGGCCGGTCCACAGCACCCACAGCACCCATAGATAGGGGACGGTCACGGCAGCCCACCCGGCGGCCACGGCCACGACGAAGCGCCGGAGGCCCCGGTCGGTGGCGACGGTGTCGTCCACCGTGCCTTCGTCTGCCGCGGCGTGCCCGGGCCGGTCGTCGACCGGTGCCAGGGTCATCGTCGTGGTCGGGTCGCGTCCGACGTCGCCATCTCCGCTTCCATGCCTGCTCCCCTCGGCGTGACCCGTGACTCTACCGGGTGGGCGCGTGCCGATCGGATCGGCAGTCGGCCCCGCCGGAGGGGACTTCCGGCGGCCCGCCGGGCCCGGCGACGGCTACCGGGTGCTCGGGGCGCTCCGCACTCTCGCCCGGTCGACCTCCCGGGCCAGGACCTCCAAGCGCTGCATGCCGGTCTCGGTGTCCGGCTCCAGGTAGTTGCCCTCGGCCCACTCGTTCCAGGACTTGACCATCACGATCTGCTGGCCCTCGGGCAGGTTCGACGCGATCTCCAGCGCTCGGCGGAGCTGACGCCCGAATCGCTCGGGTGTGGACCCGGTGGCCAGCACGCCGCCCCGGCCGGACCGCGGGGTGTTGTCCCAGTTCGGGTACACGCACGGGATGACCGGGCGCTCCAGGCCCTGCGGCGGCTCCGGGAGTTCGTCCGCATACGGGAAGCGCTTCGGCCCTCGCAGGTAGCCGCGCGCCTGCAGGCGCAGCCGCACCCAGGAGGAGCGGTCCTCGCCGAAGGGGAACTGGTACCACACCGCGGCGTCGAATCCGTCCTCGACGAAGGTCGGGTAGTCGGACTCCCCCAGGCTGGCGACCAGATACAGACCGCCCAGACCGGCATCCTCCGCCATGCGTTGCCACCGCTCGACGAACCCTGCCGGATCCGGCAGGTCCGCCGGTTTGTAGACGAACAGCAACGGTCGACCGTCCACGCGGATGTACCGGCTGTCCTCGAACGCGGCCCGGAGGGAATCGAAGTGTCGTGCCTCGTCCTCCGGCCCCGGATAGGTCTGCTCGATCAGGACGCGGTCGGGAGCGCCGTGCCAGATCCCGGACCACGTCTGGTTGGCCCACGCCAGGCAGAAGGGGAACTCCGGACGCCCCGAGGCGAGTACCTCGTCGAACGGGCGCTCGAGGATCCGACGACCGCCGAACCAGTAGTGCCAGTAACAGAATCCCGTGATGCCGTGCCCCCGGGCGAGGTCGGCCTGGGCCTCGCGGGTCTCGGGCACCCGCAGGTCGTAGAACCCGAGGTCGGAGGGGAGGTGGGGTTGGACGTGCCCCCGGAACAGCCGTTGGGCGCGGGTGACGTTCGTCCACTCGGTGAACCCCGGCTCCCACCACTCGTCGTTCTCCGGTATCGGGTGGAACTGCGGGAGATAGTGGGCGAGGACCTCCATGGAGGCCCGAGCCTATCGGCGCCGGCGCTCAGGAAGTGCCGAGGAGCCCGGTGGCCAGGTCCTCGACCGACCGACGGGCGGCGGCGGATTCGTACCGCTCGTCGAAGCGTGCACGTCCCGCCTCGGCGAGGCTCCGTCGCAGCTCCCCGTCCCGGCAGAGCCGTGCCACGGCGTCGGCGAACGACTGCGGGTCGTCGGCGACGAGCAGGTGGACGCCGTCCTCGACGTCCAGCCCGTCTGCACCGAGCGACGTCGAGACCACCGGCACCCCATAGGCCAGGGACTCGAGGATCTTCAGTCGGGTGCCGCTCCCCAGCCGGAGCGGCACCAGGGCGATGTCGGCCCGGACGAGCTCCGGGCCCATGTCGGCCACCTGACCGACGACGGTCACCGCCGGCGGCGCGTCCAGGCGTCCGATGGCGCCCGGCGACCGCCCGACGAGGCGGATCCGGGCGCCGGGAACGGTCTCGCGGATGCGCGGGGCCACCGAACCGACCAGCCAGTCGGCGCCGTCGACGTTGGGCGGGTAGTCGAACGTCCCCTGGAACAGGAGCTCCGGGGAGGTGATCGCCCCGTCCCCGGCGGCGGCCCGCTCCCCGTCGGTCCGATCGGGGCGCGGGTAGGCGTTGACGATCGCCACGGCGTTCGGGAGTCCGGACCGGGCGACGTCGGCCTCCGAACTGAGGACGACCCGGGCCACCCGCGCCGACGTGGCCGCCTGCAGCCGCTGCCAGTCGTCGGCATTGCGCCGGGCGATCCACGCGGCCGCGGCGCGGCGCACCCGGCCGAGCACCCCGTGGACCGTCCGGCGCCCGATCAGATCGGCCCGCTGCCGCTCCTTCACGTCCTCGAGGTCGATCAGGTCCACGATCGTGGGACCGAGGTCGGGACGTCCGAGCCACGAATAGGTGCGAGCCGAGCTGAACCAGACCAGGTCGTACGGGCCTCCGACCCACGCCTCGAACTCCGACCGGGCGCCGTGTTCGGCGCTGCGGACGGCCACCTCGAACGGAGCCGTGTGGGTGACCAGCCAACGCGCCCGCCGGCCCCGTGACCCGGTGATCGGCAGGTACGGGGTCGCGGCCGCCCGGTGGACGGGGACCCCAGGGGGCACGACCCGATCCGGGCCCCGGGCGTCGTAGAACGTGAACAGGTCGAGTTCACCGAGCCCCGAGAGGGCCTCCACCGCTGTGGCGAGGCGGATCTGGCCGCCCGTCTCGGTCGGCCAGGGGAAGGAGTCCCCCACGACCAGGAGCCTCACGGACGACCGGCCAGCGATGTGTCGTGCCACCTCATCAACGCAACCTCGATTCCGGCGGTCAAGGCGTCGAAGGTACCACGTGCCCCCGGCACCGCTCGGCCCGGTCGGGCCCGGGTATCGTCCCCAACTGCGACCTCGGGGCGTCGACCCGTGCCGTGGACGAGAGAGCCATTGCGGCGCGCCCACCTGCGTGTCCTAATATCGGTCCATGTCAGACGCGGGGGGCCCGAAGGACAAGATCACCGCTCGCGCGCTCGCGTTCTACCTCCCGCAGTACCACCCCATCCCCGAAAACGACGAATGGTGGGGCAAGGGCTTCACCGAGTGGACGAACGTCACGCGGGCGAAGCCGCAGTTCCCCGGCCACTACCAGCCCCACATCCCCGGCGAGCTCGGCTACTACGACCTCCGGATCCCCGAGGTGCGCGAGGCGCAGGCGGCGCTCGCACAGGAGCACGGGATCCACGGGTTCATCTACTACCACTACTGGTTCAACGGGAAGCGCCTGCTCGAGCGGCCCTTCGACGAGGTGCTGAGCTCGGGATCGCCCGACTTCCCCTTCGCCCTGTGCTGGGCGAACGAGGAGTGGACACGGAACTGGGATGCCCGCACCGGCACGGTGCTCATGCCGCAGGAGTTCAGCGAGGAGGACGACCTCGCCCACATCCGTTGGCTGGCCACGGCCTTCCAGGACGAGCGGTACATCAAGGTGGACGGGCGTCCCCTGATGCTCGTCTACCGGGCGCAGCAGCTGCCGGACCCGAAGCGGACCTTCGACCTCTGGCGCCAGGAGGCGGAGAAGCTCGGGATCCCCGACCCCTACCTCTGCTTCGTCGAGAGCCACGGACCGCCGTCCGGCGGTCCCGAGGCCTACGGCATGGACGCCAGCGTCGGCTTCATGCCGCTCCCGGACGATCAGGTCCCCGTCTACGCACCGGTCGAGGGCACCCGGGGCATGCGGCTCATCGACTACCCGGCCACCGTCGAGAACCACCTCCGACGACCCGGCCCGGCGTGGAAGCGCTTCCCCTCCGTCATGGTCGGTTGGGACAACACGGCCCGCCGACCCTACGGCGCCACGATGTACGCCGGGGCCACGCCCGACGCCTACGAACGCTGGCTCCGCCGGACCGTGCGCAGCGTCGCCCACGTACCCGACGAGGAGAACTTCGTGTTCCTGCTCGCCTGGAACGAGTGGGCGGAGGGCAACCACCTCGAGCCGGACCAGCAGTTCGGCAGGGCCTGGCTCGAGGCGACCAAGTCGGTCCTGGTCGACGGGCCTCCCGGCGGCGGCGAGCCGGGTCAGCCATCCAGCTTCTCCTGGGCCACGACCGACGGCGAGGCCGAAAAGCAGTACGACTACATCTACGACTACCAGCACCAGAGCGCGGTGGCCAACGCCGCCGGCCTGATCCGGGATCTCGTTCCCGACCGGTCCAGCACCGTCGTCGACCTCGGTGCCGGCTCGGGCATCGTGAGCCACGCGCTCCGCGACGTCGGCATCGGCTACCACGGGCTCGAAATCCACCCCGTCGCCGTCGACCTCATGCACGAGCGCGGCATTTCGGCGACCCAGTGCGACCTGTCCGACATCGAGCAGGTGCTCGGCTCGCTGGAGGACGTCGAGCACGTCGGCGCGTTCATGCTCCTCGACGTCCTCGAACACCTCCTGCAACCCCACGAGCTCCTGACCGCACTGTCCGGGTGGGCGATGGACCACGGCGAGCCGACCCTCGTCGTGTCCGTCCCGAACGTCGCGCACTTCGACATCGCGTTCCGACTGCTCTGCGGGCGCTGGATCCCCACGGAAACCGGCCTGCTCGACAGCACCCACATCCGGTTCTTCACGGAGGAGACGCTGGCGAACCTGTTCGAGCGGACGGGCTGGGAGGTCGTCGCCCGCGAGGACTTCTCGGTGATCCGGTCGGACCAGTACGACCACGGGCTCACCGATGCGCTGGCCGTGGAGACGATCGGGATGCTCCGCGTCCTGGCCGCCACGGAAAACGCCAACGCCTCCGTGCAGCAGTACGTCTGGGCCCTCCGGCCCGTCGGCGTCGCCCGCCCGCCGTCCTCCTACCTCGACGCCGTCGGCCTCACCGAGGCCCAGCGCACCCGCGACCCGAGCGACGAACTGTGGGCGGTGGACAACTATCTGGCCTCGGTCGGCATCCTCGCCAGCGAGGGGAACCGGCGCTCGATCGAACGGGGCTACGGCCTCCAGCGCGGCGACGGGACGGCCACGACCCGGCTCACCCTGGCCCAGATCAAGCAGGCGGCGCTGCGCGAGGCCTACAAGAATCCGCGACGTGCCCGGGCCTTCCAGCGGGTCTACCGCTGGGTTCGCTGACCCGACGATGCCGACCATGCCGCCGGGACCGTGGGTCCTGGTGATCGGCTGCCATCGGAGCGGCACCTCGGCGGTCACCGGTGCGCTGGCCGCCCTCGGACTGCACGGGGTGGACCCGGCCGACCGCATGGACCGACTGGACTCGAATCCCGAGCATTGGGAGAGCCTGGCCGCGGCCCTGTTCGACGAGGACCTCCTGACCGGCCTCGGGGCCGCTTGGGACGCCCCGCCCGCAGCCGGGTCGGGAGCGCCGGTCCCCGCTCTCGGTGCGGCCGGGCCCGACCCGGTGGCCATCATGGCGGCCGCGTATCCGGAACCGGGGCCGGTGGTCTGGAAGGACCCCCGGGCCTGCCTGCTCCTCCCCTACTGGCGGTCCGTCCTCCCCGGGCCGCTGACCGCAGTCTTCGTGTGGCGCGAACCCCTCGCCGTCGCCCGGTCCCTCCACACCCGGGACGGCATCCCCCTGGCCGACGGCCTGGCACTGTGGGAGCACTACAACCGGACGGCCGCCATCGGCCTCCAGGGCATCGACACCTACGTCCTCGACTACGCCTCGGTGGTCGACGACCCGAAGGGGGCACTGGGCGGCTTGGGCCACTGGCTGCGTGGGATCGAGCGCTTCGCCCCCTGGGCGGACGCGTGGGACGACGACGCAGCCGCCCAGGCCATCGACGTCGGCCTCCGGCACCAGACGGCGCGCCAGGAGCCGGAGGACGGCACGCTTCCCGACGATCACCGCGGGGTCGCCGAATGGCTCGTCGCCCAGGCCGGGGGACACCGCCCGCTCGACACGGTGCCGCCGGGACCCTCGACCGTCTGGC
The DNA here is from genome assembly GCA_036511155.1 of Acidimicrobiales bacterium. Classification (GTDB taxonomy): domain Bacteria; phylum Actinomycetota; class Acidimicrobiia; order Acidimicrobiales; family RAAP-2; genus Bog-756. Next base: position 6,581 of record DATCCR010000010.1, read on the forward strand.
CCGAGGCCGTCCTGGCCGGCCGGCGGGAGCTGGCCCGGCTGGTCCGGAAGCTCGACGGGCAGAGCGATGCGCTGCACCTCGAGTTCGCCGAGGTGCGGTCGACCATCGAGAGCCTGCTGCGCAACCGGGAGGCCAAGCTGGCCGAGGCCCGCAACGAGGCCGCCACCCTGGGCCACCTGTTGGACGGCGAGCGGATGCGCTACGAGGGCGTCCGCCAGGAGCTGGACCGGATGCTGGCGTCCACCAGTTGGAAGGTCACCCGGCCGCTACGGGCGGCCATGGCCAAGCTGGCGCGCTAGCTTCCGGGCGCAAGGGAGATAAGTCGGACCGGATCGGCCCGGGCAGGGCCGCAGACGTCGCTCAGGAGTCGGCGGGACCGGCCCCGGCGGACTTGGAGGCCACCTGGTTCCTGTAGATCAGCCAGCCGGCCCCGGCGAATGCGGCGACCGCCACCACGGCGGCCGCATAGCCACGCTTGTGCAGGTGCCCCTTGTGCCCCGGGTGGTTGCCCGGGACCCAACTCGGGAGGTGCCCGATGCTGGTGGTCAGGTACTCGACGGCAAAGACGGCAGCCACGATCCCGACGACGATGAGGACGGCAATCCAGAACCACTTCATAGATCGAGACTCTACTCACAACACGTGTTGCCGGGGAAGGGTTGAACGCCCGGGGTGACCACCCCGCCACCCGGCAGTTCTTGTACCCGCCGGATGCAGTTCCCACGGCCACCGACGCTCGCCTCCTTTCGCCCCGGACGCTCCTGCACCTACACTCGCTGGTGGGCGTCGTCCACAGGGACCGTGCCCAGCACCGACGGGGGTTCTCACCGGGATGTCGCAGGCAAAGAAGCGGATCGGGGTGCTCGTGGTGGCCTACAACGCCGCCACCACACTGGCCAAGACGCTCGACCGGATCCCGGACGAGGTGCGGGGCGACATCGAGGAGGTCGTGGTCAGCGACGACCACAGCCAGGACTCGACCTACCTGGTGGGCCTCGGCTACCAGCAGACCTCCGACCTCCCGATCACGCTCATCCGCCAGCCCGAGAACCTCGGCTACGGCGGCAACCAGAAGGCCGGCTACAACCTGGCCATCGAGCACGGCCTCGACATCGTGATCATGCTCCACGGTGACGGCCAGTACGCGCCCGAGTCGATGCCCGACCTGCTCGCTCCCCTCCTCGCCGGCGAAGCCGACGCCGTCTTCGGCTCGCGGATCATGATCAAGGGGGCGGCCCGCAAGGGCGGCATGCCGCTCTACAAGTACGTCGGCAACCGGATCCTCTCCACGTTCGAGAACGCCGCGCTCGGGACCGACCTCACCGAGTTCCACTCCGGCTACCGGGCCTACTCGGTCGACGCACTGAAGAAGATCCCGTTCGAGCAGAACGCGGACGGCTTCAACTTCGACACCCAGATCATCATCCAGCTGCACGACGCCGGCATGCGGATCGCGGAGGTGCCGATCCCCACCTACTACGGCGACGAGATCTGCTACGTCGACGGCATGGGCTATGCGGCCGACGTGACCAAGGACGTCCTCGCCTACCGGCTCCAGAAGGCCGGGTTCGGCGACGGCAGTCGGATCAGCCTGAACGAGGAGTACCAGCTCAAACCCTCCGAGGACAGCTCGCATGGACGCATCTCCACGCTGCTCGCCGCCCGGCCGCCCGCCAAGATCCTCGACCTCGGCTGCTCGAGCGGCCTGCTCGCCGAGCGCCTCCAGGAGATGGGCCACCACGTCACCGGCGTGGACGTCCACGAGTTCCCGGAGGCCGCCGAGCGCATGCACGCGTTCTACCGGGCCGACCTCTCCCAGGGCGTCCCGCCGGAGGTGGGCTCGGGCTTCGACCTGATCCTCATGGCCGACGTACTCGAGCACCTCCCCGACCCGGGTGCGCTGCTACGACAGTGCCGCGACCTGCTCACGCCCGAGGGCTCGATCATGCTGTGCATCCCGAACATCGGCCACTGGTACCCGCGCACGCGGGCCACCCTCGGCATGTTCGACTACGACCAGCGGGGCATCCTGGACGCCACCCACCTCCGCTTCTTCACCCGGCGGAGCATCCGCAAGCTGGTCGAGCGCAACGGGTACGTCGTGCGGCGGATGGAGCCGGTCGGCCTCCCGATCGACGCACTCGGCCTCGGCGGGACCTCGGCCCATCTGGTGCGCCTGCTCGACCAGCTCTTTGTGTCCTTGTGGCCGACCCTGTTCGGCTACCAGTTCATCCTGGAAGTCACACCCAACCGCTACTGACCGGGACGGCCGGGGGCATGGTGTCCGTGGAGGACCCCGCAACCCTCGAGGAGACCTCGGACCTCGCGGCCATCGAGGCAGTGGCGGATGGAGGCGAGGCCGACGAGGTGGGGCTCAGCCTTCGGCTGCGGCCAACCGTGCCACGACGAGGTCGACGGCGTCAGCCACCGACACGGACGGCTCGATGGCCAGGTCCGGGTGCTCGGGCACCTCGTAGGGGTCGTCGATCCCGGTGAACGAGCCGAGCGTGCCGGCTGACGCCTTGGCGTACAGGCCCTTCGGGTCCCGCACGGCGCACTCGTCTGCCGGTGTGGCCATGAAGACCTCCACGAACGGCAGTCCGGCCTCTTCGTGGATCCTCTTGGCAAGCTCCCGCGACTCGGCGTAGGGGCTGATGATGGCCACGATGGCCACGATGCCGGCGTCGGCGAACAGCCTGGCCACCTCGGCCACCCGTCGGCAGTTCTCGAGCCGCTCGTCCTTGGAGAACCCCAGATCCGCGTTGATGCCCGTGCGGAGGTTGTCGCCGTCCAGGCGGTAGGCGGCACGGCCCGACTCCACCAGGCGCTGCTCCACCGCGGTGGCGACTGTCGACTTGCCCGAGCCGGACAGGCCGGTGAACCACAGGGTCGCTCCGCCGCCGCCCAGCAGGGCCGCCCGCTCGTCCCGCGACACGGCACCCTCGTGCCAGGTGATGTTGGTCGCGTGCGCCACCGACCGGGTGCTCAGTTGTTGGGGCGGAGCAGCATGCCGGCGCCGGCCGTCACGTTGGAGCCCTCGTCGGCCAGGATGAACGATCCCGTCGACCGGTTGCGCCGGTAGGGGTCGTAGTAGAGGGGCTGGGTGACCCGCAGTGCGACCCGCCCGACCTCGTTGAGGGTGAGCGTGGTGGCGCCCTCGTCGCGGTGCAGGGTGTTGACGTCGAGCCGGTAGTGCAGGTCCCGCACGACACACCGCACCCAGCGGGTGGTGTGCTTCAGCATCATGAAGTCGCCGACCTTGAGCGGCTTGTCGGTCATCCAGCACACCATCGCCTCGAGGTCCTGGCCCACCACCGGCTTGTTGTGGGGCCGGCAGATCATGTCGCCCCGGGAGACGTCGATGTTGTCGGCCAGCCGCATGGTGACCGACATGGGGGCGAAGGCCTCCTCGACCGGTCCCTCGAAGGTGTCGATGCTGGCCACCGTGGTGGTCAGACCGGACGGCAGGATCATGACCTCGTCGCCCGGCTTGAACACGCCGCCCTCGACCCGTCCGGCGTAGCCGCGGTAGTCGTGGTACTCGGCGGCGTGTGGGCGGACCACCCACTGCACCGGCATCCGGGAGTCGATGAGATTCCGGTCCGAGGCGATGTAGACCGTCTCCAGGTGGTGGAGCAGCGAGGTGCCCTGGTACCAGTCCATGTTGGCCGACCGGGTCACCACGTTGTCGCCCGCCAGGGCCGAGATCGGGATGAAGGTGACGTCGGTCACGTCGAGCCGGCTGGCGAAGGCGGTGAACTCGGCGCAGATCTTGTCGAAGACCTCCTGGTCGTAGTCGACCAGGTCCATCTTGTTGATGCACACCAGGAGGTGCGGCACCCGCAGGAGCGAGGCCAGGAAGGCGTGGCGACGGGTCTGCTCGACGATGCCCTTGCGGGCGTCGATCAGGACCATGGTGAGGTCGGCGTTCGAATTCCCCGTGACCATGTTGCGCGTGTACTGCACGTGGCCGGGGGTGTCGGCGATGATGAACTTGCGGGCCGGCGTGGCGAAGTAGCGGTAGGCCACGTCGATGGTGATGCCCTGCTCGCGCTCGGCACGCAGGCCGTCGGTCAGCAGGGCGAGGTCGGTGTAGTCGTTGCCGCGCTGGACCGACACCCGCTCGACCGCCTCGAGCTGGTCCTCGAAGATCGCCTTCGAGTCGTACAGCAGGCGGCCGATCAGTGTGCTCTTGCCGTCGTCGACCGAGCCGGCGGTGGCGAATCTGAGCAGTT
>DATCCR010000011.1:0-3716 GCA_036511155.1 Acidimicrobiales bacterium
AGCTACGGGACCTCGGACCGCGGCGCCTCCATCCGCATCCCGTGGAAGGTGGCCGTGGACAAGAAGGGCTGGCTCGAGGACCGTCGTCCCAACGCCAACATGGACCCCTACGAGGTCACCGCCGTCATGGTCGAGACCGTCTGCGGCGACGCGGCGGGCAAGTGACCTGCGGCGGGCCGTCCTAGCCCGCCGAATTGTCGGACGTCCACAGAGCCGGGTCCCTCGGGACCCGGCTCTGTGCACTCCGGCCCACCCGCTTCGACCGAACCGCCCACCACCTGCGACACTGGATGCATCGAACCCCGTGATCCCACCCAGCGCGCCACGCCCCCGGAGGTGCACGACCCCATGAGGAGTCAAGAGGAGTACGTCCTCCGGACCGTGGAGGAGCGCGGCATCCGTTTCGTCCAGCTCTGGTTCACCGACGTCCTCGGCACGCCGAAGACGTTCTCCATCACCCCCGCCGAACTCGAGAACGCCCTCGACGAGGGTATGACCTTCGACGGGTCCGCCATCGACGGATTCAGCCGGGTCCAGGAGAGCGACGTGCTCGCCAGGCCGGACGCCAACACCTTCCAGCTCCTGCCCTGGCACGGACAGGGGCACGGACCGGGCCACGGGCAGGGCGACTTCCGCGGCACCGGAACCGACCCCCAGGTGGCCCGCGTCTTCTGCGACATCGTGGACCTCGACGGCTCGCCTTTCCAGGGCTGCCCCCGCCACGTGCTGAAGCGGAGCCTCGAGCGGGCCCGCTCCCAGGGGTTCACCTTCTACGCCGCACCCGAGATCGAGTTCTTCTACTTCGCCGACGGCGACCCGACCCACCCGCCGACCACCCTGGACACCGGCTCGTACTTCGAGCTGACGGTGGCCGACCGGGCCAGCGACATCCGCCAGCGCACGGTCCTCACCCTCGAGGAGATGGGGATCCCGGTCGAGCATGCCCAGCACGAGGACGCCCCCAGCCAGCACGAGATCGACCTCCGCTACACCGACGCCCTGACCATGGCCGACACGGTGATGACCGTCCGCCTGGTGGTCAAGGAGATGGCCCGCCAGCAGGGCGTCTTCGCCAGCTTCATGCCCAAGCCGCTGGCCGGCGTCCAGGGCTCGGGGATGCACACCCACATGTCATTGTTCCGCGGGGACCAGAACGCGTTCGTCGACCACGACCGTCCGGGCGGGTTGTCCGAGGTGGCCGAGGGCTTCATCGCCGGGCTCCTGCGCCACGCCGGCGAGATCACCGCCATCACCAACCAGTGGGTCAACTCCTACAAGCGGCTGGTGTCCGGCTACGAGGCCCCAATCCACGTGTCCTGGGCCCGCAACAACCGCTCGGCGCTCGTTCGGGTCCCGGTGGTCAAGCCGGGCAAGACCGATTCGACCCGCATCGAGTACCGCTCACCGGACAGCGCCTGCAACCCCTACCTCGCCTTCGCCGTCATCCTGGCCGCTGGGCTCCGGGGCATCGAGCAGGGCTACGAGCTGCCGCCCGAGGCCGACGCCAACCTGTTCGCCCTCAGCCCCGAGGAGCTCGGCACCAAGGGGATCCTCCACCTACCGGGGAGCCTCCACGAGGCCCTCACCCTGATGGAGTCGTCGGAGTTGCTGGCCGAGACCCTCGGCGACCACGTGTTCGAGTGGTTCATCCGCAACAAGCGGGCCGAGTGGGCCGGTTACAAGGCCCACGTGACCCAGTTCGAGCTCGACCGGTACCTGCCGCTGCTCTAGCGCCCCAGTCACGCAGTCAGCGTCACGCAGTCACCGTACGGACCAGCCCAGCACACGATCGAGGAGAGGGGGAGCGCCGCCATGGAGCCACTGCTGTGCTTCCCCGTGTCGCCGCCCACCGCGGTGACCGCAGTCCTGGAACGGGCCGGCTACCCATGGCGGGGCATCGACCGGGCCGAGGCCGTCGACGCCGACGAACCCGAGGACGGCTGGTCGGGTGCCGTCATCTGCAGCGGCTCGGACCCGACGGCCGCGTTCGCCCTCTGTCGGCACCTCCGGACCCGCGAGGTCCCGCTCGCCCCCGTGCTGGTCGTGGTGCCGAGCGAGCAGCTCGGCGAACTCGAGCTCCGTGAGGACCTGTTCGACGACCTCTGCCTCGAGCCGGTCAACTCCGACGAGCTGGCCGTCCGACTGGCCCACCTGTTCTGGCGCACCGGCCGGGGCCTCCGGCCCGACCTGCTGGAACACGGTCCGCTCGTCCTCAACCTCGAGACCTACCAGGCCGCGGTGGCCGGCCGGGTCCTCGACCTCACCTACATGGAGTACGAGCTGCTGCGGTTCCTGGCCGCTCGACCGGGCAAGGTCTTCACCCGTGAGACGCTCCTCAGCCGGGTGTGGGGCTACGAGTACTACGGCGGCGCCCGTACCGTCGACGTCCACGTCCGGCGGCTCCGGGCCAAGCTCGGCGAGGAGCACGCCCACCTCATCCAGACCGTCCGGTCGGTCGGCTACCGCTTCGGCCAGACCAGCTGGACCCCCTGAACCCACCCGTTCGGGCGGTCCTCAGGACGGGTCGCTTCAGGACGGGTCGTGCAGGGCCCAGACCTCGATCTCGACGGCCGCCCCCATGGGCAGGGCCGACACCGCCACCATCGAACGGGCCGGACGATGGCCTCCGAAGGCGGCCACGTAGGCGTCGTTGACCACCGGGAAGTCGGCCGGGTCGGTGGCGAACACGGTGGTCTTGACCACGTCGGCCAGCGAAGCGCCTTCTCCGACCAGGAGGGCTGCCGCATTGGCCACCGCCTGGCTCAGCTGGGGCCCGGGTCCGCCCCCGACAAGGGCGGGCGCCCCACCGTCGGCCCCGGGGACCAGGCCGAGCTGCCCGGAGCAGACCAGCCACGAGCCGGCCCGGACGATCGGGGTGTAGGGACCGACGGGCGTGCTCATGGCGGGCTCCTCCGATGTGGTGACGAGGTGGCGAGAGGCGGTGTGCTGGCGCCAGCCTACGCGGGCGCCCCGGGCCGGTGCCTCAGCGGCGTCCGGCGCCCGACCGGTCCGTGGGCCAGGCCGTGGGCAACCCGTCGGCCAGCCACCGGGCGGCGGCCACCGCGGCGAAGACGGCGTCCGACCCGTTGACCGGCGATTCCGCCGGTCCATCCGCCGGTCGCACCGTCACCGGCGGCATGGCCCGGGCCTGCACGATGCCGAAGGACCGCATGGTCAGGTCCCGGACCTGGCCGTCGGGGTCCAGAGCGATCCCCTCCGACCCCACCCAGCCGAGAGCCTGGTGGGCGGCGCCGATGACATACGAGCGCAACACGACGGCATCCAGCACCGGTCCGGCCGCCACCTCGACGTCGAGTGCGCCGTCCTTTGCGCACCGCACCACCGCCCGTCCACCTCCGGGGGCGACCACCTCGACGGGTACGTCGACCACCGTCCCGCCGTCGGGGGCGAGGCGGACGGCGGCGACCAGCACCGCGGCCTCGGCCCACACCGCGGCCCTCAGGTCGAAGGAGACCGGCGGCCCGTCCACCGCCACCGGCTCGAGGACGAGGCCGGGTGCCACGGCGGCCACCGACCGGGCGAGCTCGGCCCAGGCGTCGTGGTCGACCGGTCCCCTGGTGACGCCGACCCGGAGCACCCCGGTCCCGTCGGGGGCGATCCCGCCGGCGACGGGCGGGCGCTTCGGGCCCCGGCGCACGACGTCCTCGCGCGACCACAGGACCCGGACGGGACGACCGTGCTCGTCGGCCAGCCGT
>DATCCR010000012.1:0-10109 GCA_036511155.1 Acidimicrobiales bacterium
CCGGACCCTCTTCCACGACACCAAGATGCCGTACACCCGGGCACTGATGGACTCGATCCCACGCCTGGCCGACCCGAGCGGTGCCCGGCTGAACGCCATCGCCGGTCGGCCGCCCGACCTGATCAACCCCCCGTCCGGCTGCCGCTTCGCCCCCCGCTGCCCCTACGCACAGGACAAGTGCAGGGAGTCCGAGCCGCCGCTGCGCACCGTCGGCTCCCCCGACCATCTGTTCGCCTGCTGGTTCCCGCTGGTCGACGGCCAGTCGACCGCACCGTCGGTCCCCGTGACCCTGTCGGCCACCCCGGCCGCCGGCCCAGAGCCCACCGCAGAGGCGGACGCATGACCGACACCACCGCAGTCGACACCACCTCCAACCAGTCCGGCGACATCGTGCTCGACGTCAAGAACCTGGTCGTCGAGTTCAAGAGCGGCCGCCAGCGCGTCCAGGCCGTGTCCGGCGTGACGTTCCAGGTCCGCGAGGGCGAGACCCTCGGGCTGGTGGGCGAGTCGGGCTGTGGCAAGTCGACGACCGGCCGTACCCTGGTCCAGGTCCAGGCGGCCACCTCCGGCGAGATCATCTACCAGGGCAGGGACCTGAACGGGATGAAGGGCAAGCAGCTGCGTCAGCTGCGGACCAAGATCCAGATGATCTTCCAGGACCCGATCTCGTCGCTCAACCCGCGGCGCCGGATCAAGGACATCGTGGCCGAGCCCCTGGTCATCTGGAAGCGCGGCACCAAGGAGGAGCAGGCCGCCAAGGTGCGCGACATGCTCGAGGCCGTCGGCATCGACCCCGTGGCGGCGGGCGACCGTCGTCCGGGCGAATTCTCCGGTGGCCAGTGCCAGCGGATCAGCATCGCCCGGGCGCTGATGGCCGACCCCGACCTGCTCATCTGCGACGAGCCGGTGTCCGCCCTCGACGTGTCTGTCCAGGCCCAGATCCTCAACCTGCTCGCCGACCTGAAGCAGCGGTTCCATCTGACCATGGTGTTCATCGCCCACGACCTCGCTGTGGTGAAGAACGTGAGCGACCGTGTGGCCGTGATGTACCTAGGAAAGCTGGTCGAGGTGGCCGGCTCCGACGAGCTCTACCGGGCCGCCGCCCACCCCTACACCGAAGCCCTCCTGGCCTCGATCCCCGAGCCCGACCCGGACCACACCTCCAGCCACAAGGCGTTGACCGGCGAGCTTCCGTCGCCTCTCGACCCCCCGTCGGGTTGCCGGTTCCGCACGCGCTGCCCCTACGTTCAGCCCCGCTGCGCCGACGAGGAGCCGCTCCTACGCGAGGTGGCCCCCGGACACCAGGTGGCCTGCCACTTTCCGGTCGGACCGGCTGCGGGCCAGATGGCACCGCCGGCCGCCGACTCCCCCGCCGTCTGACGCATCCGTCGTCGGGCACTCCGAGCCCGTCGCCGTCCACTGCCCCACGCCGGTCTGGGGTACCGCGGCGCCGATCCGCTCGTCGCCAGGACCATGATCCGGGAGGCCACGATCACCGCGGTGGGGGGGGGTCTGCGGGACGGTGCCACGGATAGAGGCGACACCGGACCGGCCGACGCACTACGCCTGCCGTGCGCGCTCGCCCCTGTCGTTGCAGCCGTAGGATCGAGACGTGCCCGAGCCTGGTGCCACCCGAGTCGTCCGTGCGCACCGAGCTGCGGTCTACCGGGCACTCCTGGACCGGTCCTCCATCGAGCGGTGGCGGGTTCCCGACGGCATGACCGCGCGTGTTCTCGCCTGGGAACCGGTGGTCGGTGGCACCCTCCGGGTCACCCTCACCCACGACGAACGACCGGCGGGCGGGAAGTCCTCACCGGGCGTCGACACCTACCACGGGACGTTCACGGAACTGGTGGCCGACACCCGGGTGGTGGAGGTACTGGAGTTCGAGACCGACGACCCGGACATGGCCGGACCGATGACGGCCACCACGACCCTGGCCGACGTCACGGGGGGCTGCGAGGTCACGATCGCCTACGAGGGACTGCCTGGCGGCGTGTCACGTGAGGACAACGCCAAGGGAACGTCGATGGCCCTGGCCAGGCTGGCGGCGCTGGTCGAGGGCGGGTGACGGGCTGACGGCTTCGATCTGGAACGTGCCCCACCCCGAGTTCCCCGGGCCCCGTCCGGTCACCAGTCGGTGTCCGCCGTCGTGGCCCACCGGGACCGTCGACCCCGCCGGGGACGGCATGGGCACCGGCCGGAGTCCGGCGAGGGGATGGCACCCGGGTCGCCAGTAGAGCCCGGACGCGACGGACGGCCCCGGGGGGCCGTCCGTCGTTGGATCCGGGGTCCGGTCGGTGGTCGACCGGAAAAGCGTTCGGAGTCAGCCCTCGGCAGGAGCCTCGGGAGCCGGAGCGGCCTCGACCGGCGCGTCGGCGGCAGGAGCGGCCTCGACCGGCGCTTCGGCGGCGGGAGCGGCTTCCGTCACAGGCGCCTCGGCGACCGGTGCGGCTTCGGCCACGGGGGCCTCTGCGACAACGGCATCGGCGACACGGGCCTCGACCGGAGCAGCCTCAGCGGCGGGTGCCTCAGCGGCAGCCTCGACCGGTGCGCCCCCTGCAGGGGCGCCCTCGCCCGTACCGTGCTCGGCGACGTAGTCGGCCCAGGCGGCCTGCGCCTCGGTCTCCGGCGTGAACTCCGTCTCGGCAAAGACCGGGCCCACGTAGTTGCCCTCCTCGTCGTAGGCGTGCTCACCGAAGGCCTCGCGGTACTCCTCGGACACCTCGCCACCTTCGGCGGCCTGCTTGATCGACAGGCTGATGCGGCGGCGCTGGAGGTCGATGTCGATGATCTTGACCCACAGCTCCTCGCCGGGGGTGACCACCTGCTCGGGCAGGTCGACGTGGTGGCCGGCCATCTCCGAAATGTGGACCAGGCCCTCGATGCCGTCGCCCACCTGGACGAACGAGCCGAAGGGCACCAGCTTGGTGATGCGGCCGTAGACGAGCTCGCCCACCTGGTGGGAGTTGGCGAACTCCTGCCACGGATCGGTCTGGGTGGCCTTCAGCGAGAGGCTGATGCGCTCCTTCGACAGGTCCACGTCGAGGACCTCGACGTCGATCTCGTCGCCGACCGACACGACCGAGGACGGGTGGTCGACGTGCTTCCAGGACAGCTCGGACACGTGGACGAGTCCGTCCATTCCCCCGAGGTCGACGAAGGCACCGAAGTTGACGACCGAGGACACCACGCCCCGGCGGCGCTCGCCCGGCTTGAGGTTGACGAGGAACTCGCCCCGCTGCTCCTTCTGGGTCTCCTCCAGCCACGCCCGGCGGGAGAGGACGACGTTGTTGCGGTTGCGGTCCAGCTCGATGATCTTGGCCTCGATGGTCCGGCCCACGTAGGGCTGGAGCTCGCGCACCCGGCGCAACTCGACCAGCGACGCCGGCAGGAAGCCGCGGAGCCCGATGTCCACGATGAGCCCGCCCTTGACGACCTCGATGACCGGGCCGGAGACGACCTCGTCGGCCTCCTTGAGCTTCTCGATGGTGCCCCAGGCCCGCTCGTACTGGGCCCGCTTCTTGGAGAGGATCAGGCGACCCTCCTTGTCCTCCTTCTGGAGCACGAGGGCCTCGACTGCCTCGCCCAGGGTGACGATCTCGGAGGGGTCGACGTCGTTGCGGATCGACAGCTCTCGCACGGGGATGACGCCCTCGGACTTGAAGCCGATGTCGAGCAGCACCTCGTCCCGGTCGATCTTGACGACGGTTCCCTCGACGAGGTCACCGTCCTCGAACTCGACGATCGTGGCGGTCATGGCGTCCTCGAGGGAGCCTCCGCCGAGGTCGTCCTCGGTGATGGAACGGGGGACGTAGACCCCGTTCTCGTCGAAGTGGCCCATGGCCTCGGGGGACAGCAGGTCGGTGCCGGTGGGCACGACGTGGGTATCGGACATCAGGTAGGTAGCTCGCTTTCCGGACGGATGCGTCCCCACGGACCGGACGGACCGGGCGCGGGAACGTTCAAGACACATGCCACACGATTGTGGCAGGAGAGCAATCGTACCCCAACCGGACGGAGCATCCGCTGGTCAGCGACCCTACGGCCCCCGTCGGGTCGGCTCAGCCCTTGGCCTCGGCCCACGAGGAGCCCCACGCCATGGCCACCTTCAGGGGCACGGACAGCTCGGCGGCCCCGGTCAGGGCCGTCTCGGTCAGCTCCCGGACGGCGTCGGTCTCGTCGGGATCGACGTCGACCAGGACCTCGTCGTGGACCTGAAGGACCAGGTCGGAGCGGTAGCCGCCCTCTTCCAGGCCCGAGTCGAGCCGGATCAGCGCCATCTTGAACAGATCGGCGGCCAGGCCCTGGATGCCGGCGTTCATGGCCTGGCGCTCGGCGGCCTGGCGGACCTGGTGGTTGGACGACGCCAGGTCGGGCAACGGACGGCGACGCCCGAAGGTGGTGACCGTGTAGCCGTTGGTCCGGGCCTCGGCCACGGCGTTGTCCATGTAGGCGTGCACCGAGGGGAAGGCCCCGAAGAAGGCGTCGAGGATGCCCTTGGCCTCCTCGACCGGCACGGCCAGGCGCTGGGCCAGGCCGTAGGCCTCCATCCCGTAGGCCAGGCCGTACGAGACCATCTTGGCCGTGGAGCGCTGCTCGTGGGTGACCTCGTCGCGGTCCACCCCGAATACCCGGGCGGCCACCGTGCGGTGGATGTCCTCGCCCGCCTCGAAGGCCGACGTCAGCCCGGGGTCGCCCGACAGGTGGGCGATGGCCCGCAGCTCCACTTGGTCGTAGTCGGCCACCAGCAGACGCCGGCCGGCCGACGGGATGAACGCTTCGCGGAAGCGCCGGCCCTCGTCCGTCCGTACCGGGATGTTGTGCAGGTTGGGCCGGTCCGACGAGAGCCGTCCGGTGCGGGCCACGGTCTGACGGAAGGTGGCATGGATCCGCCCGTCCGGGGCCACTTCGGCGGCCAGGGTCTCGCCGTAGGTGGACCGGAGCTTCTCCACTTCGCGGTACCGGAGCAGAACCTCGATGATCGGGTGTTGGCCGCGGAGCGACTCGAGCGTGCGTGCGTCGGTGGAGTACCCGGTCTTTGTCTTGCGACCGGGCTGCAGCGCCAGGTCCTCGTACAGGACGGTGCGGAGCTGCTTGACCGAGTTCACGTTGAACGGACCGCCGGCCAGTTCGTGCATGGTGGCTTCGAGCGTCTGGCACTCGGCCGTTAGCTCGACCGCGATGTTCCGCAGCACGTCGCGGTCGACGGGGATGCCGACGACCTCCATGCGGGCGAGCACGCGCACCAGCGGCCGTTCCATGCCGGCGAACAGCTCCTCCTCGCCGATGACGGCGAGGGCCTCCTGGAGTGGGGTGCGGAGGCGGGCCACCACGGCGGCCAGGCGGACCAGACCGAGGCCGGTGTGGTCCAGTCCGGTCGGCGCGACACCATCGGCGTTCTCCGGCTCGGCCTCCAGCAGGAAGGCGCCCTGCCCTTTGGCCCCCGTGCCGTCGTCGACCCCGACACCGAGGAACCGGGGGGCCAGGTCGGACAACCGGTAGCGGTCGTCGGACGGGTCGAGCAGATAGGCGGCCACCGCCGTGTCCATGACCAGTCCGGTGATGTCGACGCCGAGGGGCAGGAGCGAGCGCATCAGCTCCTTGGCGTCGTGGGCCACCACACCCACGCCCTCGGGACCCAGGCCGTCGGCCAGGGCGGCCAGCACCCTCGGGTCGGTGACGAGGTGGCCGGCGGTGTGGGGCCCGAGGTAGACGGCCGGCGTGGGGCGGTCGGCGGCGCCGTCGACCGCTTCGGCCACCAGGGCGAGCGCCAGGAGCGGGGACCGCCCCGGGTCTCCCTCCCACAGGGGGGCGAGGGTCACGTTGCCCGTCGTGGCCCGTACCGAACCGAACAGGGCCACGAGATCCGAGCAGGCCTGGTCGATGTCGGAGGGAACGGCGCACACCGGTGACTCCAACCAGACCGGCTGGTCCAAGGGCTCGGTCGGAGCCGCCTCGTCCGCTCCCCCGCCGGCGCTCCCCCCGTCGACGGGGACGCCGAACAGGCCGCTCTTCATCGCTGACTCGAAGCGGGTCCAGGCTCCCTTCATCTCGAGACTGGCGAAGGCCTTGCGGGCCTCCTCGTGGTCCCATCCCCCGAGCTGCAGGTGGTCGACGTCGACGTCGAGGGGGACGTCGCGGACGAGCGGGATGACTTCGGCGTTGAGCCGCACCCGCTCGGCGTGTTCGGCCAGGTTCTGGCGGAGCTTGGGCGACAAGGCGTCGAGGTGGGCGTAGAGGGTGTCGAGGTCGCCGTACTCGTTGATCAGCTTGGCCGCCGTCTTCTCCCCCACCCCGGGCACCCCGGGCAGGTTGTCCGACGGGTCGCCCCGCAGGGAGGCCAGCAGCGGGTACTTGTGCGGGAGGACGCCGGTGCGCTCCTCGATGCCGGCCTCGTCGTAGAGCGCATAGTCACTCACCCCGCGCCGGTTGTAGAGCACCCGGATGTAGGGATCCTCGACCAGCTGGTACGAGTCGCGGTCGCCGGTGACGATGATGACCGGGTGGCACCGGTCGCGGGCCTCGGAGGCCAAGGTGGCGAGCACGTCGTCGGCCTCGAAGCCCTCGGCCTCGATCACCGGGATGGCCAGCGACTCGAGTACGTCCCGGATCATCTCGAACTGTGGCGGCAGGTCGGCAGGCGTGGCGTCACGGCCGCCCTTGTAGTCGTCGACGATCTCGTCCCGGAAGGTACCCCCGGGCAGGTCGAAGGCCACCGCCAGGCCGACCGGGTCGTGGTCCTTGACCAGGTTGAGCACCATGGAGGTGAAGCCGTGCACGGCGTTCGTGGTCACCCCGGCGCTGGTCTTCAGCGTGTCCGGCAGGGCGAAGTAGGCCCGGAAGGCCAGCGACATGCCGTCCAACAGGATCAGCGGCCGGGACTCGCCGGCGGTGGAGGATGAGGTCGACGGCTTCGTGGGCATGGTGAGGGTCGCCTCGGCCTAGGGCTCGAGCGTCCCCTCGAGGACCTGGCGGGCCACGTCGGCCATCCGGGAGCGGGTGCCCATGGCCGTCTTCTGGACGAACGAGAAGGCGTCCGACTCCGCCAGGCCGTGGCGCTCCATGAGGACACCCTTGGCCCCGTCGACCAGGCGGCGGGTCTCGAGCTTGTCCTCGGCCATGCCCTGTTGGCCCACGATCCCGTCGTCGACCGCCTTGCGGGACTCGGCGTCGATGGCCCACTCCTGCTCGCAGCGGGCAACGGCCTGGTCGATGGCCGGAATGAGCTCGATCCGCTGGAAGGGCTTGACCAGGTAGGCGGCCACGCCGGCGTCGCGGGCCTCGTCGATGAGATTCCGCTGGCTGAACGCGGTGAGGACCAGCACCGCCACCTTCAGGTCGAGCTCGCGGATGTCCCGGGCGGCCTGGAGACCGTCGGCCCCGGGCATCTTGACGTCCAGGATCACCAGGTCGGGCTGGTGCATGCGGACGAGCTCCACGGCGTCGTCGCCGCGACCGGTCTCCCCCACCACGTCATAGCCCTCGTCGAGCAGGATCTCCTTGAGATCCAGCCGAATGATCGCCTCGTCCTCGGCGATGACCACACGCCTGGTCATGGTGTCTGTACTCCTTGCCACGGGGATGGGTGCTCCTGCCTCGGTTCGGGATTCTTGCATCGGGGTGTCACGGGACGCTCGAGCGGGTGTCCGCCGGACCCGGTCACGACCGGATCCTCACAGGTCCTGGTACGTGCTGCCCCACATACTGCCCGACGCGGGACCTCAACCGGGTCCGACCACGAGGCGCTCCAGCAGATCGTCCTGCCGCCGTTCCAATTCGACGATCTGCTCGACCAACGCCTGGCGGGTCCGCAGCATGGCCGAGGCCTGGCGGCTCACCTCGTCGTGCTCCTTGGCCGCCACCGGGGTCTCGGCCACCAGGGCCCGCAGGCGGGTGTCGTCGGCCATCTCGTTGACCACGGCGATCTGCTCGTCGAGGATAGCCAGCTCGCCGCGGGCGCGCATCAGCCGCCGGTGGGCGTCGTTGAGCCGTCGCTCGATGATGGTCCGGAGCATGGGAGGGCAATTGTACGCACGCCCGGGTCGGGTTCCTACAGGCAATCCCAGGAATCTTCGGATAGCTCCGTCACCGGATCAGGCGTCCGGTGCCTGCACGACGACACGGCGCGTCGTCACGGACTCCAGGAACGCACTGTCCGGCGGCGGGCCCATCCCGGGTCCGGCGGGGACGGGCAGGGTCAGACGGCCCGTCGCACCGCCGACCGCGCCGTCCACCGGCGGGACGACGTCGGCGGCAAGGTACGACCGCGGCGGGGCGAGATCACCGGGCAGCGTCGGCCCGGGCAGGGCGGCCAGTGCCCGGTTCACCCCCCGTGCGTAGCCGGACTCGAACATCCCCCCGATCCACCACGGGACACCTCTCGCCTCGCACCAGTCGACGACGGCGAGGGCCGCACCGATGCCGCCGAGACGGGACGGCTTGACGCATACCACCGAGCAGGCGCCGGACTCCACCGCCTCGACGACCCGGGAGGCCGAGTCCAGGCTCTCGTCCAGGCAGATCGGCGTGGCGAGGGCCTCGGCCAACCGACGGTGGCCGTCGAAGTCGTCCCGCCCGAGGGGCTGTTCGATGCACGCGAGGCCCAGGTCGTCGAGCAGCCCGAGCCGTTCGTCGGCATCGGGCCCGTAGGCACCGTTGGCGTCGACCTGGACCAGGAGTCCCGATCCCACGAGTGGCCGGACGGCGTGGTCGATGATCGCCTCGGACCCCGGGGCCACCTTGATCTTCACCCGGGCGTAGCCGGCCGCCCGCAACCGGTCGAGGTCGGCGGCGAGTTCCCCGACCGAGCGGGGCAGACCGAGCACGGCGCCTGGCGTCACCCGTCGATCAGCCACGCCGAGCAGGTCGGCGAACGATCGACCGATACCGCGCAGATGGGTGTCGGCGACGGCCATCTCGAGGGCCGCCCAGGCCAGGGGTCGGCCGATTCCCCCGTTCAGCCCTCCGAGCTGGGCGACCGGCGGAACGGCGCCGCAGGCGTGGGCGGCCGCCACCAGGCCGGGCAGGAGCCGGGTCTCGAGGTCGGCGAACGCCCCGGCTGCGTCCTCGGCGTCGTAGGTGGTGTCGGCCAGCGCCGCGCACTCCCCCCAACCCTCGACCGGGTTCCCGTCGGGCCCACGGCCGACCAGGCGGACGAGGACCAGCGGTCGGATCCGGTGGGTCCCCACCGACGTCACGACCGGCGCCCGGAACGGGAGGTCGACCATCCAGACCTCAGCCGACACGAGTGCGCAGTCGCTCCTGAGTTCCGACCAGGACCGAAGGGCTCGTGATCCCCCTCCTGCGGTCGGCTCGCCCATGGCCTCAGACTACGGTCCGAGGTCGACCGCAGGCACGACGGAGCCGTTCGCCGTGACCAGGTGGCTGATGTCGTCGTCGAGATGGAGAGACGGTCACCGGGAGGGACCACGGGACTCCGGGACCACCGGCACGCACCACAGGGTCCCGATCATGCGCAGCCCGGGATCCGACATCGGTGCCGGGTCATGGCGGGTCCGGTCAAGTCGACGGCACGCCCACGGCCCCGGGGTAGCGTCGTGGCGCGACGCACCTCACCTGCCCGGGTGGCGGAATGGCAGACGCGGTGGACTCAAAATCCACTATCCGAAAGGGTGTGCGGGTTCGAATCCCGCCCCGGGCACGCACGTTCGACCACTGGAGATCGGTGGTCCGACGGGTCCTCTTGAGCGACCGTGACTCCTCGAGTTCCCTGGATGATCTGCCGATAGGGACCCATGCCCACTGTCGGCCCGCACCTGCGGCACGCCCCCGAGGTGACGACGGTGCCGCCCGACGCCGCGCTCGAGCCGCGCCTGGGCCTCGTCCGCGACGTGGCCGACGAGATCCGTTGGACGTTCACCAAGCGCCTCGGATGGATCGGCCAGATCCTGCTCAACCTGGCCATCGGGATGCCCGTGGTCATCGCCATGTCGTGGAACTCCCATCACGACGACGTCCGGGTGAGCGGGTTCGCCACGTCGATCGCCGGCTGGGTCCTGGCCAGCGCACTCAACACCAACCAGCTCGGCTTCGACGCCGACCGCGCCGCCGCCTCGTTCCGGTCCGGAGACACCGCGTGGCGGGTG
>DATCCR010000013.1:0-22428 GCA_036511155.1 Acidimicrobiales bacterium
GCCCTGTGGCACGAGCGGGACATCTCCCACAGCTCGGTCGAACGGGTGGTGCTGCCCGACGCCAGCACGCTGACGCTCTACATGCTGCAGAAGACCAAGGGCCTGGTCGAGGGCCTGGTCCTCCACCCCGAGCGGGCGCTCGCCACCCTCACCGAGGGCAGCCACGGCCTGGTGTTCAGCCAGTCCGTGCTCCTGGCCCTGGTCAGCGGGGGCCTCAGCCGGGACGCCGCCTACCGGATCGTCCAACGCGACGCCCGGGCGGCGTGGGAGGAGGGCCGCAGCTTCCGGGCGATCCTCGGCGCCGACCCCGAGGTCACCCTGACGGAGGACGAGCTCGACGCCGCCTTCGATCTGGCCCGCACCTTGCGCCACGTCCACCGTTTCACCGATGCCCTGGAGGAGCTCGCCCCATGACCCCGCCCCCCCTGCCCTTGCTCTCGTCCGGCAAGGTCCGTGAGCTGTACGACGCCGGCGACGGCCGCCTCCTCATGGTGGCGTCCGACCGGATCTCGGCGTTCGACGTGATCATGGACGAGCCGATCCCGGACAAGGGACGGGTACTGACGGCCATGACGGCGGCGTGGCTCGAGGAGCTGACCGACCTCGCGCCCAACCACCTGATCAGCGCCGACACGGCGGACTTCCCCGAAGGGGCGGCCGCCCTACCCGGCGGGCTCGACCACCTGGCCGGCCGCTCGATGCTGGTCCACCGGGCCGAGATGCTCGACATCGAGTGCATCGTCCGCGGCTACCTGGCCGGGTCGGCCTACAAGGAGTACGAACGCTCCGGCACCGTCCACGGCATGGCCATGCCGCCTGGCCTGCTGCATGCCCAGGCCCTGCCCGAGCCCGTCTTCACCCCCTCGACCAAGGCCACCGAGGGCCACGACCTCAACATCGGGATGGCCGAGGCCATCGACATCGTGGGCAAGGAGGCGGCCGTGGCGGCCTCAGAACTGTGCCTGGCGGCCTATACCCGGGCCGCCGTCCGGGCCGAGGAGCAGGGCATCGTCATCTGTGACACCAAGTTCGAGCTCGGGTTCATCGACGGGAGGCTGTCGCTGTGCGACGAGGTGCTGACCCCGGACTCGTCCCGGTTCTGGCCGGCCGAGGACTGCGCGCCGGGCACCAACCCGCCCTCGTTCGACAAGCAAGCGCTGCGCGACTGGCTGGAGGCCCAGCCGTGGGACAAGCGGCCGCCGCCTCCGCACCTCCCTCCCGAGATCGTGGAGGCCACTGCGGTCCGCTATGTGGCGGCCTACGAGCGGGTCTGCGGGCGCTCGCTGACCGACTGGTACGGTGCCTGACATGGCCGCTTCCCGACAGTTCTCGGTGCAGGTCGAGGTGCTTCTGCGTGATGGCATCGCCGACCCCCAGGGGGCCACGATCGAGCGGGCCCTGCCCGCCCTCGGCCTCGACGGCGTGACCGCCGTCCGGGCCGGCAAGTCGTTCCGGTTCGACCTGGCCGCAGCCTCCGAGTCCGACGCCCTGGCCCAGGCCACCGTGGTGGCCGACCGGCTGCTGGCCAATCCGGTCATCGAGGAGTCGCAGGTGACGGTCCGGCCCTCGGGCGCACCCGCCTGATGGCCCCGCGGATCGGCGTCGTCCTCTTTCCGGGGACGAACTGCGAGTACGACGCCATCCAGGCCGTCGAGCGCCTGGGGGCCACCGCCGAACTGGTCTGGCACGGTGCCACGTCGGCCGCCGGCTACGACGCCCTGATCCTGCCCGGTGGGTTCGCCCACGGCGACTACCTGCGGCCCGGCGCCATCGCCCGGTTCTCGCCGGTCATGGACACGGTGGCCGCCTACGCCGCAGACGGCGGCCCGGTCATCGGGATCTGCAACGGCTTCCAGGTGCTGACCGAGGCCGGCCTGCTGCCCGGCGCCCTCCAGAAGAACCGGGGCCTGCGTTTCCTGTGCACCACGACCACCGTGCGGGTCGAGCGGGACGACACCGCCCTGACGACCGGCGTGCCGGTCGGCACCGAGCTCGCCATCCCGATCAACCACTTCGAGGGCAACTACACCTGCGACACGGCCACGTTGGACCAGCTCCGCGACGAGGGGCGGATCGTGCTCCGCTACGTCGACAATCCCAACGGGTCGATCGACGACATCGCCGGAGTGTGCAACGCCGGCCGCAACGTGGTCGGCCTCATGCCCCACCCCGAGCGGGCCTCGGATCCGCTGCTCGGCTCCGAGGACGGCGCCGTGCTGCTCCTGGCCCTTCTTCGCACCGCGGACGCGGCGGCACCCGCTGCCTGAGCAGCGGGTGCCGGTCCGAACGTCACTTCCTCGGGTCTGCGACGGGCTCCACGGCCCCCACCGCCCGGTCAGCCGGTGATCAGCTGCGCGACCGGGGGATCTTGGCCTGCTGGAGCACCGAGGCGCTGACGCCGACGGTGCGCCAGGCGGAGTACGAGATGCCCTTGCGCTCGCCGTACTGACGGGCGACCTTGATGAAGCTCTTCTCCAGGGCGGCCAGATCGACCACGTCGCCGCTGTGGGCCAGCTCGGCCTCGAGCCGCTGCTTCTCCTCGACCAGGTGGAGCCGGTTCAGCGGCTCGGACTCGGGCAGGGCGGCCTCGATGGTGGCCAGCCGCTTGCGGATGGAGTCCGGGGTGCGCTTGCGGCCACGACGGGGCTTGGTCGACTCGAGCGCCTCGAGGTACTGGCGCACGATGCGGCCCTCCTCGCGACCCTTGGCCAGCGCGGCCTTGTGGTCGGCGGACATCGGAGTCTTCTTGCGGGCTTTGGGGGCAGTTGCTGCTGACATGTTCTCACGGTTCCTGAGTTGGGTATTTATGACAAATCACTACGGTACTACATGACTAATGCTATCCAACATCGTACGCCTACTTGTGGATTGGTGTGCATCGGAACCGTTGCAGTTCGGGTGATCGAGCGTTGCCGAGGACTGCACTACCGGGATTTCCCTAGGCAACCCATAGGTGCCATTCCTGGTGGAGTGACGTAGGAATGCAACGGGGGTTACGGCCACCATCGACGCCTGCTGCAGACGCCATACGGCCAATTCGGTGCCGGTTCTGCCCCTATTGACCGACGGTGGCGGATGCGTCGCCGGAGGGCGTTCGGCGGGCCGGCCGGGGCATCGGGACCGGCGTGGCGGACAGGTATCCTTCGGGCCATGGACCCGACCGCAGACGAGCAGGCCGACCTGGTGACCGACACGGGGGAGCCGCTGCACCGAGCGCTGGGCCTCACCGACGGCGAGCGGGACGAGGTCGAGACCATCCTCGGCCGGGCGCCCAACCACCTCGAGCTGGCCCTGTTCGCTGTCATGTGGAGCGAGCACTGCTCCTACAAGTCGTCGCGGATCCATCTGAAGCGCCTCCCCACCGAAGGCCCCCATGTGCTGGTCGGACCCGGGGAGAATGCCGGTGTCATCGACGCGGGCGACGGGATCGCCGTGGCCATCCGGATCGAGTCCCACAACCACCCCTCGGCCATCGAGCCGTACCAGGGGGCGGCCACCGGCGTCGGCGGCATCCTGCGTGACATCTTCACCATGGGCGCCCGGCCGATCGCCGTGATGGACCCGCTGTTCTTCGGCGACCCGACCGAGCCGAAGCAGCAGTGGCTGATCGAGGGTGTGGTGGCCGGCATCTCCGGCTACGGCAACTCGGTGGGGGTGCCCACCATCGGCGGCGAGCTCACCTTCGACCCCTGCTACAGCCAGAACCCCCTGGTCAACGTGCTCTGCATGGGCGTCCTGCCCACCGATCGACTGGTGCTGGGCCAGGCGTCGGGCCCCGGCAACCTGGCCGTGCTGCTCGGTTCGTCCACCGGGCGTGACGGCATCGGCGGGGTCAGCGTGCTGGCCTCGGCCGGGTTCGGCGGTGGCGACGAGGCGGAGGAGGCGGCCAAGCGCCCGAGCGTGCAGGTCGGCGACCCCTACGAGGAGAAGCGGCTCATCGAAGCGTGCCTCGAGCTGCTGGACGCCAAGCTGGTGGTCGGCATCCAGGACCTCGGCGGCGCCGGCCTGGTGTGCGCAACCAGTGAGACCGCGGCCCGAGGCGGCGTGGGGATGGACGTCGACGTGTCGGCCGTGCCCCGCCGCGAACCCGGGATGGTCGACTACGAGGTCATGACCTCCGAGAGCCAGGAGCGGATGCTCGCCATCGTCACCCCCGAGGACCTCCCCCGGGTCCAGGAGCTCTGTGCCAAGTGGGAGGTCCGGGCGGCCGTGGTCGGCAAGGTGACCGAGGCGCCCGAGGGCGCGCCCGGTCGGCTCCGGATCATGGACGGGTTCGACGGTCCGGTCCTCGGTGACGTGCCGGCCGTGGCCCTCAGCGAGGACGCCCCCCTCTACCGACGGCCGATCGCCCGCCCGTCCGACCAGGACGCGCGCCTGGCCGACGACCCCGGTGCCCTGGCGGCCCCGGCCGACTGCGGCCACGACGTGCTGGCCCTGCTGGCCGACCCGTCCTGGGTCTACCGCCAGTACGACCACCAGCTGTTCCTGAACACCGTGGAGGGCCCCGGCGGCGACAGCGCCGTGCTGCGCCTGGCCGCCCCCGGACTGCCGGCATCGGAGCGCGGCCTGGCACTGACCACCGACTCCAATCCGGCCTGGTGCTCCCTCGACCCCCGGGCCGGCACCGCCGCCACGGTGGCCGAGGCCGCCCTCAACCTGGCGTGCTCGGGTGCCACCCCGAAGGCCGTGGTCAACTGCCTCAACTTCGGCAACCCCGAGCATCCCGAGGTGATGTGGCAGCTGTCCGAGGCCATCGACGGGATGTCGGAGGCCTGCCTGGCCCTCGGCCTGCCGGTCATCGGAGGCAACGTCAGCCTCTACAACGAGAGTTACGGCAAGGACATCGACCCGACGCCGGTCATCGGTGCCCTCGGCCTCATCGAGCGGCTGGCCGCCCGGCCGCCGGGCATCTCCCTGGTCGACGGCGGCACGCTGGTCATGCTGGACGCCAGCATCGGCCGCTCCGACACCCGCCACAACCCGCAGTCGCTGGCCGGCTCGCGCTGGGCCGTCGAGCTCCGCCACCATCGCAACGGCACCCTGCCGTCGATCGACCTGGCCGGACACTCGCGACTGGTCGACTTCGTGGCCGCCCTGGTGGCCGAGGGCGTGGCCGGCGGCGAGGGCCTGGTCCAGGGCATCCACGATGTGTCCGGAGGCGGACTCGGCGTGGCCCTGGCCGAGTTGGCCGTGCGGTCGGGCATCGGCGTGCAGGTCTCCGGGGTGGCCGACCACCACGAACTGTTCTGCGAGACCCCGTCCCGGGTGGTCGTGTGCACCACGGACTCCCACCAGCTGTTGTCGCGGGCGGCCGACGCCGGCGTGGGCTTCCGGGTGCTCGGCACCGCCGGCGGCGACCGCATCGTCATCGACGACCTGGTCGACGTGGTGCTGGAGCAGGCCATCGATGCCTGGCGGACCCGGTTGCCCGACCTCCTCGACGACCTCGCTCCCGTCAGCAACTGAGGCCCGGGGGCGGCGTCCGGCTCAGCCGGTCCGGGCGGCTCGTTTCAGACCGGGCGGGCCGCTTCGAGCTGGTCGAGCACCCGGTCGGGCACCTTGAGGTCGCCCGTCCCCGTCCCCACGTACAGGTCGGGCTTGGTCGCCCCGTGGAAGTCGGAACCGCCGGTCGGCACCAGGTCGAACCGTCGAGCCAGGTTGCCCATGTCGGTCCGTAGCTGGGGGGAGTACCGGCCGTACACCGCCTCGAGGCCGCCGAGCCCGGCCGCGGCCATCTCCCGCACCGCCCCGGCCAGGGCATCGCCCGTCAGGCCGACCGTCGTCGGATGGGCGAGTACCGCCACGCCGTTTGAGTCGCGGGCCAGGCGGGACACGTCGGCCACGGTCAGACGGCCCTTCGGAACATAGGCCGCGCCGCCGTTGGCCAGGTAGCGCTCGAAGGCCTCGTCGACCGAACCGACCGCCCCGACGTCGACCATGGCCTGGGCGAAGTGGGGCCGTCCGATCCCCTCGGTGGTGCCGGCGTGGGCCGCCACCAGGTCGAAGGTCACCGGGATCCCCAGCGCGTTGAGCCGGTCGACGAGGGCGAGGTTCCGGGCGCGGCGGTCGTCGCGCAGGCGGTCGAGTTCGACGCCGAGCGGGCTGGTCGGGTCGTCGACGAAGTAGACGAGCACGTGGACGCCGCCGCTGGCGATGGGCACGCACGACACCTCGCACCCGGGCACCAGGCGGATGCCCAGTTCGTCGGCCCGGGCCCGGGCCCGGGCGAGCCCGGCCAGCGAGTCGTGGTCGGTCAGGGCCACTGCCGAGCACCCGACCTCGTGGGCCAGCTCCACGATCCGCTCGGGTTCCTCGCTCCCGTCGGAGACGGTCGAGTGGGTGTGGAGGTCGATCACCCGAGGGACGCTACCGGCCGGGCACGACGCCCGGCCGGTGCACTGCGATCGGGGGCCGGATCGGCCGGCCCCATTCGGTCCGGGCTCAGCCGGCCCCGTTCGGTCCGGGCTCAGCCGGCCCCGTAGAACGGGCAGTGGTAGGCGAAGATGCCGCCGTCCGCTCCGAGCAACCAGTAGCCGCCGGTGGTCGGGTCGAGCGCCATGCCCACCACCGGTGCGTTGAGGGCCAGGTTGCCGGCTGAACCGTAGAAGCCGGCGTCGCCGAAGGCGAAGATCCCCCCGTCCGAGGCCACGAACAGGTAGCCGCCGTCGTCGGTCGTCGAGGACATCCCGTTGATGGGCTGGTTGAGGCGGAGGTTGCCGGTCGATCCGAGGAACGGGGCACCGAAGGCGAAGATGCCGCCGTCGGTGGCCACCTCCCAGTAGCCGCCGGTCGCGTCGTCGGGGGCGAGGCCGACCACCGGCCGGTTGAGCAACTGCCCGCCCATCGAGCCGTGGAAGTTGGCGTCGCCGAAGGCGAAGATGCCACCGTCCGATGCCACCAGCCAGTAGCCCTTCCCGTCACTGGTCGGGGCCAGGTCTACCACTGGTCGGTTGAGCGGTGTCCCGCCCATCGAGCCGAAGAATCCGGCGTCACCGTAGGCGAACGTGCCACCGTCGCTGGCCACCAGCCAGTAGCCCAGGCCGCTGGGTGTGGCCACGATGTGGGAGACGGGGGCGGCCAGAGTCAGGTTGGAGGCGTCACCGAAGTTGCCGGCGCTGCCGTGGTCGGAGACCCTCCCGTTCGACCAGGCGATCCAGTACCCGCCCCCGTTCGGAGTGGCGGCGATCCCGACGGCCGTCGGGGCGGCCGGGGGCGGGTAGTCGAAGGCGACGAGGGCGTTGCCCACGTAACCCGGTGAGTTGTCGACCCCGTCCGTCACCAGGAGCCCGCATCGGAGCAGACCGGCCGCCACCTGGGCGTTGGTCGGTGGGCACACGGCAGCCGGGTCGTTGGCCACGAAGGGGTTCGGCACCGTGAACGTTGCCGAGAGGTTGCCGGCACCGTCAGAGGTGAAGTACTGCAGATCGGCAGTGTCGGTGTCGTCCGCGCTGCCGGACACGAGGGCGAGCGGGCTGATCTCGCCGGCGATGATCGAGTCGAACGGGGTCCAGCCCGAGCACGAGATCGACACGGTGCCGCCCGGTGAGGTGGCGATGACCGGCGCCGACGAGCCGTTGAAGGAGCATGAGGGGCCGAAGTCCCTCGGTTGGGCAGCGTGCCCCGTGGCAGCCCGGTGGAGGCCGGCGGAGGCGGTGCTGGAAGAAGCGGCACGGAGGCTGGCCCCCGTGATCTGCGCCTGCGGAGCGGCCGTGGCCGTCGCCGGAGTGGTCGTGAGCGCCACCCCGAGGGCGGAGGCCACCAACACCCCGGTCCCGACGAGGAGACGAGTCCCCGACCTGCGCATCCCGCCCGACCCTGCCGTCAACTTCGAACGCATGTGGTGCCCGACTCTCTCGCTAGGAAGTTGGCGCAACCTAGCAAGCAAAAGTCCAGCGTGTCATATGTTTTTGGGGAACACGTGTTGCAGGTCCCGAGGGTGGCGACCGCCAACAGGTGTTTCGGATGCCGTCGGACCGATTCGACGATGGGCGGACTCCGGGCGGGTGGCACTAGAGTGAACACGTGGTCGATGCATCACAGTGCGCGATCACGTCTGGCCTGTCCGACGAGCCCCGGTGTGTGCGGTGACCAACCGATGATGGAGGCCAAGGAAGCGTGCGGCGTCTTCGGGGTCTACGCCCCGGGGCGGCCCGTCGCACACCTCACCTTCGACGGCCTCTTCGCACTCCAGCACCGTGGCCAGGAGTCGGCCGGCATGGCCGTCAGCGACGGCGACCTGATCACGGTGATGAAGGACATGGGGCTCGTCACCACCGTGTTCGACGAGCGGAAGCTCTCCGGTCTCCGCGGCCATCTGGCCATCGGCCACACCCGGTACTCCACGGCGGGCTCGAGTGACTGGATCAATGCCCAGCCGGTCTTCCGGGGCGTGGGCCGTGCCGGCTTCGGCCTCGCCCACAACGGCAACCTGACCAACACCGACGCCTTGGCCGGCCAGGCCAACATGCTGCCCGGCCTGGTCTCCTCCGACAGCGACCTGGTGGCCGAGCTGCTGGCCCAGGCCTTCCCGCCCGATCTGCCCGAGCGCCCCCGGGCCGAGCACGCCAGTGACCTCGAGGAAGCCCTGATGCGGGTCCTCCCCAGCGTCGAGGGCGCCTTCTCCTTCGTGCTCATCGACGCCGACCGGATCATCGGGGTGCGCGACCCCAACGGCTTCCGCCCGCTCTGCCTCGGCCGCCTCGACGCCACCGACGACTTCGAGCAGGGCTGGGTCCTGGCGTCGGAGTCGCCGGCCCTCGACGTCATCGGCGCCACCTTCATCCGCGAGCTCGAGCCCGGAGAGATGGTGATCATCGACGGCAAGGAGGTCCGCTCGGAGCGCCCCTTCCCCGACGAGCGACTCGACCCCCGGCTCTGCATCTTCGAGTTCGTCTACTTCGCCCGTCCCGACACCAAGCTGTACGGCAACGAGGTCCACGGCGCACGACGCCGGATGGGCCAGCTGCTGGCCACCCAGCGTCCCGTCCCGGCCGACCTGGTGATGGGCGTGCCCGACTCCGGGGTGCCCGCCGCCGAGGGCTACGCATTCGGTTCCGGCATCCCCTACGGCCAGGGCCTGGTCAAGAACCGCTACATCGGCCGCACGTTCATCGCCCCGACCCAGGCCGAACGGGCCAACGGCGTACGCCGCAAGCTCAACCCCCTGCGCGAGAACATCGCCGGCAAGCGGGTCATCGTGGTCGACGACTCGATCGTCCGGGGCACCACCACCCGGGCCATGGTCAAGATGCTGCGCGAGTCCGGGGCCACCGAGATCCACCTGCGCATCTCCTCGCCTCCCTTCAAGTGGCCGTGCTTCTACGGCATCGACACTCCCGACCGCACCGAACTGCTGGCGGCCATCAAGTCGATCGACGAGATCTGCGAGTTCCTCGACGTCGACTCCCTCGAGTACCTGACCCTCGAGCACCTGGTCGAGGCCATCGACGCCCCCGGCGCCGGCTTCTGTGACGCCTGTCTGACCGGCACCTATCCGGTGCCGGTGGAGGTCAAGGTGGCGATCACCGAGCGGCCCATCGTGACGGCGGTCGCCGGCTCCCCCACGGCGTGAGCGGCCCGTCCTCCGACGTCCCCGCCACCTACGCGGCGGCCGGGGTCGACATCGACGCCGGCGAGCGGGCCGTCGACCTCATCAAGCCCATGGTCGCTTCCACCCGCCGCCCCGAGGTCCTGGGCGGCCTGGGCGACTTCGGCGGCCTCTTCGCACTCGACATGACCCGCTACCGCCAGCCGGTGCTGGTGTCGGGCACCGACGGGGTGGGCACCAAGGCGGCGGTGGCCGAGGCCACGGGCCGGCTCGACACGGTCGGCATCGACCTGGTGGCCATGTGCGTCGACGACCTGGTCTGCCAGGGGGCCGAGCCGCTCTTCTTCCTCGACTACATCTCCACCGGCAACGTGGAGCCGTCCCGGATGGCCGACCTGGTGTCCGGGGTGGCCGAGGGCTGCCGCCAGGTGGGTGCCACCCTGCTGGGAGGCGAGATGGCCGAGCACGCCGGGATCATGTCGCCCGACGAGTTCGACCTGGTGGGCTTCGCGGTGGGGGTGGTGGAGCGCGACGAGCTCCTGGGGCCCCAGCGCGTGGTGGCCGGCGACATCCTGTTGGGCCTGCCCTCGCCCGGACTGCGCTCCAACGGCTACACCCTGGCCAGGCACGTCCTGCTCGAGCGGGCCGGTCTGGACTACTCCGACCCGGCCTGGCCGGGGGCGACGACCACGGTGGCCGACGAGCTGCTCCGCCCCTCGGTCATCTACACCCCGGCGGTGCGGGCGGCCATGGCCGCCGCCGACGTGCACGCCGTGGCCCACATCACGGGGGGCGGGTTCGATGGCAACATCCCCCGGGCCCTGCCCGAGGGCTGCCGGGCCGTGCTGGTCCGGGGTTCGTGGGAGATCCCGCCGATCTTCACCGAGATCCGCCGGCTCGGCATGGTGGACGACGAGGAGATGGCCCGGGTGTTCAATCTCGGGCTCGGGATGGTGGTGGCGGTGTCCGAGGGGACGGCTGACGCCGCCCTGGCCGCCTTGGCCGGCGCCGGTGTCGACCCCGTCGTGGTCGGCTGGGTGGAGGCGGGCGAGCACGGGGTCGACCTCACCGGCCCGCCGCTGTGGCCGTCCGGGGCCTGAGCCGCGTCGGACCCGTGGCGCCCCGCGACACCCGAGGAAGCGACACCCGAGGAGAGGCCCGATCATGACGACATCCCTGCCCGACACCGCCTTCGAGGGACTCCGTGCCCACCTGCTCGAACACTCGGTCAAGCGGGGCGACTTCACCCTCAAGTCGGGCCGGAAGTCGACGTGGTTCATCGACTCCAAGCAGTCGGTGTGCCGGCCCGAGGCCATGGTGCTGGTGGCCGACGGGATCCTGTCGGTGATCCCGGACGACGCCGACGCCATCGGCGGCCTGACCATGGGTGCCGACCCGGTGGCCTTCATCACCGCCGGGGTGGCCGCCACCCGGGGCCGCGGCCTGAAGGCGTTCAGCGTCCGCAAGGAGGCCAAGGACCATGGGGCCGGCGGACGCATCGCCGGCGCCCTCGATCCTGGCGACAAGGTGGTCATCACCGAGGACACGGTTACCCGGGGCACCTCGCTGCTCGAGGCGGCCCACGCCGTGCGGGAGTTCGGCGCCGTGCCGGTCCTGTTGGTGGCCGTGGTCGACCGGGGCGGAACGTGCGCGGCCATGGCCGCGGCGGAGGGACTGACCTTCCGGGCACTGCTGACCGCTCCCGACCTCGGCTTCGGGTACGAAGGCGCCTGAGGCGGCCTGCGCAGGCGTCCTGCCCGGCGGCGGGGCGCACCGGCGCCGGAGCGTCGATAGCCTGAGCCGATGGCCAGCATCGAGCAGCTCCGTCCCGTCCTGACCGAACCGGTCGCCACCTTCGACTCTCTCGAGCCGGGCTCGGGCGCGGTGGTCGACACCTTCCCCGTCGACGACGCCGAGTCCGTCCGCCGGGTGGTGGCCCGG
The DNA here is from genome assembly GCA_036511155.1 of Acidimicrobiales bacterium. Lineage (GTDB taxonomy): Bacteria > Actinomycetota > Acidimicrobiia > Acidimicrobiales > RAAP-2 > Bog-756. Next base: position 11,489 of record DATCCR010000013.1, read on the forward strand.
GCCGAGGTGGCCGCCCTGTGGTGGCGCTCGCTCGGGTTCGACGGTCGGGCCACCCACCTCCGCCGCTACAAGTCCGAGATCGCCCGCCGCATCGACGAGCTGGCCGATCTCATCCACCGGGAGAACGGCAAGCCCCACGGTGACGCGGTGCTCGAGACCACCCTGGTCATCGATCACCTGGCCTGGGCCTCGGGTCACGCCAAGAAGGTCCTCGGGCCCCGCCGTGTGCCATCGGGGATGATGGCCGCCCACCACGCCGCCTCGGTCGAGTACCAGCCACTCGGCGTGGTCGGCGTCATCGGCCCCTGGAACTATCCGGTCTTCACCCCCATGGGCTCCATCGCCTACGCCCTGGCCGCCGGCAACGCCGTGGTCTTCAAACCGAGCGAGTACACGCCGGCCATCGGTCGTTGGTTGGTCGACGCCTGGGCCCGTGCGGTACCTGAAGGCAGGGACGTGTTCCTCCTGGTGACCGGGCTGGGCGAGACCGGTGCCGCCCTGTGCCGGTCCGGCGTGGACAAGATCGCCTTCACCGGCTCCGCGGCCACCGGGCGCAAGGTCATGGGTGCCTGCGCCGAGGGGCTCGTCCCGGTGCTGATGGAGTGCGGCGGTAAGGACGCACTGCTCGTCGACGCCGACGCCGACCTGGACGCGGCGGCCGAGGCCGCCCTGTGGTGCGGGATGTCCAACGGCGGCCAGACGTGCATCGGCACCGAGCGGGTGTACGTGGCCGACGCCGCCTACGACCGCTTCGTCGACATCCTGACCACCAAGGCCAAGAACCTGACCCCCGGTTCGGGAGCGGGCGCCTCGTGGGGCCCGCCTACCATGCCGTCCCAGGTCGACACCATCCGCCGCCATGTGACCGACGCGGTGGCCCGTGGCGGCCGGGCCGTGGTCGGCGGCGAGTCCTCCGTCGACGTGTCCGGGGTCGGCCCGACCATCCTGGTCGACGTGCCCGAGGACGCGGAGGCCGTGCGCGAGGAGACCTTCGGCCCGACCCTGACGGTCACCCGGGTCAAGGACATCGAGGAGGGCCTGGCCCTGGCCAACGACTCCGAGTACGGACTGGGCGGTGCCATCTTCACCAAGTCCCGCAAGCGCGGCGTCGAGCTGGCCCGCCGTATGCGGTCGGGCATGACCTCGGTCAACTCCATCATGACCTTCGCCATGGTCCCGGGCCTGCCCTTCGGCGGCGTGGGCGAGTCGGGCTTCGGACGGATCCACGGCCCCGACGGCCTGCGCGAGTTCACCCGCCCGAAAGCGGTGACCTCGCAGCGGTTCGCCCTGCCGGTCAACCTGACCAGCTTCGCCCGGCCCGACAAGGCGACCGAGCTGACCGCCAAGCTGATGGGCGTGGTCCACGGCCGGAGCCGCTGACCCGGTCCCGCACGTCCGGGGTCCGTCGGTGGGTCCGGCGGCTCAGCCGGCCCGGTAGGCGGCCACCACCGGGGCGAGCTCGGTCGGCGTGGCCCCGTGGAGGATGACGCCGTCGCACCCGAGGTCGAGTTGGCCGCGCACCGTGGCGGCGCACGCCTCGGGGCTGCCCGTGGCGCTGGCCGCCAGCCACTCGTCGGGCAACAGGGTGGCGATGTGCTCGAGCTGTCCCGTGGTGGCGTTGGAGTCGATGCCCCCGAGGAACCCGGAGACCACCGGGTCGGCCCGGAACCGCTCGAGCACGGCCGGGTCCCACCCGTTGGTGGCCACCAGGAGGTCGCCGTAGCCCTGCAGGTAGGTGGCCAGTCGGCCGACCGACTTCATCAGCGCCAGGTCGCCGGGGATGTGGTCGCCGATGGTGGCGAGGCATGACCAGACCTTCACCTCGGCCGGGTCCCGGCCGGCCTGCTCGGCCGCCTGCTTGACGGTGGCCACGCACCGCTGCGTGGTCTCCTCGGTGAAGAAGGTGTGGAGGATGACCTCGTCGAAGCAGCGCCCACCGAGCGCCAGCGACCGGGGCCCGAAGGCCACCAGGCCGAGGGGCAGGTGCTCGTCGATGGCGGCCAGGTAGAGGACGGGCCACGAGCCGGCCGGGCCGTCGTGGCCGACGATGAACTCGCCCCGGAAGAGGCGCCGCATGATCCCGGCGAAGTCCTCGAGGGCCGCCGTGGTGATGCGGGGGATGCCGTAGGTGTCCTGGATGATGGGGATCCCCCGGCCGAGGCCGAGGACGAACCGGCCGCCGGTCAGGCTCTGCATGGTGCGGGCCAGCCCGGCCGTGATCATCGGGTGGCGGGTGTTGTGGTTGGTGGCCGCCGTGACGACGGTGAGCTCCTCGCTGACCGCTCCGGCCGCCCCGGACAGGACGCCGATCTCCTTCTTGTCGAACCGTTCGGACAGGAAGACCGAGCCGAGTCCGAGGGCCTCGCCGGTGCGGACCTCGCCGACCAGGTCGCGTGAGCTCTCGGGCTGGCCGGCCAGGCCGTAGAAGCCGAGCTCGGTCAGGCGGCGGGTGGACAGCTGGCTGTCGGGCGGTGGGGACGGGGTCACGGTGCCTCCTGGGCGTGCGGTGCCGCGAAAGCTAGCAAGCCGCGCACGGTCCTGTCCGGGTCCCACCCCTCAGGGGAGGAGGCTCGGGCGCGCGATACGGCGCCCCGGAGGACGCCGTGTCGGTACTGCACCTGGCGTGTCCCGGTGGGTCGGGGGAGCGCCCCACCGGTCGCTCCCTCAGGCCTCCTGGCCCGCTTCGTCGGCGTCGGCGGGGTCGCCGTCGGCGAGGACCAGGTAGATCTTCCGACGGGTGTCGGTGAGGATCTCGCCCACGGTCCGGACCTGGCCGGGGCTGCCGGCCTGGGCCACCTGCTTGGTGGCCTTCATGACCTGGACCATGAGGTTCATCAGATCGACGACCGAGCGGTCGCCACCGGCGGCCTCCTCCCAGGGGGTGGGGCCGTCGCCGGCTGCCTCCGCCTCGGTGTGGCCCTCGGGAGTGAGGGAGAAGACCCGACGTCCTCCCGAGCTGTCGGCGGTCACCAGGCCCTGGTCCTCGAGGGCCGAGAGGGTCGGATAGACCGAGCCGGGGCTCGGACGCCAGACCCCTCCGCTGCGCTCGACGAGCTCGGTGATGATCTGGTAGCCGTGCATCGGCTCCTCGGTCAGGAGGGCGAGGATGGCGGCGCGGACGTCGCCCCGACGGGCCTTGGGTCCGCGGCCGAAGCCGGGCCCGTACCCGCCGTGCCGGCCGAAGCCGGGTCCGAATCCGTCCGGACGCCCCCGGCCCCTGCCGCGGCCACGGCCGCGGGTGGCGCCGGCGAACAGGTCGGCCCGTTCGGGGAAGGGCGGGCCGAAGTGGGGTCCGTGGTGTCCGGCGTGTGCTGAGTCGTGTCTCGTGTGTCCATGCATCAGGTACATCTCCTCGTTCGGTTCTGTGCCGGTCGGTCAGCCGGTGTCGGGATTCGCAGTGCGGTGCATTCGGACCGCTCTTATACGATCACGATATATCGCAATACATCCGATGTCAACACCGGGGCCGGGGATCCATTTCCGAGGGACCGGGAGGATGGATCCGATCAGACCAGGTCGAGCAGTGCCGCGCGGAGCGCGGGCATCCGGCGCCGTTCGTGGAGTTCCCGGTCGGCCACTTCGACAGTGGCGGCCACCAGGAGATGGGCGGTTGCCGACTCGTGTCCGGTCGGGCGGATGGCCCGTAAGTCGTCGGCGATGACCGCCGCCGCGGCACCGTCGCGCCGCCGGCGTTCATCCCGCAGTAGGGGGAGAGCGCGGGCGTCGAGCAGCATGGCCCGTACTCCCTGGGACCGACGGCAGGCGTCCAGGAACGCGGTCAGTCGGGCCTCGAGCCTCGCCGCCCCCGGAGCCAGGTCGCCCGTGGCCTGCAGGATGTGGGTGAAGAGGTCGTCGTGGAACCGGCGGTGGAGGGCGACGATCACGGCGTCCCGGTCGGGGAAGTGGACGTAGAACGTGCCCTTGGCCACACCGGCCGCACTGGTGACCTCCGAGATCGACAGCTCGGCCAGACCGCGGTTCTCGGCCACCGTGAGGGCGCCGTCGAGGAGTTGGTGACGGGTAGGGTGCCGCTCGTCAGCCCGGCTGCCCGGACCCCGTCGCTGGACGGGCGGTTCATTCACCGCTGCACCGGGACCGACGGGAACACCGGCACGAACCGGGTGTCCGACACGCCGGCGACCCGGTGCCTGGCGCCGACCGAGGCCGTTGCGTACGTGGTGGTCAACGGAGCCGCTCGGGGGTATCGGCGAGGATCGGCGCGAGGAACCGATCGACGACAGCGAGGAACTCCTCCGGCCGTTCGATGAAGGGTTGGTGCCCACACCGCAGGGTGGCCACCTCGGCCCCGGGCAGCGCCCGACGGGCCCGTCGGCCATCGACCGCCCAGGGCAGGACGGGATCCTGCGTGCCCCAGACGAGCAGTGTCGGTGCGGTGATCGACGACGCATCGGGCCGGGCGTCGTGGTCGGGATCGGCGAAACTCCGCCACACCGACGCGAACAGGGCGATCCGATCAGGGTCGCAGGCCCCCTGTCGTGACCGCCCGATCGCCCGCGCTGTCCACTCGTTCCGGTGGCGCAGCGACACCGGGGGGAGGAACGTGTAGGCGCGGCGGGCCAGGGGCGCGGTGCCGATGGCCCGGCAGGCGAGTGTGGTGCCGATCCATCGAGGCGTGAAGCCCCCGGGGTCGACCAGGACGAGCGCCCGGACCAGCTCGGGGCGCCGGGCCGCCGTTCGGAGGGCGGCGAAGCCACCCACCGAGTTGCCGACCACGACGGCCGGGACGTCCCCGAGTGCCAGCAGGACGTCCGGGAGTGCCTCGGCGAAGCCGCAGGCAGTCGGGTCCGTCGCCTGCCCCGAGGTGCCGTGCCCTGGCCAGTCGACCTGGTGGACGGTCCAGTGGGAGCGGAGTGCGGGTAGGACGGCCTCGTAGTCCCGGTGGTCGGACCCGTTGGCGTGGAGCAGAACGAGGGGAGGTCCGGAGCCCGTCGTGTGGACGGCGACATCGCCGGCGGACGTGGTGATCATGACCCACACAGTACCTGACCGGATGGTCATGTACTAGTGGGAAGGTGGCGGAGGTCGGTGGGTGGTGCGTCCGCGACGGCGAATGAGAGCTTCCTCCCCCGCCCGGCAGAGCCAGACCCGGTCCCGGAAGTTGCTCCACTCGAACGGCGCTTTCCGTTCGAGTCCGTGCAGGTTGCCGAGTGGCTGCCCGCGACGTATCTCGTCACGCGGTGAGGAACGGGACTTGCGACCCTAGGAACTCCGAGCTCCGGCCATCACGATGATCACCGAGAGCTGTTGCCCGACGGCCGGGCGAAGACCACGACAGTCGGTACGCACGCCTCCGAGGCGATCATGGGCGTGGGTGATCCGGCGGAGGAGGGCGCATGCGCACACGGGCGAACTGCAGTTCGGTCGGGCTTGTTCTACTCGTCGGCTTCGTCCTGCTCTCGCCGCCCGGCACGGCCGGGGCGACCTCGGCGGCGCCTCAGATTCCGACGGCTTCGCCCACGCAGCTCGCGGAAGCGATCGCATCGCCGAGCGTGGTCAATGTGGGGGTCCACTGGAAGGGGTATGTCGACTTCCCCTCATCGCTCGACCTGCCGGGTGGCGTGACCTATACCCACGACGGTTGGATCGGTCCCTTCGAAGTGGACACCAGTTGTTCGGGATTCATCGCGAATTCCAACGGATACGTCGTGACCGCAGGCCACTGCATCGACGACCAGAGCATGACCAGTGGTGGTAAGGCGGACGTGATCGACGCCTTCATTTCGGAGTACAAATCGAAATGGTCGTACACGTCGGAAGAGGTCGCCGCACTGCGGCAGGTCATCGAGAACACCGGCAAGGTCGAAGGTACCGAAAGCGGCTCTCCTCCGGAGCGGACGGTGACCGTCTACACCACCGGCATGTCCGGTGGATCGAGCGGGCAGGTGGCCAATGCCGTCGACTTCAAGACCCAAGCCGACGGTGACGTCGCGCTCCTCAAGGTCGAGACCTCTTCTGAGCTACCTGTTGTTGCCGTCGCCACGACTACGCCGCCGACCGGAACGCCGATCGTGCTCGCAGGATTTGCCGGGTCGGTGTCGGGCGTCGTCGACGCCAATCAGCGGCCCTCGTTCAAGGACGGGGAGACGAGCAGCCAGCAGACGGTGAATGGTGTTCCGTTCACCGAAGTGTCGGCTGCCGCCACCGCCGGCATGTCGGGCGGACCGGCAGTCGACACACAGGGCCAGGTGGTCGGCACCATCAGCTTCAAGCCCGGGGGCGAGACGCAGCAATTCAACTTCATCACGGCCACGTCGACGGTGCGTTCGCTGTTGGCGCGCAACGGCGTGTCGAACAGGCTCGGAGCGCCAGATACGGCGTATCGCCAAGGGCTCACGGCGTTCTACGGGCGGCACTACCACGACGCCGTCAACGGGTTCAATCAGGTTCTCGCCGTCGAGCCGAACAACGTGAGCGCGCAGCAGTACAAGCAGCTGTCGATCGAGAACTACCCCAATGAGATCTCGTCCGGCAACGCCGCCCTCTACATCGGTATCGCCGCCGGTGCCGCCGTCATCATCGGGATCGGCGTGGTCCTGTTCCTCCTGTGGCGACGCAGGAATGCCGCGTCGAAGACTCCGGCGGTGTCGGGCGACGGTCACGTCGGGGCGGAAGTGCACCCGCCGGTCGCTCCTCCGGCAGCGACCATGTCGGCGATACCGCTGAACGGAGTCGGAGGAGCACCGCCCCAGTGGAGCGAGTCCGATGGAGATGGTGCGGCGGGCGACGGTGCCGGAGCGGAAGCCCCGGGTGTCCGGGCACTGGCGGAGGCGTCGGATGCCGACGAGGTGTACTGCCCGAGTTGCGGGCATCCGCACGATCAAGACACCCGGTTCTGCGTCAAGTGCGGCACGAACCTCGAACGCCACGAGGCCGGTCACGGGGCTTCGGGGGCGTAGGCCCCCAGGGGCGAATCAGGGGGGCTCGGCATCGAGAGGTCCTGACGGCTCGGCGGAGCCGGGCTGCTGACCTGGACTTTCCTGGTGGTCGGGACCGGCGTCGATCCGGTGACCTCACGCTTTTCAGGCGCGCGCTCTACCAACTGAGCTACCCGACCTCGCCCCGGACCTCCACGAGGGAGCTCCGGGGTGGCGGACCTGACGGGATTTGAACCCGCGACCTCCGCCTTGACAGGGCGGCGTGCACTCCAAACTGCACCACAGGTCCCCAACCAGCATTACTGAACGCTGGGGAGTACAGCACCCCCAACGGGATTCGAACCCGTGTTACCGCCTTGAAAGGGCAGCGTCCTAGGCCACTAGACGATGGGGGCTCGATCCCAAACGGGGCTTCCGGACTTTAGCAGAGGGATCAGAGGGCCCCTTCGGGCCGCCCCTCGTCGGGGAGATCCTCGGCCAGGATCTCCACCATCAGGTACTGCAGCTCGCCCAGGAAGACGAACAGTCCGTACTCGGCGGCCATCGGATCCTGGGGGTCCGGGGCCTCCATGTCCTCGTGGACGTCGATCCGGGTTCCGAGCACGAGGCGGAGCGACCCGACGGCGTCGAGCCAGGCAGCGAACTCCTCCTCGCTCAGCGACTCGGCCTCGGCCGTGGCCACCAGGGTCTCGAGCGACCGGGTGTGGTGGTTGACGAGCGCGGTGTCCACCAGCTCCCGGTAGTCCCGCTCGGCCGCCGTCTGGTCGTCCGCCGTATAGGCCGGCGGGAACAGCCGCCGGACCATCGGGTCGCGGGTGGCCAGGGCCTCGGGCAGCTGGGCGGCCAGATTGGCCAGCACCACCCGGGCATTGGCGTCGAGGCGCACCACGTAGCGACCGTCCCGACGCCGTTTGATGGGCGAGCTCAACCCGACTGCTCCATCGTCGCCCACAGCCCGTGCTCATGGAGCCGGTAGACGTCGAGCTCGGCCCGCTCCCGGGTACCCGACGACACCACGGCCCTGCCCTTGTGGTGGATGTCGAGCATCAGGGCCGTGGCCTTCTCCTTCGAGTAGCCGAACAGCTTCTGGAGCACGAAGGTCACGAACGACATCAGGTTGATCGGGTCGTTCCACACGATCACCAGCCAGGGCCGGTCCGAGGTGGTGTCCTGGTCCAGGATCGTCTCGATGTCGCCGACCGGCGCCGTTTCGGGCGGTACCACCGCGCCCGGCGCCATCCGCCCGGTCGGACCGGTGGGTCGGGTGGCCCGGCGTCGTCGGGAGGGCAGCCTCATGCCGGCTCGCGGAGGGGCTCGGGCGCTCCCGGGGCGATCGCGTCGCCGGCGTCACCAGGCCGGAGCGGGCCGCCGTCGACCGTCTCGGGCTGGTGGTCGGACAGCCCGTGGTGGAACCACAGCGCCGTCGAGAACACCGCCGTGGCCCCGACCACGTGGATCCCGACCAGCAGGCTGGGCAGGTGGGTGAAGTACTGGGCGTAGCCGACGACCCCCTGGACGACCATGACGCCGAGCAGGATCCGCCCCGATTCCTGGATCCGGGACGGTGCGTCGGACTTCCACAGGACGTAGAGGACGACGAGGAGGAGGACGGCCGTCACCCACACGATCTCGGCGTGGGTGCGGGACATGTCGGACAGTCCGACGTCGACCCGCTTGGCCCCCTTGCCGCCGGCGTGGGGCCCGGCCCCGGTGGTGGCCGTCCCGGCGGCCACGGCCACGGTCAGCAGGACCAGGTAGGTCCGGGTCAGGACCAGGGTCCGCCTCGACACGGCGAGGGTCCCCCGGCCGGGCCCGTGGGTGGCCCGGAGGCACAGGAGCACCGACACCGTGACCAGAGCGATCCCGACCATGAAGTGGGTCATGACCACGTAGGCGTTGAGCTTGGTGTAGACGACGACGGCCCCGAACACGGCCTCGCCCAGCACGCCGAGGACGAGGCCCCCGGACAGCCACCGGAGGTCCCGGCGGGCCGGCTGTCGCAGGAACGAGGCCGCGTAGGTCGCCCCGCAGGCCAGGACGAGGACCAGGACCACCATCCGGTTGCCGAACTCGATGCGGGGATGGAGTGACGACGGGGGCGACAGCCGTTGGTGGGCACACGTCGGCCAGTCGGGGCAGCCCAGGCCGGAGTCGGACAGGCGCACGGCTGCTCCGGTGGCCACGTTGAGCACGATGGTCGCCAGGGTGATCCGGCTCAGGAGGAGGAAGCCACGAGGGCTGATTCGAAGGGAAGGCACCGTCCACCGATGGTATCGGCCCACCCCACCCCTGGCCCATCCGGGAGCGGGTCGGTTGCACCCCCCTGCGGACAGGAATCCGATCTGCGGTTGGGGGTAGTCTTGACGACGATGTCCGTCCCTGCCGTGGCCGTTCAGGCCCGCCTCTCGATCTTCGAGCGCGTCAGCGCCTATGTGGCCCTGACCAAGCCGCGCATCATCGAGCTGCTGCTCATCACCACGCTGCCGACGATGATCCTGGCCCAGGGCCGCATGCCCGGTGTCTGGCTGATGATCGCCACCCTGCTGGGCGGCACGCTGGCTGCCGGCGGCGCCAACGCCATCAACATGTACGTCGACCGGGACATCGACAAGCTCATGCACCGGACGGCCAAACGTCCCCTGGTCACCGGGGTCATCGCCCCCCGCAACGCCCTGGTCTTTGCCATCACCCTCGAGGTCGTGGCCTTCGTCGAGCTGTGGGCGTGGGTGAACCTGCTGTCGGCCACGCTGGCCGTGTCGGCCACCTTGTTCTACGTCTTCATCTACACCCTGTGGCTGAAGCGCACGAGCAAGCAGAACATCGTCATCGGCGGTGCCGCCGGGGCCATGCCGGTCCTGGTGGGCTGGGCGGCGGTCACCAACACGCTGGCCTGGACGCCGATCGTGCTCTTCGCCGTCATCTTCATGTGGACCCCGCCCCACTTCTGGGCGTTGGCCTTCAAGTACAAGGACGACTACGAGGCGGCCCACGTGCCGATGATGCCCGTGGTGGCCACCTTCCGGCGGACCGCCTTCGAGATCCTCGTCTACACGGTGATCATGGTCGGCTTCACCCTGCTGCTGGCTCCGGTCGCCCACCTCGGCGCCCTCTACGTGGTGTCCGCCGCCCTGCTCGGGATCGGGTTCGTCGCCATGGCCGTGCGGCTGTGGATGCAGGCCACCCCCAAGGCGTCGATGCAGCTGTTCAGCTACTCGATCACCTACCTGACGGTGCTGTTCATCGTGATGGCGGTCGACGTCTTCGTCCGGCGTTGACGTCCCCGCCGGACGCCGGGGCCACCGATCCCCGGCCCGACCAGTCGGTCGAGTCCACGCCTGACCCCCACCCTGCCGCTGACGCGGCCCCTGCCGCACCGGCCACGTCCCCGCCCCGCCGCCTGCGGGCCTTCCTCGTCGGCCTCGTGCTGGCCGCCGCCCTGGCCCTGTTCCTGTTCGTCGGACTCGGCACCACCTCGCACCCCTCGGGCTCCGGCACCGGGGGCGTGGTTCCGGTGGGCTCGGTGGCCCCCGACTTCACCCTGCCGTCGGTGGTGGGCGGCGCCCCGGTGGACCTCTACGCCCTGGGTAAGCACCGCCATCACCCGGTGGTCCTCAACTTCTTCGCCTCGTGGTGCATCCCCTGCCAGAAGGAGACCCCGTTGCTGGCGTCGACGGCCCAGGCCGAGCAGGCCAAGGGCTCGGTCCTCCAGTTCGTGGGAGTGGACGCCGCCGACAAGCCGACCGACGCCATCCCGTTCATCCACCAGACCGGCATCACCTATCCGGTCGGCCAGGACGCCACCCTCCAGGTGTCGGCGAGCGTCTACGGACTGAACGCCGAGCCCAACACGTTCTTCATCGACGAGTCGGGCGTGGTGGTCGGCCACATCATCGGTCCGGTGTCGAAGATCGAGCTCGACCGCTGGATCCACAAGCTCGTCGGCGGCCGCTGAACCGCACCACCCGTCCGCCGCGGCCCCGCTACTCCCAGCGGAAGGTGAGGGCGGCCACCACCGGTGCACCGATAGCCCAGAGGGCCAGCACC
>DATCCR010000014.1:0-20064 GCA_036511155.1 Acidimicrobiales bacterium
GCCGCCGCGCCCACGATGGGACGGACCAGGTGGAGCGAGCCGGTCGAGCCCGAGAAGGGGGCCGAGCCGAAGGCGAAGATCCCGCCGTCGGAGGCCACCAGTCGGTACCCGCGGGCATCGGGGCCGGCGTCGATCCCGACCACCGGCGCGTTGAGCGACATGCCGCCCGTCGATCCGGCGAACGCGGCGTCGCCGAAGGCGAACACACCCCCGTCGGCCGCGGCCAGCCAGTAGCCGTGGCCATCGGGCGTCGGGGCCATACCGACGATGGGCCGGTTCAGGTGGAGCGCCCCCGTCGAGCCGTAGAAGCCGGCGTCGCCGTAGGAGAAGACGCCGCCGTCCGAGGCCACCAGCCAGTAGCCCCGGCGGTCGGGGGTGGCGGCAAGGCCCACGATCGGTCGGGCCAGGGACAGCGCCCCCGTCGAGCCCCAGAACGCCGCGTCGCCGAACGTGAAGATGCCGCCGTCGGAAGCGGCCAGCCAGTAGCCAGGGGTCGCCGGAGCTGGCGCCGGGGGGCCCGGCAGGCCGGCCGGGCCGACGAAGGCGTGGAGCTGGTTCGACGAAGGGGCGATGACCAGGCCGTCGGCCGCCGCCGGCGACGGGAAGTGGGTGGTCGGCGTGCCCACGTCGAAGCTCTGGGCCTGGTGGCCGGTCACCGGGTCGAGGGCGTAGAGGGTGCCCCCTCCCATCGACCACACCAGTCCGCCGGCCACGATGGGCGAGCTGCGGGCGCCGCTGGTGGTCTTCCACGTGGCCACCGGAGCCGCCGTGGCCGGGGTCACCGCCCGCAAGCCGTCGCTGCAGGGCACGTACACCGTGCCGTTCACCTGGGCGGAGCCGCCCTGGGCGTCGTTCCCACAGAAGGTGGGCGTCGAGGCCACCTCGCCGCCGACGCCCCCGAGCGGCGACTGGTGGAGTACGTAGCCGGTCAGGGACTTGCCCACCGTGAAGACCAGCCCGTTGGGCAGCAGCGTCGGCGACGTCGATCCGAGGTCGGCGTCGGTGGCGTTGTCCGCGTACCAGTTGGTCGGGGCGAAATGGTCGAGGAGCGACGCCGTCGGGCTCAGCTTGAGCACGCCGTCCGAGTTGTCGTAGGCCGAGTTCGACGCGGTGTGGGCGCTGTTGCCGGTGGACACCCAGATGTCGCCCTGGGCGTCGATGACCGGTGCCGCCCCGCCCATCCACACCGCGCCCTGGTTGTCGCCGGGCAGGCCGGCCACCACGAAGGTCGCCGGGGCCGAACCGTCCTCGGGGGCCGAGACGACCAGGCCGTGGTACGCGCCACAGTCACCGGAGTTGCCGCCGAAGCCGATGACCACCCGGCCGGACGTGAGGGCCAGGGAGGCGCGCTGCAGTTCGAAGGCCGGGTTGGGGACGACCGAGGTGGACGGGTCGACCACCTCGTCCAGGAGGACGGACCCGGTGTAGAGGTCGAGGCCGAAGAGGTGGTGGGAGGCGCGGGCAGGCCCCTGCTCGGCCGCCACCACGAAGATCTCGCCGCGGGCGGTGTCGATGACCGGGGTGGAGGTGATGCCCACGGTCGGGAGGATGTTGCCGCAGAGTCCGCTCACCGTGGACGGGGTGAAGGGCGTTGCCACGTGGTGCGTCCACAACACGGCGCCGGAGTCGGCCGACAGGGCGTAGACGGTGTTGTTCTCGGTGGCGGCGTAGACCCGGCCGGTGGCCACCAACGGCTGCCCGTACAGGCTGCCGTCGAAGGCCCGGGACGTCCACGCTGCCGTGGTCGGCGAGAACGAGGTTCCCGAGGCGTCGACCCCGGTACGTAGCCCGTTCTGGTCGTAGGTGGTCCAGTCCGACGACGGGGCGCCGTGCGGGAGAGCCGGAGTCGAGCGGGCGCCCGAGCCGGCGTCGGCCTGGGTGACGCTGCATCCGGTGGCCACGACGAGGGCGAGGACGGCGACCGGCAGCCGGAGCGCGCCACGCTGCCCGAACGGGGGCGACAGGATCATGCCCCCAACTCAACCACCGATCCCACCCGACGCGCAGATCGCGCCGGGTGGACGTCGGTGGCTCAGATGCGCTCGATGATGGTGCCGGTGGCGAGGGCGCCGCCGCAGCACATGGTGATGAGGGCCAGGTTCTTGTCCGTCCGCTCGAGCTCGTGGAGAGCGGTGGTGATGAGGCGGGCACCGGTCGAGCCCACCGGGTGGCCGAGGGCGATGGCCCCGCCGTTCACGTTGACCTTGTCCCAGTCGACCTCGTGGACCTTGCCCCACGACATCACGACCGAGGCGAACGCCTCGTTGACCTCGAAGAGGTCGATGTCGGCCATGGTCATGCCGGCCTTCTTCAGCACGTCGGCCGTAGCGGCGACGGGGCCGTCGAGGTGGTAGTAGGGGTCGGAGCCGACCAGGGTCTGGGCCACGATCCGGGCCCGGGGGCGCAGCCCGGCCTCGCCGGCCCGCTCCTGGGACATCCACAGCACGGCGGCGGCGCCATCGGAGATCTGCGAGCTGTTGCCGGCGTGGTGCATACCGTCGGGCAGTACCGGCTTGAGGCCGGCCAGACCCTCTTTGGTGGTCTCGCGGGGACCTTGGTCACGGCTGACCAGGGCGACCTCGCCGGTCGGGCCGTCGGCCCCCACCACCGGGGCCTCCAGGGGCGCGATCTCGCGGTCGAAGCGGCCCTCGGCCACGGCCTGGGCGGCCTTGCGCTGCGACTCGAAGCCGAGCCAGTCGACGTCCTCGCGGGTGATGCCGTACTTCTGGGCGATCCGCTCGGCGGCGTTGAACTGGTCGGGCATGTCCCACGGGAACTCCTCGGGACGGGACTTGCCGGGACCATTGAAGGCGTTGGCCCCGAGGCCCACCCGGCTCATGGCCTCGACGCCGCAGGCGATGCCGGCGTGGATGGAGTCGGCGCTGATCAGGTTGGCGATGAAGTTGTTGGCCTGCTGGGCCGAGCCACACTGGCAGTCGACGGTGGTGGCCGCCGTCTCGTAGGGCATGCCCTGGCTGAGCCAGGCGGTGCGGGTGACGTTGGAGGCCTGCTCGCCGGCCTGGGTCACGCAACCCCCGACGATCTGCTCGATGCTGCCCGGGTCCACCCCGGCCTTCTTGACCAGCTCCACCTGGACCTTGCCCAGCAGCTCAGCGGCGTGGAAGCCCGAGAGCCACCCGTTGCGCTTACCGATCGGAGTGCGGACTGCTTCGACGATGACCGGCTGGGCCATGGTGGTTCCCCCTTGAGAGAGCTGTTCGTGGTGTGGGTGGTGGCGACCGGCACGGAGTGGGCCCCGGAACCCGGCGGCACAAGTATAGAACCGGTTCTACTGACCTGCTCCCGGGGCCGGACGGGCCGCCCGGACACCGGAATACACGGTGCAATCTAGTTGTTTATACAACTACTGAGCCACCCACCCGACCCAGGAGTCCACGTGTCCAAGCCCATCCTCCAGATCATCATCGCCAGCACCCGCCCCGGTCGGGTGGGGCTCCCGGTGGCCCAGTGGTTCCGACGGTTCGCCGAGCGTCAGGACGCCTTCGAGGTCGAGCTGGTGGACCTTGCCGAGGTGGACCTCCCCCTCTTCGACGAACCCAACCACCCGATCGCCCGGCAGTACACCCATCCCCACACGATCGCCTGGGCCGAGACCGTCGGGCGGGCCGACGCCTTCGTCATCGTGCACCCGGAGTACAACCACAGCTACAACGCCGCCATCAAGAACGCCCTCGACTTCCTGCACGTCGAGTGGAACTACAAGCCGGTCGGCTTCGTGAGCTACGGCGGCGTGTCGGCCGGCGTGCGGGCGATGACCGCCCTCAAGCCGGTGGTGGCGGCGCTGCGCATGACACCGACGGTCGAGGCCGTCAACATCCCGTTCGTCGGCCAGTTCATCGACGACGAGGGTCGCTTCGTCCCGAACGAACAGCTCGAGACGGGGGCGGCCGGCATGCTGGCCGAACTGGCCAAGCTCGAGGGGGCGCTGCACCCGCTGCGGGCCCCGGCCCACGCCTGAGCGGCCGGGCGCAGGGCCCCTGCAGTACCCTTCCCCTCACCGGCCGGGCGGGGATGTCCGGCAGGTCCCGGTACCGCCGGGGCTGCACGGCAAGGGGAGGATGCTCGTGACGTCGTCGAAGGTGGCCACTCTGGCGGCGGCCGGTCCCCTGGTACTCGCCGCCGGATGCTCGTCCTCCTCCTGGAGCACCTTTCCGGGGTTCACAGTGAAGGTCACCCAGGCCGGATGAAACGTCCCGCCAAGCCCGGCTCCGACACCGTCGACCTGACCGTCGTCGCCGTACCCGGCTACTTCGCCGCCATGGGCGCCGAGTACTGGCTGCAGCGCAAGCGTCTCGCCGAGGGCGGCGCCCCGACCGCCGGTGACTACGAGACCAAGGACACGTTGGCCAGCCTGGCCATGGGCAGCCTGAGCCTGCTCGCCCCGTTCGTCGTGCCCCGGCTGTTGCGTCCGGTCACCCGGGGCAAGGGCCGGTTCGCCAAGGCGCTGGTCGGTGCGGCGGTGGGTGCCGCCGCTGTCACCACCGTGGCCGACGTCCTGGCCCGTCGGGCCGAAGGACGCACACCGGCGGGCGAGCCGCCATGTGGCGACGCGGAATCCCCAGTGGACGACGACCCCATCCCGGCACGCTCGACGGCCCGCAAGGTGGCCTCCTTCAGCGGGGTGGCCGCGATGGCCGCGGGCGGCATCGCCGTGACCACGGCGTGGGCCACGGCCACCACCCCCGAGCGCCTGTGGGAGCGGCGGCTGGTCGGATCGCTCGGCAACGGCACCGTCGCGGTGGCCGCCGCGATCGTCGGCTGGGACTTCATCTACTACTGGAACCACCGGTTCATGCACACCAGCCGATACATGTGGGCGGTCCACGAGGTGCACCACTCGAGCGAGCGCTACAACCTGTCGACCGCGTTGCGCCAACCGGTGGCCGACGCCATCGGGACCTCGATCCCCTACGGCCTCATGTGCCTGTTCGGAATCCCACCCTCGGCCGTAGCCACGGCCCGGGGCGTCAACCTCATCTACCAGTTCTGGATCCACACCGAGGCCATCGACCGCATCGGACGGGCCGAGGCCACTCTCAACTCGCCCTCCCACCACCGGGTCCACCACGGCTCGAACCGCCAGTACCTCGACCGGAACCACGGCGGGATCCTGATCGTCTGGGACCGGATGTTCGGGACGTTCGAGCCGGAGGACGAGCACGTCGTCTACGGCCTCACCACGAACATCGACACGTTCAATCCGGCCCGCATCGCCAGCCACGAGTACGTGGACATGGCCCGCGACATCGCCTCGTCCACCGGGTGGACCGAGCGGCTGTCGTACGTGTTCCGGGGCCCGGGGTGGGCCATGCGCCAGCGCCAGCTCACCGCCTGAACCTCCCCAGCGGCCCCCGGTTCGATCACGTCCGAGTCTGCAACACTCTCCGTGACCGCCGACCGAGGGGGACCCGTGACCGCTGCAGGTACCAAGGACGACCCGTGGGAGCTGACCACCCCACCGGGAGCCGCGAGCTACACGATGCACCGGGACGAGGAGGGAGACCCACCGGCACTGGTCTGCCAGGTCGGCTCGACCAGGCTGACGTACCGGCTGTCGGCCGTCGAGGACCTGCACGCCTGGCTGTTCGAGCAGGGCGACTGGGTGCCCCTGGGCGCGGCCGATGAGCGGAAGGATGCCGCCGACGGGACGGTCGAGGCGTGGGGGCGCTCGCCCGGCAACCCGGTGGGCGGGTGGTACGGGTTGCGCAACGGCTACCGCGGCCGCTTCGGCATGTACCTGCCCCCGCTGCTCGAGGCCATCGGTCTGGCCGAGGTCACCCACGACAAGCGGAACAACTCGATGCGGGGCCTGCCCGGCTGAACCCGGTGTGCCGTCAGGCCCGCGTGGCCCGATGCCGCCGGGGGGCCACCTGACAGGACGGGCACACGTGGGTCCCCCGGCCGACCACCGTGGTCTTGACGATGGCGGTGCCGCAGCGCCGACAGGGCTGCCCGGTCCGCCCGTAGACGGCGGCGACCTCGAGATAGCCGCCGCGTTCGCCCCGGGCGTCGACGTAGTCCCGCAGCGTCGAGCCACCGCGGGCCACACCTTCGGACAGCACGCTGACGATCCCGTCCCGCAGGGCCTCGACGCCTGGGCGCCGCACCGCACCGCAGCGCCGTTCGGGGTGGAGGCCGGCCTGCCAGAGGGCCTCGTCGGCGTAGATGTTCCCGATGCCGGCCACGGCTCCTTGGTCGAGCAGGGCCGACTTGAGGCGGAGCCCCGGGTGGCGCCGCAGAACGGCCCCGAGCGTGTCGACGTCGAATCCCTCGCCGAGAGGTTCGGGGCCCATGCGGGCGAGCAACGGGTCGTCGGGCACGTCGGCCGTCGGGAGCACCACCATGCGGCCGAACTTCCGCTGGTCGTTGAAGAGGAGCCGGGACCCGTCGTCCAGGTCGAGGACCACCCTCGTCGCCGTGGACTCCGGCGGCGGTGCGCCGGCGGCCCCGAGGAGCAGCTGACCCGTCATGCGCAGGTGGACGAGGACGCTCACCCCGCCGTCGAGGTCGATCCCGAGCACCTTGCCCCGGCGCCAGACCCGGGTCACCGGCAGGCCCAGGACGGCCCCGATCTCGATGCCCCTACCGGTCAGGCTCTTGTGCCACCGCGTCTCGGTGGCCGTCACCGAGCGGCCGGGCAGCATGTCGTCCAACTGGCGCCGGATGGTCTCGACCTCGGGCAGCTCGGGCACGTCCCCTCCTCCTCCGGTCGCGCCGGACCCCCGTCAGCCGTGGGCGGTCAGGAAGGGCGCGATGCGGTCCTTGGGCCGGCCGATGATCGCCGCCTTCCCGGCGATCAGTACCGGGCGCTGGATCAGCTCGGGATGGGCGGCCAGGACCTCGGCCACCTGCTCGGTGCCCTGCACGTCCGCGTCGGCCAGGCCGAGCTTGGTGAAGTTGGCGTCCCGGCGCACCAGCGCGGTGGGCTCGTCCTCCAGGATCGCCAGGAGGGCGCGCAGCTCGTCCACCGAGGGGCGCTCGGCCTTCAGCTGATAGCGGCGGATGTCGACGTCGACGCCCAGCTGCTCGGCGGCCTCGATGGCGGCCCGGGAGCTCGAGCAGTTGGGGTTGTGGAAGATGGTGATGTCGGCCATGGGGCGAACCTACCGCACCGCCCGCACCGGTCAGCCCAGGATGCCCTTGGCGATGACCACCCGCTGGATCTGGTTGGTGCCCTCGTAGATCTGCGTGATCTTGGCGTCGCGCATGAACCGCTCCACCGGAAAATCCTTGGTGTAGCCGTAGCCGCCGAGCAACTGCACGGCGTCGGTCGTGACCGACATGGCCGTGTCCGAGGCGAAGCACTTGGCCATGGCCCCGATGGTGGTCAGCTCGCCCTCGGGATCGCCGTTGTCGATCAGCGAGCACGCCCGGTAGGTCATGGTCCGGGCCACCTCGGTCTTCAAGGCCATGTCGGCCAGCATGAAGCGCAGGCCCTGCAGGTCGGCGATCGTCTTGCCGAACGCCTTCCGCTCCCGCATGTAGCCGGCGGCGGCGTCGAGGGCGCCCTGGGCGATCCCGACGGCCTGGGACCCGATGGTCGGGCGGCTCCGGTCGAGGGTGTGCATGGCGATGGTGAAACCCATGCCCTCCTCGCCGATCAGGTGCGTCGCCGGTACCCGCACCCCGTCGAACGAGATGCCGGCCGTCGGACTGCCGCGCAGGCCCATCTTGTCCTCGTGCCTGGCCACCTCGACGCCCCAGTCGGCCTCGACCAGGAAGCAGCTGATGCCCCGCCGACCGGCCTCGGGGTCGGTGACGGCGAACACCGTGTAGATGTCCGAGACGCCGGCGTTGGTGATCCAGTGCTTGGCGCCGGTGAGGATGTAGTGGTCGGCGTCGCGGACGGCCCGGGTGCGCATCGAGGCCACGTCGGATCCGGCGTCGGCCTCGGACAGGCAGTAGCTGCCCTGGTACTCGCCCGAGGCGATCTTCGGCATGTACTCCCGCTTCAGCTCCTCGCCGGCCCAGTTCATGACGGGCAGCATGCTGAGCTTGGAGATGAGCAGGGTGACCGCGGTCGAGGCACAGACCCGGGCGATCTCCTCGGCCATGATGGCCTGGGTGATCATGTCGGCCCCGGCACCCCCGTACTCCACCGGGATGCCGAGGGCGGGGAGATCCATGGCGCGGCAGGCGTCGAAGGACGCCTGGGGGTAGGCCGAGTCGCGGTCGGCCGCGGCGGCATGGGGGGCAACCTGGTCGTCGGCGAACTTCCGCAGCGAGTCGCGGAACTGGCGATGGGTGTCGGACAGGGCGAAAGCGTTCTCCATCCCCACAAGTTACCGACCGGTACCCGGATCGGACACTCGGGTGGGTCTCCCGCAACCGTCGAATTGCTCAAGACGGGCCCGGCAACGGCCGATGTACCACCTGTCCGGGCTCGTGCCCCGACTTCCCACACGCCCAAACACGTGGAGACGCATACGATGAGTGACAAGCCGCAAGGACCGGGATGGTGGCAGGCCGGCGACGGCGCCTGGTACCCGCCCGAGCAGCATCTGTCGGCCCAAGCCGCCCCCGTGACCGAGGTGACCCCGGCGCTCGATGGTTTCCCGACGATGGCGGCCACCCCTGCGATCGATGGTGCCGGGCCGAAGATTCCGCCCATCCCCGTCCCCGAACTGCCCAAGCGGCCGACGTGGAGCGGTGAGTCCGACCGGCGCCCCGAGGCGGGCCCGATGTACCCCGATCTCTTCAACCAGGCCCTGGCTGGCTCGAGCCTGGCCAACGTGGTCACGGTCAAGTACGCCGACGGCGAGCCCCGCCCCGGCCTCGACATGCCTGTGGCGACCGGTCGTTCGGTCGACCATCACGACGGCGATCAGGACCTGGTGTCGACGTCGGCCCGCGGACCGGCCCAGGTCGGTGCCTTCACGGGGGCCTCGGCCAAGAAGCGCAGACGGATCCTGCGCTGAGCATGTCCCACTCGTCCTGAGCCCTGACCCGGCCCCATGATCTCCTGACCACCCACCTCTGCCGAGGCCTCCGACTGACGCTCCACCGGAGCGAGGACCGACCGCTGTCCAGCGCCGGACCGATCAGTCGGGGTCCTCGTGGTGGACCGGGCGGCGCTCAGCCGTGGTCGGGGAGTTCGACCAGCGTGCGCCAGTCGGCGAGGCGCTCGGCCACCTGCCCCGGCGTGAGCCGCAGCGTGGCCTCCGACACACAGTCGGCGATGGTCCGCTGCACCCTGTAGTGGTGCGACGCGGACCGGAAGAGCGGCTCCCGGGCGTCCACCAGGCCGGACGGCGCCCCTTCGAGGAAACCCCACAGAGTGAATGCCAGCGTCAGGTCGTGGATGACCGGGGCCCTCCCGAACAGCGCAGCCCGGCGCATGGCCACGGCCGTGCAGCCCGAGATGGCGTCCCCGGCATGCTCACCGGCCACCAACACCAGCCTGTCCTCGAATCGCCGGGCCAACTTCAGGGCGAAGCCCTGGTCCGGACCGGGGGTGCCGAGGGACAGGCCCGACGGGGCACGGGTGCCCCGCAGCTCCGAGGGCCGCGAGCTCGTCCAGATGGACGGGACCGGCAATTGGTAGGCACGACGGACCTGGTCCGCCTCGACGACAGGTACGAAACTGGGCTGGGTCACCGGGTGCTCCTGGATCGCGGGGTGCGGCGGTCGGTCGGTCTCATGTGGGCGGGTTCATGGGAGGGAAGCTCCCTCGGGTCCGCTCACGCGGGCCCGAGGGAGAAACGTGACATGCGGCGGGAACGGGTGTCCAGTTCAGGCGCCGGCCGGCGCCGCGTGGAGCAGACCGTAGACGACGGAGTCGGACAGGGCCTGCCACGAAGCGGCGATGATGTTCTCGGACACGCCGATGGTGGTCCAGGTGCGGTCGCCGTCGGTCGAGTCGATCAGGACCCGGGTCACCGAACCGGTGCCCTTGGCCGAGTCCAGGACCCGGACCCGGTAGTCGACCAGGTGGACCCCCTCGAGCGACGGGTAGCTGCCGCCGATGGCGGCCCGCAGGGCGCCGTCGAGGGCGTTGACCGGGCCGTTGCCCTCGGCCGTGGCCACCACGCGCTCGCCGTCGACCCGGAGCTTGACCGTGGCCTCGGTGGACAGGTGCTCCCCCTGGTCGGCGATGACCCGGTAGGACTCCAGCTCGAAGAAGGGCTGGCGCCAGCCGGTCGAGTCGCGTAGCAGCAGCTCGAGGGAGCCGTCGGCCACCGCGAAGTGGTAGCCCTCGTACTCGAGCCGCTTCAGCGATTCGAGTACCGAGGTCATGGCGTCGGAGTCGAGCTCGAGGCCCAGCTCCTCGGCCTTCATGACCAGTGTCGACCGGCCGGCCATCTCGGACACCACGAAGCGGCTGCCGTTTCCCACGAGGTCGGGGACGACGTGCTCATAGGCGTCCGACCGCCGGGCGATGGCCGACGTGTGCAGCCCCGCCTTGTGGGCGAAGACCGAGGCACCGACGAACGGCTGCTGCGGATGCGGGGCGATGTTGACCAGCTCGGCGATGTGGTGGGAGACCGGGGTGAGCAGCGGCAGCCGGTCTGGCGGGATGGTCGACACCTGGAGCTTGAGGGACAGATCGGGCACGACGGCGGCCAGGTCGGCGTTGCCCGCTCGCTCGCCGTAGCCGTTGAGGCAGCCCTGCACGTGGGTGGCCCCGACCGACACGCCCGCCAGGGAGTTCGCCACGGCGCAGCCGCTGTCGTTGTGGAAGTGCACGCCGACCTGGGTCTCGAACCGTTCGAGCACGGTGCCGACGATCCGTTCGACCTCGTAGGGGAGGATGCCACCATTGGTGTCACACAGGACCAGGGTCTCGGCACCGGCCTCCTCGGCGGCCTGGAGGATGCGGAGGGTGAACTCCGGATTGGCCTTGTAGCCGTCGAAGAAGTGCTCCGCGTCGAGGAAGACCCGGAGGTCGTTGGCCACGAGGAACGCCACCGAGTCGGCCACCATGGCCACGGCCTCGTCGAGGGTGGTGCGCAGTGCGTCGACCACGTGCACCTCGGAGGACTTCGCCACGATGCATACGGCCCCGGTCTGGGCCTCCACCAGGTGGCGGAGCGTGTCGTCGTCCTCGGCCCGTACGCCGGCCCGTCGGGTCGAGCCGAAGGCCACCAGGGTGGAGCGGGCGAGGGTGAGCTCCTTCGGAGCCCGGGCGAAGAATTCGGTGTCCTTGGGGTTGGCACCGGGCCATCCCCCCTCGATGAAGGTGACCCCGAGGGTGTCGAGTTGCTCGGCCACCCGGAGCTTGTCGTCCACGGTCAGCGACAGGCCCTCCTGCTGCGACCCGTCCCGGAGGGTGGTGTCGAAGACGTCCACCGCGTCGGGCAGGGCGGGCAGGTCGAAGTCGTGGCCGCCCCGGGTCTCGGGACGGGGGCCTTCGTGGTCGTGGTCGTGGTCGTGGTCGGCCGAGCGCCGTCCTCGGGCATGGGCCTCCTGGCCCGCCGTCAGCGGGTGGGAGTGAGCCGGCCCCCCTCCGTGGCTGTGCGTGTGCCCGTGGCCGTGGGTGGGGCCGGCCTTGGCCGAGGCGTAGGAGTCGTCATTGAGGGTGGGGCCGTCACTCGACATAGTCCAACCAGTCCTTGTACTGCTCGAGCTCGCCGCGGACGGCGGCGAAATACGTCTGCTGGATCTGCTGCGTGATGGGGCCGGGTTTGCCCGCCCCGACGGTGCGGTCGTCGACGGCCCGGATCGGCACCACCTCGGCGGCGGTGCCGGTCAGGAAGGCCTCGTCGGCCGTGTACAGGTCGGTGCGGATGAGCTGCTGGTAGTGGACCTCGTGGCCCAGGTCGCGGGCGATCCGCTCCACCGACTTCTGGGTGATGCCCTCGAGTGCGCCGGAGTCGGAGCTCGGCGGGGTGAGCAGCTTGCCGTCGCGGACGACGAAGATGTTCTCGCCCGTGCACTCGCTGACGTTGCCGTCGGGGGCGAGCAGGATGGCCTCGTCGTAGCCGGCCTTGATGGCCTCGACCTTGGCCAGCGACGAATTCACGTACATGCCGGTGCCCTTGGCCGCCGTCGGGACGGCGTTGGGGTCGTGGCGCCGCCACGACGAGATCTTCATCGACACGCCGTTGGCCACCCCGTCGTCGCCCAGGTAGGTGCCCCAGGGCCAGCAGGCCACCGAGACGTTGACCGGACAGGGGATGGGGTTGAGGCCCATCTCTCCGTAGCCGAGGTAGACGAGCGGCCGGATGTAGCAGCCGTCGGCCAAGCCGTTGACCCGGACCACCTCACGGGTGGCCTCGACGATGTCGTCGATGCTGAACGGGATGTCGATCAGGAAGACCGAGGCCGACACGAAGAGGCGCTCGATGTGGTCGCGCAGGCGGAAGATGGCCACGCCGCGGTCGGTCGGGTAGGCGCGGATGCCTTCGAACACGCCGGAGCCGTAGTGCATGGTGTGGGTGAGCACGTGCACGGTGGCATCGGCCCAGTCGACCAGCTCGCCGTCCATCCAGATCTTCTCGGTGGGGGTGATGGGCATGACTCAGAGCCTTTCTGCGATGGCGTCGCCGATCTCGATGGTCGAGAGCGTCGGGTTGGGGGTGGAGTTGATGAATTCGGTGACCGCCTTGGTGACGGCGGCGGAGGCGTCGGCCTCGCCCAGGAAGTCGAGCATGAGGGCGGCCGACCGGATGGCCGCGGCCGGGTTGGCCTTCCCGGTGCCGGCGATGTCGTTGGCCGCCCCGTGTACCGGCTCGAACATCGACGGTCCGGTTCGGTCGGGGTTGAGATTGGCCGAGGCGGCATAGCCGATGCCCCCGGCCACTGCGCCGGCCAGGTCGGTGATGATGTCGCCGAACAGGTTGTCGGTGACGATCACGTCGTAGCGGGCCGGGTTCTCCACCAGGTAGATGCAGGTGGCGTCGACGTGGTTGTAGTCACGGCTGACGTCGGGATGGTCCGGCGCCACCTCGTCGACCGTGCGCTGCCAGAGGTCGCCGGCGAACGTGAGCACGTTGGTCTTGTGGACCAGGGTCAGGTGTCGGCGCTCCCGGGTCTCGGCCAAGGAGAAGGCGAAGCGGGCGCACCGCTCGACGCCGTGCCGGGTGTTGACCGAGCCTTGGGTCGCCACCTCGAAGGGGGTGCCCTTGCGGAGGAAGCCACCCTCGCCGGCGTAGGTGCCCTCGGTGTTCTCCCGGATCACGATGAAGTCGCAGTCGGGGTGCAGGGCGCCGGGGACCCCGGTGAAGGGCCGGAGGTTGATGTACAGGTCGAGGGCGAACCGCAGGCGCAGCAGCATGCCCCGCTCCAAGGTGCCCGGGGGCACCTCGGTGGAGCCGACCGGGGCGCCGATGGCCCCGAGCAGGATGGCGTCGAAGCCGTGGAGTTCGTCGAGGACGCTGTCGGGCAGCACCTCGCCGGTGCGGATGTAGCGGTCGGCGCCCAGGTCGTACTCGGTGGTGTCGAGGGTCACGCCCGCGGCGCGGACGACCTTGAGGGCCTCGGCCGTCACCTCGGGGCCGATGCCGTCGCCGCCGATCACGCCAACCTTGTAGCTGCTCACTTGTCTGCATTCCTTGTCTGCTCGGTGGACGGAAGTCTGCTCGGTGAGGCACCTGGCCGGGGCCGAGTTGCGCACACCCGTGCGGCAATTGAAAAACCGCCCACCAGGTGGACGGTCAGGAGGCACACACCGGGAGCGGTATGTGCCTAGTCGATAATGAGTACGGCGACGCGTCGGGACGACTCAACGTGCTGCATCCCACAAGTGTCCCCCGTCGGGACCTGCACCGTCAACCCCGGAGATACCGGTGGCCTCGCCCCGGCCCCCTGGACTGAGCTCGTCGGGTCCGTGCAGCACGGCCCAGGGCAGCGCCCCCTCCCGCAGGCACCGCGAGGCGGGGCCCCGGCACTCGACCACCGTGGAGGGCGCACCGTCGCACACCCCGCCGTCGAGGATCACCCCGGGCTGGTCGGACCCGGCGAAGGCCCGCACCACTTCAGCGGCCGTGGTGGCCGGCGCCTCCCCGTGCAGATTGGCGCTGGTGACAGCCAGGGGGCCGAGCAGTTCGCACAGGGCCACCACCACCGGGTGGTCGGGCAGCCGCACCCCGACCGTCTGCTGCGCCGCGACCGGCCCCCCGAGGTCCACGGTGAACCCGGGACGCCGGGGCACGACCAGGGTCAGGGGCCCGGGCCAATAGCGCGCGGCCAGCGCCCGGGCCGCCACCTCGAGCTCGCCGGCCACCAGGGCCACCTGCTCGCTTCCGGCCACCAGGATCGGCAGTGGCACGGCGGCCGGACGGCCCTTGAGGGCGAACAAGCGCTCGACCGCCTCGGGCTGGGCCGGGTCGACGGCCAGGCCGTAGACGGTGTCGGTGGGCAGGGCCACGACCTCGCCGTCGGCCAGCGCGGCGGCTGCCCGGCGCACGGCGCCCGTGTCGGACGTCTGCAGGACCAGCGTCACCGCTCGGCCACCAGCATGCGGAGGCGCCCGGCCAGGTCGCGGGCCGTCCCCACCCGACGGAACCCCGCCCGTCGGGCGGCGTCGATGGCCCCGTAGGCCTGGGACGGCGCCAGCTCGACGACAAGCGCTCCCGACCGGGCCAGCCAGGCGCCGGCCCCGGCCACCACCGCCTCGACATCGGCCAGACCGGCCACCCCGCTGCGGCCCCGAGGGGCGACCAGGGCCGACCGGGGCTCCCACTCCCGCACCGTGGGCTCGAGGTCGTCGTACTCCGCCTCGGCCACGTAAGGCGGGTTGGACACCACCAGGTCGACCCGACGGGCCAGCCGGTCGGGAAGGGCGTCGAACCACGAGCCTTCGGCCAAAGTCACCCGTCCGGCGGCCTCGGGGTCGGTGACGGCCAGGGTGTCCCGGTTGGCCCGGGCCACGTCCAGGGCGTCGGGCGAGACGTCGGTGGCCCACACCTCGAGCGGGAGGCCGGACGACCCGCCCTCGGCGGCGAGGGCGAGGGCGATGGCCCCCGAGCCGGTGCCGAGGTCGACGCAGACCAGCGCCTGCGCACCGGTGGAGGCCTGGTCACCCGTGCGGCCCCCCTCGATGCGGGCACCGGCGATCCGAGCCAACTCGCCCAGGGCCACCTCGACGACCTGCTCGGTCTCCGGCCGAGGGATCAGGACCCGGCGGTCGACGGCCAGTTCGAGGGAGCGGAAGGCCCAGGTGCCCAGTACGTACTGCAGCGGCTCGCCGGTGGCGCGTCGTTCGGCCAGAGCCGAGGCGGCGTCCCGCACGCTCGTCGAGTCGCCGGCTGCGGCAGTGGCGTGGTCGACGATCCAGCCGGCCTCGCGGGACGAGCCGATCCGGGCGGTCACCTCGGCCACAAGTTCGGCTCGCTCGCCCGACGCGGCGGGGCCAGGTGCGGAAGGCCTCCCGGACTCCACGACCACCGGCGGGTCAGCCCTCGTCCAGCTGGCGGTAGCGCTTGTCGGCCATGAGCCCGTCGGTCAACTCGTCGAGGTCCCCCATGAGGATCCGGTCCAGCTTGTGGAGGGTCAGCTTGATGCGGTGGTCGGTGACCCGGTTCTCCTTGTAGTTGTAGGTCCGGATCTTCTCGGACCGGCCGCCGCCCCCCACCTGGCTGCGTCGCTGCTCGGACAGCTCGGCGGCCTGGCGGTCCTGCTCCGCCTTGAGGAGGCGGGACCGCAGCACGATCATGGCCTTGGCCCGGTTCTGGATCTGGCTCTTCTCGTCCTGCATGGCCACGACGATGCCGGTGGGCAGGTGGGTGATCCGTACGGCCGAGTCGGTGGTGTTGACCGACTGCCCACCCGGACCGGTCGACCGGTAGACGTCGATCTTCAGGTCGCCCGCGTCGATGTCGACGTCGACCTCTTCGGCCTCGGGCAGCACGGCCACGGCGGCCGACGAGGTGTGGATCCGGCCCTGGGACTCGGTGACCGGCACCCGCTGCACCCGATGGGGGCCGCCCTCGTGCTCGAGGCGCTGCCAGGCGTTCTCGCCCTTTACGACGAATGTGATCTCGTTGAGACCGTCGCGCTCGGAGGGGCTGGACGACAGGACCTCGACCTTCCAGCCCTTGGACGCCGCGTAGCGGGAGTACATGTCGAAGAGGTCCTTGGCGAAGAGGTTGGCCTCCTCGCCGCCCTCGGCCCCCCGGATCTCCATGATCACATTGCGGCCGGCGTTGGGGTCGCGGGGAACGAGGAGCAGCCGGAGCTCCTCCTCGAGCCGGGCGATGTCCTCGTCGGCCTGGGCCGCCTCGGCCTGGGCCAGGTCGCGCTCGGCGCCGACCGAGTCGGCGACCATCTCGCGGGCCGCCTCGAGGTCGTCGTAGGAGGATTCGAGTCGGCGGAAGCAGCCGACCACCTCTTCGAGCTCACGATGGCGCCGCGAAACGTCACGCAGCCGCTTGGGATCCGACGAGAGGTCAGGATCGTTGAGCTCGGCCACTACCGACTCGTACTCCTGCTCCAGGTCGACCAGGCGTTCCCTCAGGCGGTCGTTGAGCACGGGAGAAGGGTAGCGCCGCCCGCCCATCACGCCGGTTGGGGCGTGGGACGGTCAGCGGTGGGGTGCGGGCCGGGCCGTCTGGACGGCGGCCCGCGTCGGGATCAGCCCTCGGTGGGAGCTGCCGGCTTCTTCTTCCGGCCGCTGGCTGCGTAGCGGCGCTGGAAGCGCTCGACGCGGCCGCCGGAGTCGACCAGCTTCTGCTTGCCGGTGAAGAAGGGGTGGCACTCGTTGCAGAGCTCGAGGGTGATCTCGGGCTTGGTCGAGCGCGTGGTGAAGGTGTTCCCGCAGGAGCAGCGCACCGAGGACTCGGCGTAGTCGGGGTGGATGTCGGTCTTCATGGTGTTCTCCTGTTGTGGCGCTGCCGGAGCGGGAAGATGCCCGCTAGCAGAGGACAGAGTCTAGCGGAGCAGGCCCCGCCGTCGACCGGCAGGCCCGCTCCGGTCGGTCAGGGGTCAGGTGGCCGGGCCCTTGGCGATCTCGGCCAGGAACTCGTCGTTGCTCGTGGTGGTGCGGATCTTGTCCATCAGGAGCTCGAGACCGGCGGCCGCGCTGCCCTCGTTGGCCAGGGCGTTCAGTACCCGGCGGAGCTTCCACACCTGCTGGAGCTGCGAACGGTCGAACAGGAGTTCCTCGTGGCGGGTCGAGCTGGCGTTGACGTCGATCGACGGGTACAGCCGGCGCTCGGCCAGGCGCCGGTCGAGCCGCAGCTCCATGTTCCCGGTGCCCTTGAACTCCTCGAAGATGACTTCGTCCATCTTGGACCCGGTCTCCACCAGGGCAGTGGCGAGGATGGTCAGCGAGCCGCCCTCCTCGATGTTCCGGGCCGCGCCGAAGAACTTCTTCGGCGGGTAGAGCGCACCGGAGTCCACGCCACCCGACATGATCCGGCCGGTGGCCGGCGCCGCCAGGTTGTAGGCACGGGCCAGACGGGTGATGCCGTCGAGGATGATGACCACGTCGCGGCCGGCCTCGACCAGGCGCTTGGCCCGCTCGATGGTCAGCTCGGCAACGGCGGTGTGCTCGTCGGCGGGGCGGTCGAAAGTCGAGGCGATGACCTCGCCCTTGACCGACCGGCGCATGTCGGTGACCTCTTCGGGACGTTCGTCGACCAGGAGGACCATCAGGTGGACATCGGGATTGTTGGCCTCGATGGAGTGGGCGATGTGCTTCATCACCGTGGTCTTGCCCGCCTTCGGGGGCGACACGATGAGGCCGCGCTGGCCCTTGCCGATCGGCGACAGGAGGTCGACGATCCGGGCCGTCATGTCCTCCTTCTCCCCCGGCATCTCGAGGTGCAGCCTCTCATCGGGAAAGAGCGGGGTCAGGTCCTCGAAGCGTGGCCGCAGGCGGGCCACTTCGGGATCCATGCCCGAGACCTTGTCGATCTGGAGCAGGGCCGGGAACTTCTCGGTGGAGCCGGCCGGGCGGCAGAAGCCCTCGACGCTGTCGCCCTTGCGGAGGGCGAAGCGGCGGGCCTGACTGATCGAGATGTAGACGTCCTTGGAGGAGGCCAGGTAGCCGTCGCAGCGCAGGAAGCCGTAGCCCTCGTCGCGCAGGTCGAGCAGGCCGCTCACCGGGATGAGTTCGCCCTGGTACTGCTGTTCCTGGTTGCCACTGCCCTGCAGGTCACCCTCTTGGCCGCCCGGGCGGTCGCGGCCGCGGCGCCGACGGTTCGAGCGGCGGTTGCCGATGTCGTCGTTGCCGCCGCCCTGATTCTGGTTGTTGCGGTTGCCCTGGTTGCCCTGGTTGTTGCGGTTGCCCTGGTTGCCCTGGCTATTGCCCTGGTTGCCCTGGCCGCCCTGGCTGTTCTGGCGACCCTGGTTCCGGTTCCCCTGGTTCCCCTGGTTGTTCCGGTTGCCCTGAGTGTTGCCCTGGCCGCCCTGGTTGTTCTGGCGACCCTGGCCGCCGCCCTGCTGGCCGCGACCAGCATCGTCGGACGCACCGGCGTCATCGGACGACCCGGCCGACTTGGCCGACTTGGCCGCAGGCACGTCGCCGAAGTCGTAGTCGAGCTCGGCCGACACGTCGGTCGAGGCCGCGTCGTCGTCCGGGCCGAACGACAGGGCGGCCGGGATCCTGCGCGTCGGCTGGGCCGGGGCGTCGGGGTCGGCGTGGTCGCCGTTGGTCGTCGCCGTGCCGGCGGACCGGCCGCGGGGCGTCCGCGGGGACCGGGCGGTGGGTGCGGCCGGGGCGTCGTCGGTGCCGACGCCGGTGGCCTTCAGGATGCCGTCGATGATGTCGGCCTTCTTGGTCCGGGTGGTGGTCTTCACAGACAGGGCCTGTGCGATCGCATGGAGCTCATCGCGCTCCTTGCTCTCCAACACCGAGCGCTCGAGCTGCTGTTCGGCAGTCATCGGCTTCCTCGTTTCAGCATGTCCTCGTTGGCGAGTGGGAAGGATCCCCCAGCCAGGGAAATAAAGGGGTGGGGAGGTGGGAATCCCAGGACGGGTCCTGGACGCCTCTCCCCCCGACGCCGGGCACGGGCTGGCCGAAGGTGTCGAACCAGGAGATCCCGCCCGCAGGCCCGAACGGGCGTACTGCGGAAGCGAAGGTGAGACCAGCATACAGGTTCCGCGACGGAAGCGGCAACCACCCACGACGGTCGGCGGGGCGGTCCGTCGGTCCTGGTCAGAGGGACAATTCGTGGAGCACCGCGCCCAGGTCGGCGTCGACCACGGTCGGGACACTGATCTGGCTGATGGCGATGTCGGGGTCTTTCAGACCGTGTCCGGTCAGCACGCACACCACCGTCGACGACTGCCCGACGTCGTCGGGCAGGCCGTGGGTGAGCAGGCCGGCCACCGAGGCAGCCGAGGCCGGCTCGCAGAAGACCGACTCCTCGGTGGCGAGGAACCGGTAGGCCTCGAGGATCTCGTCATCGGTGACCGCGGCGATGCCGCCGCCGGACTCCGACGCCGCCGAGGTCGCCCCGTACCAGCTCGCCGGGTTGCCGATCCGGATGGCGGTGGCCACGGTGTCTGGATGCTCGATGGGGTGGCCGGCCACGATGGGGGCGGCACCGGCGGCCTGGAAGCCGAGCATCCGGGGCAGCCGGGTCGACCGTCCGGCCTCCTTGAACTCGAGGTAGCCCTTCCAGTAGGCGGTGATGTTGCCGGCGTTGCCCACCGGGATGCAGTGCACGTCGGGGGCATCGCCGAGCTGGTCGACGATCTCGAAGGCCCCGGACTTCTGGCCCTCGATGCGGTAGGGGTTGACCGAGTTGACCACGGTGACCGGGGCCTTCTCGCCGAGGTCCCGCACGATGTCGAGAGCCTGGTCGAAGTTCCCCCGCAGCTGGAGCACCTTGGCCCCGTGGATGAGGGCCTGGGCCAGTTTGCCCAGGGCGATGTGGCCTTCGGGGATGAGCACCGCGCAGGTCAGGCCGGCCCTGGCGCTGAAGGCGGCGGCCGATGCCGAGGTGTTGCCGGTCGAGGCGCACACGACCGCCTTGGCCCCGTCCTCGACGGCCTTGGAGATGGCCATGGTCATGCCACGGTCCTTGAACGACCCGGTGGGGTTGGCCCCCTCGATCTTGAGCAGGACCCTCGCGCCCACCCGGGCCGACAGTCGGGGCGCCTCGAGCAGCGGCGTGCCGCCCTCGAGCAGCGACACGACGGGCGTGTCGGCCGAGA
>DATCCR010000015.1:0-8002 GCA_036511155.1 Acidimicrobiales bacterium
GCTCCGGGTGGCAGTGATGAGCTGGCTCAGCCCGCCCCACAGGCCGCGTCGGTTGACGGCGGAGAACCCGGCCTCGAGCAGCATGGCCCGGAGCTCCTCGGTGGACGGCAGGTAGGCGGTCGACTTCGGGAGGTACTGGTAGGCGGAGCGGTCGGACAGCAGGCCGCCGATGACCGGCACCACCTTGCGGAACCAGATGCGGTGGCCGGTGCGCAGCAGGCCGGAGTCGGGTTCGGCGACCTCGAGCAGGCTGATCCGCCCGCCGGGGCGCACGATCCGCCCGAACTCGTCGAACACGGCCTGGAGTTCGGTGAAGTTGCGCAGGGCGTAGCCGCAGGTGACGCCGTCGACCGAGGCGGTGGCCACCGGTAGGTGGGCGCCGTTGGCCTGGGCCAGCGGCAGCCCGGCGCGGTTGGCTTCGAGCATCCCCCAGGAGAGATCCATCCCGAAGGCCCGGTAGCCGCCGTCCCGTAGGAGCTTGAGGAAGTCACCGGTGCCGCAGGCCAGGTCGAGCACCGTGGTGCCCGAGGGTAGTCCGAGGGCCCGCAGCGACCGTTTGCGCCAGCGGACGTCGAGGCCGAAGGTCATGGTCCGGTTGACCAGGTCGTAGCGGGGGGCGATGGCGTCGAACATCGAGCGCACCAGCTCGGTCTTGTCGGTCCCGGTGGGCAGGTCGACCTGACGGGCCCGGGTCGCCGCCTCGAGGGAGATGGCGGCCGTCGACGGGGCGATGGGCTCCACGTCGGCCCCGGTCATCGTCCCGACCTCGTCGCCTCGACGGGAGCGGCATCGACGGGTGGGGCGGCGAACGGGGCCGCGTCGGACTCGTCGGACCGGATCCGATCCCACACGGCCTCGCGTTCCTCTTCGGAGCCCTCCCGCTCGACGTGGTCGAGAGCGACCCGCACCAGGGTGCGGGTGAAGTGGTGGCCCACCAGGGTGTTGACCGCCGGGAGCAGCTCGGCATACGCCTGCAGCAGCCCGTCGACCGCCGGGTCGCCGGTGCGGCCGGCCAGCGGCCCCGTGGCGTGGTCGGGATGGGCGAGGGCGTCGGGGCGGACGCCGGCGCGCATCGGCTCGCGGATGTGGCGGGCGAACATCTCGACGGCCTGGCGGGCGGTGGCCTCGGTGGCCTCGTTGTGGCGTCGAGCCAGGTCGAGCAGGTCGGTCAACGGGATGCCCCACTCGAGGAGCCGGAGCCCGGCCTGCGAGGCGGCGACGTCCTCTTCGGTGTAGCGGGCCTGGCCGGCCACCCGGGTGGGGATGAGCAGTCCTTCGGCCTCCAGGGCCTTGAGCAGCGCCAGGGGCATGGCGGTGATGGTGGCCAGCTCGTCGAGGGAGTACGTGCGTTCGCCGGAGTCGCCGGAGTCGGCGGGCGAGGCGGACCGGTCGGCCGGTGCGTCGTCGACGGCCGTGGACAGTCCCGAGAGCTGACCGAGAAGTGCCTCGTCGGCCGCGTCGAGCTCCCCCGAGACCAGCCGGGCGATGGTGGCCAGCGTGAAGCCCCGCTGCTGGAGGGTGCGGATGCGGGCCAGGCGGTCGAGGTGGTCCCCGCCGTACCAGGCGATCCTGCCCTCACGTCGGGGCGGCGCCAACAGCCCCTTGGACTGGTAGTACCGGATGGTGTCCACCGACACGTCGGCCTGCGCCGACAGCTGCTCGACCCGCATCTCCATGCACCCACTCTAGGAGTGTCTGCTCACATTGTCGGAGCGCGTGCGTCAACGGTGCTGTTGACCTGGGATTCCGTCATCAGGCGCCCACCGTGTGGCCCGCCCGGGGTGCTCAGGCGTAGTAGCGGTAGACCACCTGGGCGACGCAGCTGGGCTTGGCTGCGCCCTCGCACTCGAGGGTCAGGTCGAGGGTCACCTGGACCCCGCCCGTCACGTCCTCGACCTCGGCCACCGCCGCGCCGACCCGCAGATTGCTCCCCACCATCACCGGGGCGGGGAAGCGGACCTTGTTGCAGCCGTAGTTCACGCCCATGGAGATGCCGTCCACGTGGAGCACCTCGCCGAGGAACACCGGGGCCAGCGCCAGGGTCAGGTAGCCGTGGGCGATGGGGCCGCCGAAGGGGCCGTTCTTGGCCGCCTCGGGGTCCACGTGGATCCACTGATGGTCGCCGGTGGCGTCGGCGAACAGGTTGACCTGCGCCTGGTCGACGAGGTGCCACTCGCTGTAGCCGAGGTGCTGCCCGACCAGGTCCTTGAACGATTCGATGCCGTGCACGGTGGTAGCCATGGTCAGACTGTAGGTGAGTGGGAACCGGCCGACCACCTGGGCAGGATCCTCGCCGGGCGGGACACCGGCGTCCCGGCCCCGGGTGGGTGAGGTCCGCCTACGGGAGCCGCGCAGTGCGTCCTCACGGGTCCGCGGTCGGTACCATCGTCGACGTGTACGAGGAACACCAGCACCGCAACATCAGCGGGGGCGGCGCCCGTGCGGCCGTGTTCGGCATCAGCGACGGCCTGGTGTCCAACGTCTCGCTGATCCTCGGCATGGCCGGCGCCCATGCGTCGGCCGGCTCGGTCCGTCTGGCCGGCATCGCCGGTCTCGTCGGCGGCGCCTTCTCGATGGCGACCGGCGAGTACGTGTCGATGCGGGCCCAGTCCGAGCTGATGGAGCGGGAGCTCGACGTCGAGCGGCGGGCCATCCTGGCCGACCCCGAGGACGAGCGACGCGAACTCGCTGCGCTCTACCGCAGCCGCGGGGTCGAGCCGGACATGGCCGAAGAGCTCTCGGTCAAGATGATGCAGGATCCCGACCTCGCCCTCGAGACCCACGCCCGTGAGGAGCTCGGCTTCGTCCCCGGCGACACGGGCAAGCCCTTCGAGGCGGCGCTGTCGTCGTTCATCATGTTCGCCATCGGGGCGTTCATTCCGTTGCTGCCGTGGCTGATCACGGACGGCACCACCGCCACACTGTGGTCGGTCGGTCTGGGGGCGGTGTCCTCGCTGGCCGTGGGTGCCGCCCTCTCGTTCTTCACCGGCCGGTCGTGGCTGTGGTCGGCGACACGCCAGCTCCTCATCTCCGGGGCAGCGGCCGGCGTCACGTACTCGATCGGCCACGTGGTCGGCGCCGGGTAGCGGGGTGGGCCGTCAGGGTGTCGACGGCCCTCGGGGCGTCCGCCCGGCGGGGACGACCACCGACGGGGTGACATAGGCCCGGTCGACGTGGTGGGTGACCATCCCCATCGAGGTGTACAGCCCGACTGCGGCTGTGTTGGCTGCGTCGACGTACAGCATCCCGTCGCGGATCCCCTGCGAGGCCAGCCAGGCGAACCCGTCCTCGGTGAGGGCCCGGCCCCAACCCCGACCGTGGAAGTCGGGATCGACGCCGATCACGTAGATCTCGCCCATCGGCGGGTCCAGCGAAGGGTGCACCTTGGTCCAGCACGACCCGGCGATGCGCCCGTCGACCTCGAGGACCCGGAACCCGTCGGGATCGAACCAGGCCTCGGCCTCCCGGGCCTCCAGGGTCGGGAGGTCCCAGTGGCCCTGCTCGGGATGCCCGGCGAAGGCCCGGTTGTTCTGGACGAGCCACCCCGCTTCGTCCCGGCCGACGCGGAAGGCCCGGGTGGTCACGGACGTGGCGGGACGGCCGGCGGGGCGGGGGGCCAGGGGCAGGACGCAGCGGAGCTGGAGCAGGTCCCGCTCGGTGGTGAACCCCCGGGCCGTGGCCCGGACGTCGTCGGCATCCGCGGCGTGGCCGACCCACCAGCGGAGCGGTCCGCCGCCGGACTCGGCGAAGGCGACCAGGGCGGCGTCGACGAGCTCGTCGAGGGCGGGTCCGCCGAGGTCGGGGAGCACCACGGCTTCCAGGGTGGGCGTCCGGCCTGCGTCGCGCCCGTCGATCTGGGCCCAGCCCACGAGGTCCGGGCGGCCCGGTCGCCGGGCGGTGACGCCGGTCACCGGTGCGCCCCGGTCGCCCCGGGCGGCATGGTCGAGCGCCCGGAGGCGATCCTCGCTGAGGCCCGGCCGCCCCGCCGCGGCCTCGAGGCGGGCCGCGAGGTCATGTACGGCATCGGCGATCGACGCGTCGACCGGGGCCACCACGTCCAGCTCCAACGCCTCCACGGTCAAGAACCTACCGGTAACCTCCGGCCATGGCCCGACCCCGCACCCCGGCCGGACGGGCACGTGAGACGAACCGCCGCCTCGGTGCGCTCTTCCCCGGCACGGCCGCCGAGCTGTGTGCGCTCGACCACGGCGACGCCTTCCAGCTCCTGGCGGCCACCATCCTGTCGGCGCAGTGCACCGACGAGCGGGTGAACCTGACCACGCCGGGTCTCTTCGCCCGGTTCCCCGATGCCGAGTCGCTGGCCGCCGCCCCGGTGGACGAGGTCGAGGCGCTGATCCGCCCGACGGGCTTCTTCCGGGCCAAGACCCGGAGCCTCATCGGCATGGCCACTGCGGTGGTGGAGCGGTTCGACGGCGTGGTCCCCACCCGGATGGAGGACCTGGTGACCCTGCCGGGCGTCGGGCGCAAGACGGCCAACGTCCTGCGCAGCGTGGCGTTCGACCTGCCGGGCCTCCCCGTGGACACCCATGTCCAGCGCCTGTCGCTGCGGCTCGGTCTCACCGACGAGACCGACCCGGTCAAAGTCGAGCACGTCCTGAACGCCATGGTGCCGGCCGGCGGGCGGGGCATGTTCAGCCTGCGGCTCATCCTCCACGGCCGGGCCACCTGCCGGGCCCGCTCACCGCAGTGCGAGGCCTGCATCCTGGCCGACTTCTGCCCATCGGCCTCACTGGGCACGGGCGCCACCCGAGGTGCGCCCGACGGCCGCCGGGCCGCCAGGTGAGGCGGAGCGGGGCCGACCGGTCACGGTCCGTCCGGGGTGCCGAGCCCGTGGGTGGGGGAATTGTCTGCGGAACATGTGTTTACACATCCGACGACACGGATCGGCGCAATGCCTGTTGATTGAGGGAATCCTCGGAATATGCCGTGACGACCCACGATTTCCGTGCCCGTAGGGCGACAGCCGGAAGTTCCCGTCGTAGGTGACTGGCATCTGTCGGAAGTTTGTGATGAGATGAATGACGGACCAGTTCCCGCCAACTGGTTCCACAGAGTAGGGATCGGGATCCGCCGCCCGACCTGCTCGCGCGAAGGCACCCTTCGGGGTGCCTTCGCCGCGTCCGGGCACGGTTCCGGCGACCGGCCACCCGGTCGACGTCACACGCCGATCACGTCGCCTCCGCAATCGTTCACCGGCGCTGGAGGGTGAGGGCGAGGCGGGACAGTCGGCGGTTGGCGCTCCCCAGCGACCGTTCGATGGCGAAGAGCTCCCGGGCCGTCTCCTCGTCCTTGGCCGCGTCGGCCGACTCGGCGTGGACCGTCACCCGACGGGTGAGCTCGTCGAGGGCGGTGGCGAGCGAGGACAGTTCGGCAGAGGTGGTGGCCATCGCCCGATCATGGCACCTCGGCGTCCGTCCGACGCCGGTCGTAGCGGGCGGTCGCCGGCGGGTGGACCGGGGGGACGACGCGGTGGACATGGGTGCCCCGCCCACGGAGAGACGCCGTCGGGCGTCCGGTAGCATCGGCAGGCCATGGGCCTCCGTCGACTCGACCTCCGCGGCTTCTCCGGCGACCGCCGGGAGCTCGCCGACCGCCTACCCCGTCCGGTGGACGTGCAGGTCCGCTCCTCCGAGGCGGTGGCCGCCATCCTGGCCGACGTCCGGGCGACCGGCGACGAGGCGTTGCGGCGCCTGACCGCCACCTTCGACAAGGTCGAGCTCGACTCGCTTCGGGTGCCCGCCGAGGAGCTGACGGCGGCGCTCGCCCGCATTCCGGCTGACCTGGCCGAGGCGCTCGATGTGGCCCACGACCGGATCCTGGCGTACCACGCCCACGAGTCGGGCGACGCCCCCAACGACTTCACCAACGCCGGCGTCAAGGTGCGCCACCTGATCCGACCGGTGGCCCGGGCCGGGTGCTACGCCCCCGGCGGCCGGGCCCGGTACCCGTCGACCGTCCTGATGTGCGCGGTGCCCGCCCACGTGGCCGGGGTCGAGGAGATCGTGCTGTGCGTGCCGCCGGGCCCCGACGGCCGCATCGACGACGCCACGTTGGCCGCGGCCGCCGTGGCTGGAGTGACCGAGGTCTACTCGGTGGGCGGGGCCCAGGCCATCGCCGCCATGGCCTACGGCACCGAGTCCATCGCCGCCGTCGACGTGATCGTCGGCCCGGGCAACCGCTACGTGGCCGAGGCCAAGCGCCAGGTGTCCGGGGTGGTCGGGGTGGCCTCGGCGTTCGCCGGTCCCTCGGAGGTGGTGGTGATCGGCGGACCGGACACGCCGCCCGAGTTCGCCGCCATCGACCTGGTGGTCCAGGCCGAACACGGCCCCGACGGGCTGGCCTGGTTGATCACGTGGTCCGAGGAGCTGATCGACCTGGTCGACGCGGCGGTCGACCGGATCGTCGCCGACTCGCCCCGACGGGCCGACCTCGAGGAGACGCTGGGCGCCGGCGGGTACGCCGTGCTGGTCGACAACCCCAAGCAGGCCTGCGCAGTGGCGAACGTGGTCGCCCCCGAGCACCTCGAGATCCTCACGCCCGACGCCGTGTCACTCCTCGGGAACATCCAGTCGGCCGGAGCCGTCTTCCTCGGGGTGAACGCCCCGGCCAGTGTGGGCGACTACCTGGCCGGTCCGAACCATGTGCTGCCCACCAACCGGACGGCCCGGTTCGCCAGCGCCCTCCGGGTCGACGACTTCCGCAAGCACATCCACGCCGTCAGCATGAGCGACGAGGCGGTCCGCTCCCTCGGGCCCCACGTGGTGACCCTGGCCACCACCGAGGGTCTACCCGCCCACGCCCAATCGGTGCAGCTCCGATGGCAGCAGTAGGGGAGGGCGCGGGCCCGGGTCTGCCGAATGTGCGCCCGGACCTCGAGGCCCTGTCCGGCTACCACTCGGCCCAAGTCGACGTCGACGTCCGCCTCAACACCAACGAGTCGCCGCTGCCCCCGCCCGAGGGATGGCTCGAGGCCCTGGCCGAGGCGGTACGCGGCATCGAGTTCAACCGGTACCCCGACCGCCGGGCCACCGCGCTGCGGGGCGCCCTGGCCGCCAGTCACGGGGTGGGCATCGACGAGGTGTTCTGCGCCAACGGCTCCAACGAGGTGCTGCAGAGCCTCCTGCTGGCCTACGGCGGCACGGGTAGGACCGCCGCGCTCTTCGAGCCGACGTACACCCTCCACGGCCACATCGCCCGGATCACCGGCACGGCGGTGGCCGCCGGGGCCCGTCGCGACGACTTCGCCCTCGACCTCGACGTGGTGACCGACGTGCTGGCGGCGGCCGATCCGGTCCTCACGTTCCTCTGCTCGCCCAACAACCCGACGGGCCGGGCCGACTCGCTCGACGAGATCGCCACGGTGGCCCGCCTGGCGCCGGGGCTGCTGGTGGTCGACGAGGCCTACGGGCAGTTCGCCCCGTCCTCGGCCCTGGAGCTGCGTCGGCGGGACCCCGACGGGACCCGCCACGTGGTCGTGGTCCGGACCTTCTCCAAGACGTGGTCGATGGCCGGCGCGCGCCTGGGGTACCTGGTGGCCGACCCCGAGGTGGTGGCGGCCTGCGAGCTGGTGGCCCTGCCGTACCACCTCGACGCGGCCAAGCAGGTGGCCGGCCGGCTGGCCCTCGACTACGTGGACGAGATGGAGCACCGGGTGGCGGCCATCGCCGAAGAGCGCGGCCGGATCGCCGCCGCCTTCGCCGACCTGCCCGTCGAGTCCTGGCCCTCGGACGCCAACTTCCTGCTGTTCCGGCCCACCACCAAGGCGGCCGCCGATGTCTGGACCGATCTCGTGACCTCGTCGGTGCTCGTGCGAGACTGTTCGACGTGGCCGGGCCTCACCGGCTGCCTGCGGGTGACGGTGGGGCTGCCCGAGGAGAACGAGCGGTTCCTGGCCGCCCTGACCGAAAGCCTGCGATGAGCGCACCTGCACCCAGCCCCGACGACGCTGCCACGGTGGCGGCACGGCCGCACCGGCGAGCGG
>DATCCR010000016.1:0-5028 GCA_036511155.1 Acidimicrobiales bacterium
GGATGGCGAAGTGACGCGTGTCGATCTCGAACCCGTGGCGTTCTAGCGCCGCGGCGGCCAGGCCGGTGAACAGCTCGTCCGGCGCCTCGACCGCCGCCCCGCAGTCCTGGCACACGAAGTGGCAGTGGGCCCCGGCGGCCAGGTGGTACGTGGCCGGCCCATGGCCGAGGTGGGAGTGGACGACCACGCCCAACTTCTCGAGCTCGTCCAGGTTCCGGTACACGGTGGAGAGCGCCACCTCGGGGGCGTGGGCCTGGACCGTCTCGGCCAACTCCTCGGCCGTCCGGTGGCCCGGCCCCTCGAACAGGGCCTCGAGCAGGAGCCGGCGCGAGCTGGTGACCCGGCCGCCGTGCTCGCGCACCAGGGCCAGGACGTCCTCGACGGTGTGGACCTCGTGGAGGTGGTCGTGGACGGGAAGTGACCTGCTCACAGTGCACTCACCGTAGGACCGGGACCGCCGGTTGGCAATGCACCGCCACCGGGGCCCGCCGGCAATACGTTGGACCGGTGCGCCGCCTCTTCCGTTCGGTCGACCCCTACCAATGGGTCGTCGTCGGCGCGGTGGCGCTGGTCGCCCTCATCGGACGGCTGGCCGGGACGACATTCGACACCGATCCGATTGCCGCCCACCCGCTGGTCCCCACCTGGCAGCTCCTCGACCTGTCCC
Source organism: Acidimicrobiales bacterium (assembly GCA_036511155.1). Lineage (GTDB taxonomy): Bacteria > Actinomycetota > Acidimicrobiia > Acidimicrobiales > RAAP-2 > Bog-756. Next base: position 668 of record DATCCR010000016.1, read on the forward strand.
TCCTGCGCCACCACCTCCTCGGGTCGCTGGCCGTGCTCCACATGCAGCCGCCCCTCTACAACCTGGCCATCGGTCTGCTCCTCCGGCTACCCGGGCCCCTCCAGGTGCCCGTCGCCGAGGTCGTACTGTTCGCCTGCGCGGCGGCGTCGGCCGCGCTGACGCTGGCGTCGATGTCGCTGCTGGGCGTGCCCCGAGCGTTCGCCCTCGGGGTGACGCTGGTGTTCGTGGTCCTCGACCCTGCGCAGTTCCTCTACGCGATGACACCCTTCTACGTGGCGCCCACCGCCGCCCTCATGACGGGGCTGGGCTACCTGGCCATCCGGATGGCGCAGGCTCCGACGGCCGCCACGGCGGCGGCGTTCGCCGCCTGTGGGGCAGTCCTGGCGCTGTGGACCACCCTGTGGCAGCCCCTGGTCTTCCTGGGCCTCCTTGCGCTGACCCTGATGCTCCTGCCCGCCGACCGCCGGGCCCTGGCCAAGGGGATGGCAGTCCCCGCCGCCGTGCTGGTGGCCTGGTCGCTGCACACGACGGTCAGCTTCGGTACGCCCATGACGTCCACTTGGCTGGGGATGAACCTCGCACGGGTCACCGTGTACGCCGCACCCCGCGAGACGGTGGTCGATCTCGTCCGCCAGGGCCGCCTCCGTCCGATCGCCACCGTGCACCCGTTCGCGGCGCTGGGCGTCTACGGTGCCACCCCGGACCGCTCGGGCCCGCCGGCGCTGACCCAGGTGACCAAGGCCGACGGGAGCCCCAACGAGAACAACCGGGCCTACATCGGCGTCTCGCGCCTCACGCTGGCCGACGACCTCCGGTTCATCGCACTCGAACCCCGGCAGTACGCCGTCAACGTCTTCGGCAGCCTCTCCCTGTGGTTCACGCCGGCCGACCAGTACTTCACCCTCCACGCCGCGCCGACAGCCACGTACCGGGCCGTGTACGACCGGTACGTGGCGTGGCAGCCCGCTCCCTACGAGCACCCCGACGGGCGTCACATCCCCACCAGCACCCGGTGGTCACGCCTGTCGGTCTTCGCGCTGGCCGTCTGGGGCTGCGTCCTCGTCGGGGTGCCGACCGTCGTCGCCGTCACCTACCGTCGCCGTCACCACCGGGCAGTCGGCCTCGTCCTCCTCTGGCTGCTCGTCACCGTCCCCCTGGTCGTCACGTCGCTGGCCGAATACGGCGAGAACAACCGGCTCCGGTTCGAGGTGGGGACCGCCCCGATCACCCTCTTCGCCGTGGTGGCGGCGACGGCCGCTCGCTCGCTCGGCGCCCGGCGCCGGGCCGAGGCCCGCCCGCTGCCTTCCGGGGTCGGCGCCGGTTAGCCGAACGCACGGATGACGGCGTCCCGCCAGGCCCGCAGCTCCTGGGCGTGCTCCGACCCGGTCCGGCCGAGCCGCACCACAACGAGGTCGAGGCCCGGGACCACGTCGATGAACTGCCCGTCGTGCCCGGCCGCCCAGAAGGTGCCGGCGTCGTCGAACGTGGTGGCGGCCGAGGACATGCCGAGCGGGCCGAACAGGCGCTCGTCGAGGTACTCCCGGTAGGGCCCGTCCGGCCCGAGGGCCCGGGCCACGATCCCCGAGACCACGAGGGAGGTGCCGGTGGAATAGTTGAACCGGGTGTCCGGCGGGGCTCCGAGGGGGCGGTCGGCGGCGAACGCCGACATGGCGAGCAGGTCGGCGTCCGAACAGCATCTGGATCACGTCGGACGTCTCGGGGTCCTCGTACTCCTCGAGGAAGGCCAGCTCGTCGCGCATGGCGAGCAGGTCGGCGAGCGTGATGTCCCGGCGCGGGTCGCCTCTGGCGCCCCAGGCCGGCACGTCGGCCCGTGCTCCGGGGTCGAGCACCCCGTCCCCCACCAACATCCCGACCACAGCGTGCAGGAACGACTTGGCCACCGACCACGACAGCAGTGGCGTGTCGGCCGTCACCGGCCGGCCCGGGCCGTCGAAGCCGGGCAGTGATCACCGTACCGCTCGTAGACCAGGCGTCCGCTGAGCACACAGGCCACCGCGTAGGTGTCCCGCAGCGGACCGGAGGGGTCGAAGGCGGCGTCCATCAGCGGGTCGAGGTCCACGCCGGCCGGAAGCGGCGCGGTGGGCCAGTCGTCGAGCGGCCACGGCACCCTGGACGGCTGGGGCGGGAGCCGGTGGAGGGGGCCGGCGGCACCGGGTGGGACCGTCACCGGGCCAGCATCGCACGGGGAGCGGTCCGCAGTCCGGGTCGAGACCCGGGCCACGAGGCGGGCGGAGTGGGTTCCCCCATAGGATTCGGTCGGATCGCACCCGCAGATCCGAGCGGGTGCACACCACCGAACGCACCTCACCGACCATCAAAGGGAGTCACCATGGAGATGGAGTACCGACGTCTGGGCGGCACCGGCCTCAAGGTCAGCGTCCTGTCCTTCGGGTCGTGGGTGACCTTCGGGCCCCAGCTGGCCGGCAACCTGGCCGAGGACTGCCTGGCCGCCGCCTACGACGCCGGAGTGAACTTCTTCGACAACGCCGAGGCCTACGCCGGTGGCGAGTCGGAGACGATCATGGGTGAGGCCATCAAGACACTCGGCTGGGCCCGCCACAGCTATGTGATCTCCACCAAGCTCTTCTGGGGCCTCCACTCGAACGTCAACATGCGCAACACCCTCAACCGCAAGTACCTGATGCAGGCCATCGACGGCTCGCTCGAACGCCTCGGCCTCGACTTCGTCGACCTCGTCTACTGCCACCGCCCCGACGCCCAGACGCCGGTGGAGGAGACGGTATGGGCCATGTCCGACATGATCACGGCCGGCAAGGCTCTCTACTGGGGCACGTCGGAGTGGTCGGCCGAAGCCCTGCGCGAGGCGTGGGACATCGCCGAACGGCACCACCTCCACAAGCCGGTGGTCGAGCAGCCCCAGTACAACTTGCTGTGGCGGGACCGGGTCGAGCAGGAGTACGCCCCCCTCTACGACAGCATCGGCCTCGGTCTGACCACGTGGAGTCCCCTCAGCTCCGGACTGCTCTCCGGCAAGTACCTCGACGGGGTGCCCGAGGGGTCCCGGGCCACGCTCCCCGGCTACGAGTGGCTGCGCGACCTGCTGACCGACCCCGACCGCAACCAGAAGGTCGCCGGGCTCCAGGAGATCGCCGAGCTGCTCGACTGCACGCTCGCCCAGATGGCCATCGCCTGGTGTGTGAAGAACCCGCACGTGTCGACCGTCATCACCGGGGCCAGCCGGGTCGAGCAGGTGCACGAGAACCTGGCCGCCCTCGACGTCGTCCCCAAGCTGACCGACGACGTCATGGAGCGCATCGCCGCCGTCATCGCCTGACAGCCACCCTGCCCCCGGCTCAGGGCAGGGTGGCCCGGGGCCGGTCCAGGAGGTCGCCGCGCTTGAGCGCCGCCTCCTCCAACGCCGCCTGGGTGGCGTTGCCCAGCACGGTGGGGATCCGGTGCCAGGAGCCGTCGCCGGACAGCGACCACGACTGGACGTCGTCGGCCAGGTTGAGCGTGAGGATCTCCTCCAGGCGCTCCACCGCGTCGGGGTCGGCCACCGGGATCATGGCCTCCACCCGACGGTCGAGGTTCCGCCGGCGCAGGTCGGCCGAGCCGATGTAGTACGTGGCCGGCCGGCCGGCGGCCCCGCCGAAGCGCAGGATCCGGGAGTGCTCGAGGAACCGCCCGACGATGGAGCGCACGTGGACCGTCTCGGACAGCCCCGGCACACCGGGCCGCAGGCAGCAGATGCCCCGGATGATCAGCTCGATGGGCACGCCGGCTTGGGACGCCCGGTAGAGGGCGTCGATGACGGCCACGTCGTCGAGGCCGTTGACCTTGATGGCGATGCGCCCGTCGGGGCCGGCCTTCGCCTCCTCGTCGATCAGCTCCACGACCCGGTTGCGGATGCCGCCCGGCGAGGTGACGAGCTCCTGGTAGTGCGGGGGCTGGCTGAATCCGGTGATGTAGTTGAAGAAGCGGGTGACGTCGGCGCCCAGCTCGGGTCGGGACGACAGGACGCCCAGGTCCTCGTACATCCGGGCCGTCTTCGGGTTGTAGTTGCCGGTGCCGACGTGGCAGTAGAGGCGGACAGCGTCGCCTTCCTGGCGAACCACCAGCGTGGTCTTCGCGTGGGTCTTCAGGCCCATGAGCCCGTAGATGACGTGGGCGCCCGCCTCCTCGAGGGCGCGCGCCCAGCCGATGTTGGCCTCCTCGTCGAACCGGGCCGTGACTTCGACCAACACGGCCACCTGCTTGCCCCGCTCGGCCGCCCGGACGAGTGCGGCCACCACCGGGCTGTCGCCCGATGTGCGGTAGAGGCACTGCTTGATGGCGAGCACATGGGGGTCCTCGGCGGCCTCGTTCATCAGCTCCTCGAC
>DATCCR010000017.1:0-19298 GCA_036511155.1 Acidimicrobiales bacterium
GCACGGGGCCCCCGGCGTTCGCCACGGGGTGGTTGATCTCGACGTAGTTGTTGGCGATCAGTCCGAGCGAGTCGTTGATGCCGCCCGTGCTGTAGGGGCACAGGCTCTGGGGGGCACCGCTCTGGCCGGTGACCCACTTGCCCGAGCAGTCGGCGTACGTGAGGTTGCCGTCGATGATGACGTTGTTGGCCGTGCCGATGGTGAGCTGGCCGGAGAGGTTGCCGTTGACGAAGGCGTCGCCCTCGGCGTCAGGCGCGGACGACTCGCCGTAGTAGCAGTTGGAGCAACCGCCGGCGTTGGTCTGGGAGTTGGGGCCGAACGAGAGCGACGGCGTGAGGGTATTGGTCTGGCCCAGGTTGGCCTGGGACGATCCCGTAGCGGTGCCCCCGCTGTAGGTGGCCGAGAATGCACCCGTCCCGTTGGACGACTCGGTCGTCGAACAGATGGCGGTCGCCTTCCAGTTGCTCCCGGAGGCGACCGGGGCGGACCAGTTGGACACGGCCGAGCACGCCGGGATCACCGCGGTCGAGTTGAATCCGAAACTCGTGGTCGTCTGACTGAAGGAGACCGTGGCCCCGCTGGAGATCTGGTTGCTGGCCGAGGTGACGGTGGCGGTCAGTGTCACCGGGTTGTTGGGCGTCGGCGCGCCCGGGCTGGCGGTCAGGTTGGTGACCGAATTGTTGACGTAGTTGTCGAAGGGGTTGGCCCCGGTGACGGGGGTCGACTTGGCGTTCTGCACGAACACGACGCCGTTCGTCGGGATCGGGGCGGTGCCGTTGTTCGGGCAGTTGTTGTAGTTGGTCGCGATGTTGTTGGTGTCCCAGACGACCGGCTGACCGTTCACGGTCACGGTGCTCTCGGTCGTGTCCGGGCTGACGACGGTCATCTGGCCGACCCCGTTGGCGTCGGTGCTCAAGGTGACCTGAGTGGGTCCGGAGTAGAGGCACCCGTTCTGGCCGGCGATGATCCCGAGTTGGGCGTCGCTCTGCGGTGGCGCCTCGACCGGGTTCCCCGATGAGCTGTTGGCATGGTCGTACAGGGCGACGTCGCTGGTTGCCGAGCCACAGGTGGAGTAGCCGCCGGACATGCCGTTGGCGGCGTCCACGAACAGGCAGTGGGGGTCCGCCGTGGTGACGGCGGAGGGGACGGCGGGGCTCACGCCGGAGTTGCCGAACGACGGCCCACCGGACACCGTGCCGTTGCCGGCCACGAACACGGAGTCGTTGGTGTAGACCGGCCCGAACAGGTAGTCGTGAGGTCCGAAGTAGACCGGCCCGCACTTGGTGGAACCGCCGTTGATGTTGTAGTTGAGGCGCCAGTTGTAGTCGCAGTTGGAGTAGTCCCCGGTCGAGTTGTAGGACTCGAAGTTGGACCACCACACGTTGGAGAGGAACCCGTTCTTTGCCGCCAGGTTGATGTTCTCGGACTGGAACACGTAGTTGGTGGTCGTACCGGGGGCGTGGGCCGCGCCCGCGACCTGCACCGACAGGTTGGTGAGGGCGTGCGTGGCGGGGTCGAAGGTCGGCTGGGGGTTGCCGAAGGCGTAGTACTCGGCGGCGCCGTCGGTCGTGTTCGACCCGCTGACCAGGTTCCATTCGCCGTAGTTCAAGCCCGCGCAGGTGCCGGTCCGGTTGGAGCCGGTGTTGCACTGGGCGAGGCTGGGGTTGGCGTTGACCGCGGTGACGTACGCGTTCTCCCCGGCCTGCAGGGCGCGGTGGGCGTACACGCTGACCGCCGCCGCCTGCTGCAGGGGCAACGACTGGATCACCGTCGCCACGAGGGTGGCCCCGATGATGGCGACGACGAGCGAGACGGCCAGGACGGCGACGAGCGCCGTCTGACCGAGGTCGGACATGCGGGCCCGCCGACCGTCGACGAGGCGGCGGGCCCGGCTGCGGAGCGGCGTGGTGGCGTCGGGCATCGCGCTCATCCCACCGCCGCCGAATACTGGTACGGGGCGGTGGACGATCCCGGGCTCTGTGCGAAGCGGTAGACCACGAGGTTGTTCTCCTGAGTCCCGTTGGATCCGGTGCCGGGCTTCGCCACCTTGAGGTCGACACTCACGCTCTGGACGGCGTCGGCCGGACAGGCGGTGGCCACCGTCGGATAGTTGGCGCTGGGTGCCGCGCAGGCCGTCAGCAGCTGACTGCTGATCGGGTAGCTGGTCGGCTGCTGCGGATTGATCACCGGGTAGCCGACGAGGACCACCCCGGTGAGCTGCTGGGTCTGGACCTGGGCCGCGGTCAGGGTGATGGCCTGGGCCGAATAGGTGGTGCCGGTCACGGGGTCGATCCCGCCCGTGTCCAGCACCGTGTAGCCGAAGATCGGGTCGTTCTGCGCCCCGTTGGCGTCCACGCTCGAGGGGTCGTTCACCACGTTCTGGACGTTGGCCAACAGGCGGAAGTCGGCGGAGTACTGGCAGGTGGGTCCGGTGCCCACGCCCGGGCACGAGGAGACGCCCGGCGCGGTGAGGCCGGTCAGGGGGAGGTACATCCGCATCTGGAACGAGCAGGGCTGGGCCGCACTGCAGGCTGTCAGTGCGGTGACCGGGTTGCCGTCGCCGCCGAGTTCGACGGCGACGATCATGGCCGGTCCGGCCGTGGTGCCCCCGGTCGAGCACGACTGGCCGCTCGGGCAGGAGGTGGTGTTGTTGAAGGCGGTTCCGACGTTGGCGTAGAAGGTGAGGGCGAAGTTGCCCAGAGACGCGAACCCGGGCGTCGGGACGCCGGCCGACGGCGGGGCCGGTTCCACTTCGGCGGCGAGGAGGGTGTGGAACGGCGCCATCGCGGGGAGGGTCTGCTGGAACTCCTGGAACTGGGACGTGACGCTGCCGCTCAGGCCCTCCACCATGGTGAGGGAGATGAAGACCATGCCCAGGAGGACGATGAGCACGGTCGAGGTCACCAGGAGCTCCACGAGGGTCATGCCGGAGTCGTCCCGATCACGGTCCAGAGCGCGACGTACCCGGTTCATGCCGCCACCGGGACGAGGCCGGGCAGGTAGACCGTCGCCCACGGGCCGCCGCTGGTCGTCTGGACCTGGACCGAGTTGGCCCCGACCTGGAGAGTCACCGCTGTGTGGGCCACGGCCGTCGAGCCCTGGGTCACCGTGTAGGAGTACGACCCGTAGGGGACCGACGTCATGGTCGCCCCCGTGGCGTCGGTGACGGGCAGGTTGTAGGCGTCGGAGCCGGGGCAGGTCATCGAGGTGATGGTCACCGTGGCGCCGCTGACCGGGGCGCCGGTGGAGCCGATGAGCTGGAGGTTCAGCAGGCCCAGCGGCACGGTCGCCGAGGCGGTGCCACCGGGGGCGGCGTTGAGATTGGCGATGGCCGTGCTGGACGCCTCGGAGGCGCAGTCACCGGCGACGATCGAGTAGCCGTTGGCCTGCGGGTAGAGCACGTTGGGCAGGGTCGAGGCGTTGGGCGTCTGGCCTGCGGCGATCTGGGTGGTCCAGCTCACCGTTCCCGACGGCGACGTCTCGAGCGGGATGCCCGTCACCGTCGATCCGGGAAGTGACGGCGGGGTGACGTCGGACCAGGTGCCCGAGGGACCGGTGCCCGTGGAGAGGATGACCGGGCCGCCGGCCGTCGACCCGACGGCGGCGCAGGTGGCGTTGGCGGCCGACGCCGGGCGTTCGCAGGACACGCCCACGAAGTACTGGACGGTGTCGCTGGCCGGCAGGTTGGCGAAGTTCCACGCCCAACTCCCGTTGGTCTGCGATCCGACGAGCAGCTGTCCGGAGGCCGACGCCGCGGACGTCACCGCAGTGATGGCGCAGTCGGCACTGTCACCCGCCGCCGGATTGCCGCAGGCCACCGACGTCACGGAGGCCACCGAGGACGGGATGCCGTTGGCCTGGACCCAGCCGTGGGTGGCGCCGCTCATGTTGCCGGTCCACACGGCCGGGGCCCCGGTGGCGGTGCCGATGGTCACGCAGGTGCTGGCAGAGCAGGACATGCCGGTGACCGACGAGGCGCCCGTCGGGAACGTGGACTCGGCCGACCAGGCACTGGCGCCGCTCCCGGCGACCCCCATGGTGATGACGGTCGCGTCGGTGGAGCTGGCCTGGTCGCCCACGGCGGTGGCGAGGCACGTCGTGGACGTCGGGCAGGCGATGGTCCCGACCGACCGGACTGCGGCCGGCAGAGTGTCGGAGGTGATGGTCGGGGACCAGGACCCGCTCGATCCCTGCGTGCCGGGGTCGCCGTCCAGGCGGAGGACACCAGGCGCACCGAAGACACCCGCGTAGCTGAGCTCGCAGGTGGCGGACGTCGGGCAGGTGAGGGAGCTGAGCCCGGTGAACGTGATGCCCGGGTGGTCGACGACGACCCACCGGTCCCCGCCCGCCCCCACCCTCCCGGCCAGGAGGACCGGGCCGGTGCTCGAGGTGCCCAGGGCGTAGCAGCCCTTGGCCGACAGGCAGGTGACCTGGGTCAGGTCGGTCACGCCGGCCGGGACGGTGTCGGTCACCACGGAGTTGACCGAGGACGACGTGGTGACGATGAACCCGCCGCCCGGCCCGTAACCGACGCCCGCACAGTAGGCGGAGCTGCCGGTGGTGCAGGCGACCTGGTTGAGCGAGGTCCCGGCGGCCAACGCCGTCGAGCTCCACACACCGCCTGCATCACCCCAGGCGGCCGACGCACCCGACGTGCCGTCACCCAGGGCGATGCACGGCATGGTCGCGGCATTGGGGCAGGACACCCCACCGCCGACAGCCGAAGCGCCGCCGTAGGTCACATTGCCGGTGATGCCCTCGTCGAACGCATTGAGTTGCACGGTCGCTTCCGCGGTGACCTGCACCTGCTGGTTGTTCTGGGCATCCGTGGTGGAACCCGATGGCGTGACGAACGGAGGTGTGCCCGTGTAGCCGCTGAAGGCGGGGGGCGTGCCGTCGGTCGGTTGGCCGATGGCGATGTTGTAGACACCGACCGGCACCTGGGCGAAGATGCAGCCGTTGGCGTCCGAGTACAGCGTGTAGGGATTGGGCGTGAGGACCGGGGTCCCCGAGATCTGGGTGATGGTGACCGGGAGGGCCTGGAGGCGGTCGGTCGCCTGGTTGCCGTAGACGTCGGTCTGGCCGTCGTTGGTCAGGTTGATGGCCAGGAATCCCTCGGTCTGCAGCCCGGGCTTGGGGTAGTTGATCTCCGTGGTGTCCGAGAGCGTGTGCAGCCCGCCGTTCCACGTCACCGTGACTCGAAGTTGGATGACGCCCGGATGCGAGGGGCTCGGGGGTTGGCCGGCCGTGCACAGGTCCGACTGCCCGACACTGTTGACCAGGTTCTCGGCATAGGCCGCGGTGACCGTGAACACGGTGCCGCCGAGGGTCGAGGACGGAGCCTGGGTGCCGGCCGGGGCGACCGGGGTCTGGGGTGTGTTGGTGAGCACCGAGCCGTCGGTCCCGGTGGGCGGCTGCGAGTTCGCCAGGATCTCGACCCACGAGTCCGCCAGTTGGAGGGCGGCCTGGCGCTGGCGAGCGTCGGCGGAGGCGGACGAGACGGTGGTGAGGAGGATGCCCATGGGGAGCATGGTGACGAGCAGGATGATCGAGGCGATGAGGACCTCGACCAGGCTGACGCCCTCGTCGCCGTGGCGACCGGTGACCCGGGTGTGGCGCAGGGCGCGTTCCCACCACCGGGCCGCGCCCAGCCGTAGCTCCCGGCTCCTGGCCGGAGTGCGCTGTGGATCTGAAGATGGGGTCATCGTGCTCAATTCGCAGAGTACGGCTGGGAAATCGGTGCTTCCTAGGCGTAATTCCACGTACCCGACCTATCGACGGGCATGGCCGAAGACTTGAGGGACCGCCCAGGCACGACTCGAGCCGGGCGCGCCCGGTGGTGGACCGCGGTTCGCAACCGAACGGCAACCGAGGGGTTCCCCGGGGAAGGGCGCAATCGGACCCGGACGCGTGGGTGGCGTGGTCCGCCGGTGCACCGCGTTCCTGGCTTCGACGAGCGCCCGCGGCTCGACAGCGGAAGCCGGAGGGTGTGGCTTACGTTCGGGTGACGGACTTCAGTGGATGACGGACCTCACCGGGTCTCCGTGGTGCTGCGCGGTGGGCCGCCTCCCGGACGGTCCCGGCTCAGTACGAGCGGGGCAGGCCGAGGGAGTGCTGGGCCACGTAGTTGAGGATCATCTCGCGGCTGACCGGAGCGATCCGGAGCAGTCGGGCCATGCCCCACAGGTCGGCGATGCCGTACTCGGTGGACATGCCGTTGCCGCCGTGGGTCTGGATGGACTGGTCGAGGGCGGCCAGCGTGGCCTCGGCGGCGGCGTACTTGGCCATGTTGGCGGTCTCGCCGGCCAACGGCGAGTCGCCGTCGTGATCGCAGTACCAGGCCGCCTTGTCGGTCATCGTCCGGGCCAGCTCCACCTCGATCTTGGACTTGGCCAGCGGGTGGGCGATGCCCTGGTGGCGGGCGATGGGCGTGCCCCACACCTCACGGGTCGAGGCGTACTCGGCGGCCCGGTCGAGGGCGTAGCGGCCGATCCCGTTGGCGGTGGCCGCGGACAGGATGCGCTCGGGGTTGAGCCCGAAGAAGACCTGGCGGAGGCCCTCGCCCTCGTCGCCGATCATGCGGTCGGCCTCGACCTCGACGTTGTCGAAGAACAGCGTGAACTGCTTCTCGGGGGCGGTGATCTCGACGGGCAGGACCTGCTTGTCGAGCCCGGGGGTGTCGGTGTCGACGACGAAGAGCGACAGGCGGCCCCGGCCGGTGTCGGGGTCGACTCCCGACTTGGTCACCACCAGGATGGCCTCGCACTCGTCGACGCCCGAGATGTAGTACTTCTGCCCGTTGAGCCGGTAGAGGTCGCCATCCTTGGTGGCCGTCAGGCCCAGGTTGTGGGAGTTCGACCCGGCATCGGGCTCGGTGATGGCGAAGGCCATCTTGAGCTCGCCGGTGGCGAAGCGGGGGAGCCACCGCTGCTTCTGGGCGTCGGTGCCGAACTTGGCGATGATGGTGGCGCAGATGGCCGGCGACACGACGATGACCAGCAGCGGGCAGCCCTGGGCGGCCAGCTCTTCGGCCACCGCGGCCAGCTCGGTGATCCCGCCACCGCCGCCGCCGTACGCCTCGGGCACGTTGACCCCGAGGAAGCCCTGCTCGGCCACGGCATTCCACAGCTCGTCGGTCCGCTCGTCGGCGTGGGCCTTCTCGACGTAGTACCCGTGGCCGAACTTGGCGGCGATCGAGCTGACCGCCTCGCGGAGCATGCGGAGCTCGTCGGATTCGGTGAAGTCCATGGGTGCCTCCTGGCGCTGCTCCGGCGGTTGGCCGGGCCCGGCGGATCCGGGTCACGCGGAGGGGACCTACCCTCCAGGCGCCCAGATTAGGACGAGCGGGGCACCAGGTGGACCGGTACGTCGACCAACCGGCTGCGCAGGTATTCGCCCAGCCCCTTGGCCTGCGGGTCGGGGCGGGTGGAGGAGGCCACCCCCTCGCCGAGCAGGCCGACCACGACGAAGTTGATGGCCCGGAGATTGGGGAAGGCGTGGCGCTGGACGGCCAGGTCGTCCGCCTCGGGCAGGAGCTGGCGGAACCGCTCCAGAGTGAGCTCGGCGTCCAGCCACGCCCACGCCTCGTCCGAACGGGCCCACAGGCCCACGTTGGCGTTGCCGCCCTTGTCGCCGGAGCGGGCGCCGATCAGCGTCCCGAGCGGCAGGCGCACCGTGCTGGCGGCGGCTGTGCTGGCGGCCGCAGGGGCCCCGTCGGCGGGGGCCACCGGGCGGTGACGGTGGGCCGGCACGGCGTCGGGGGCCACGGCCACCCCGGGGGCGAGCGAGGCGTCGGCCCCTTCCACCACCGAGGGCCGCTCGGCGGCCCGGTGCCCGTGGTGCGGCACCTCGAACCGGGAGCCGTCGGCCCAGACCACCGAGGGGACCACCAGGTCGGCCGGGACCAGCGCCGGCCAGTAGACCCCGTAGGCGGTGGCGGCCCCTGGCGGGGCGGTCAGGTGGAGGCCGGGGTAGCCGGCCAGGGCCAGCTCGGTGGCCGCTCCGGAGAACCGGCGGCCCACGCGGTCGGCGTCCTCGTCCTTGACCGTCAACCGGAGCTGGGCGGTGGCCTCCACGTTGGTGGGGGCGTCGGCCTTGTCCGAGCGGATCAGGCGGGCGTCGAACTCGGCGAACTGCCCCGTCCCGCCGAGGGCGTCGGCCAGCGAGCGCACCGTCAGGTCGGCCTTCGCCTCGACGTCGAGGCCGGTGAGGACGAAGGTCATCGAGTTGCGCCAGCCGCCCAGCAGGTTGAGGCAGACTTTGACGTCGCGGGGGGCGGTCAGGCCGCGGGTGCCCGACAGCCGGATCCGGTCGGGGCCGGCCTCCGCCACCTCGATGGTGTCGAAACGGGCCACCACGTCGGTGTTGGGATAGTGGTGGCCGCCGATCTCGTAGAGGAGCTGGGCGGTGACGGTGCCGACGGAGACCTCGCCGCCGGTGCCCGGGTGCTTGGTGATGACCGACGATCCGTCGGCGGCGACCTCGGCGATCGGGAACCCGGGGTGTTCCATGCCCGGCACTTCCGAAAAGAAGGCGTAGTTCCCCCCGGTGGCCTGGGGCCCGCACTCGATGACATGGCCGGCCACCACGGCGCCGGCCAGGGCGTCCCAGTCGGTCTCGGACCAGCCGTGGTGCCAGGCGGCCGGGCCGACCACCAACGAGGCGTCGGTCACCCGAGGGCACACCACCACGTCGGCGCCACCGCTGAGGGCCTCCACGATGGGCCAGGCCCCGAGGTAGGCATTGGCCGACACCACGGTGCCGGTGGCCCGCACGAGCGGCACACCGGTGTCGAGGTGGGCGAGGGGATGTCCGCCGGCCCGCAGGTCGTCGATGCGGGGGAGCAGGTCGTCGCCCTCGATGTGGGCCACCGACACCGTCACCCCGAGACGGTCGGCCAGCAGGCGGAGCTGGTCGGCCAGGCCGGCCGGGTTCAGCCCGCCGGCGTTGGTCACCACCTTGATGCCGCGGTCGACGCAGGTGCCGAGCACCTCCTCCATCTGGGTGAGGAAGGTGTGGGCCCACCCCCGCGACGGGTCGCGCTGCATGCCCTTCCACAGGATGAGCATGGTCAGCTCGGCCAGCCAGTCGCCGGTCAATACGTCGATGGGGCCACCGTCGACCATCTCGCGGGCGGCGGCCAGGCGGTCGCCGTAGAAGCCGGAACAGTTGGCGATCCGCAGCGGCTCGCTCACGGCGCCCCGTCCGCCTCGGCGTCGGGCTCGGTGTCGGCCTCGACGACGGCCAGGATGCGTCCCGTCTCCACCTGGTCGCCCTCGACCACGTCCACCTCGGTCACCGTACCTGCGACGCCGGCGTGCACCGCGTGCTCCATCTTCATGGCCTCGAGGACCACCAGGACCTGCCCGGCCTCGACCCGGTCGCCGGCGGCCACCGCCACCCGGACCACACTGCCGGGCATCGGGGCGAGGGCTGACCCTTCGGCCACCTGCTCGGCCGCCACCGGCAGGCGCTCCTCCTCGACCAGCCGGCTGGTCCCGTCGGGCCCGTCGACGAAGACGACGGGCCCGACCCGCTGGACCGCGTAGCGGCGGGTCACCCCGTCCACTGTCAGGGTCACCCCGTCGGCGGCAATGTCGGTGGCCGACGCCTCGAGCTCGTTCCCGTCGAGCACGACCTCGGCCAGCGAGCGCCCCCTCCGGCCCATGCGGTAGGCCACGGCCATCTCGCGCACGCCGGCGGCGTAGGTGAGCTCCTGGCGGTCGACGGTGTTGTTGCGCCAGCCCGACGGCACCGTGGGCAGCACCCGGGCGGCGGCGCGGCGCTCGGCCTGGGCGGCCAAGGCGGCGGCCACCGCGTGGCGCCCCTGCGCCCCGGCATCGGCCAGCGGCGCGGCGAGGACGCCGAGCCCGTGGCGGTCGAGGAAGCCGGTGTCGGTGGCCCCCCGCCCGAAGGCCTCGTGGCGGAGGGTGCGCACCAGCAGGTCGCGGTTGGTGGTGACCCCGTGGATGCGGGCGTCGGCCAGCGCGGCGGCCAGCGACGCGATGGCCTCACCCCGGGTGGGGGCGTGGACGATGACCTTGGCCAGCATGGGGTCGTAGTGGGGGCTGACCGTGCCGCCCGACTCGACGCCCGAGTCGACCCGTACCCCGGCCCGGTCGTCGGGCACGGCGAACTCGTGGAGGTCGCCGGTCGACGGGAGCCAGCCGGCGGCCGGGTCCTCGGCGTACAGGCGGGCCTCGATGGCGTGCCCGACCGGTCCCCGGGCCACGGCCTCGTGCACCTCGTCGGGCAGGGGGGCGCCACCGGCCACCAGGAGCTGCAGGCGCACCAGGTCGAGCCCGGTCACCTCCTCGGTCACCGGGTGCTCCACCTGGAGCCTGGTGTTCATCTCGAGGAAGTAGGGCTCGCCGCCGCCCGCCCCGTCGCCTCCCGTGTCCCTTCCCCCGGTGTCGAGCACGAACTCGACCGTCCCGGCGTTCCTGTAGCCCACGGCCCGGGCCGCGGCGACCGCGGCCTCGGACAGTCGGGCGCGGAGCGCCGGTCCGACGACGGGGCTGGGGGCCTCCTCGATGATCTTCTGGTGACGGCGCTGGATGCTGCACTCGCGCTCGAAGAGGGCGACGGTGGCGCCGTGGGCGTCGGCCAGCACCTGGACCTCGATGTGGCGGGGGGCGGTGATGTACCGCTCGAGGAACACCGTGCCGTCGCCGAAGGCCGACAGTGCTTCGCGCCGGGCCCCGGCCAGGGCGTCGGCCAGATCGGCCGGCCCCTCCACGATCCTCATGCCCCGGCCGCCACCGCCGGCCGATGCCTTGACCAGCAGGGGCCAGCCCAGTCGGTCGACCTCGGCGGGATCGGGCGGGGTGTCCCCGTCCACGGTGATGGACGGCAGGGTCGGCACGCCGGCCGCCCGCATCATGTCCTTCGACCCGATCTTCGACCCCATGGCGTCGATGGCCTCGGGGGAGGGCCCCACCCAGATGAGGCCGGCGTCGAGGACGGCCCGGGCGAAGTCGCCGGACTCGGACAGGAAGCCGTAGCCGGGGTGGACGGCGTCGGCGCCGGTGCGCCGCGCCGCGTCCAGGATCAGGTCGTGGCGCAGGTAGGTCTCCGACGGCGAGACGCCGGGCAGGCGGACGGCCAGGTCGGCCTCGGCCACGTGGGGGCTGGCGGCGTCGGCGTCCGAGTGGACGGCCACCGTGGTGATGCCCATGGCCCGCGCGGTGCGCATGATCCGGCGGGCGATCTCCCCGCGGTTGGCCACCAGCAGCGAGGTGACGGGACGGCGGGCCGGCGGGGGCACGGGCGTGGGGCTGGACGGGTCTGCAGTCACGGCCGCCTCACATCCGGAAGACGCCGTAGCCGCGCGTGCCGGCGGTGGGCTGGTTGTCGATGACCGACAGGCACATGCCGAGCACGGTGCGGGTGTCGCGGGGGTCGATGATCCCGTCGTCGTAGAGGCGGGACGACAGAAAGAGGGGGAGTGACTCCGACTCGATCTGGGCCTCGACCAGGGCCCGCATGGCCTCGTCGGCCTCCTCGTCGAACGGGACGCCCTTGGAGGCAGCCGACTGGCGACCGACGATGGACAGCACGCCGGCCAACTGGGCCGGGCCCATGACCGCCGAGCGGGCGTTGGGCCAGGCGAACAGGAAGCGGGGGTCGTAGGCCCGACCGCACATGCCGTAGTTGCCCGCCCCGTAGGAGGCGCCGATGTTGACGGTCAGGTGGGGGACCGACGAGTTGGAGACGGCGTTGATCATCATCGCCCCGTGCTTGATGATGCCGCCCTGCTCGTACTCCTTGCCGACCATGTAGCCGGTGGTGTTCTGGAGGAACAGCAGTGGCACGTCGATCTGGTTGGCCAGCTGGATGAACTGCGTGGCCTTGTGGGCCTCCTCGGAGAACAGGACGCCGCGGTGGTTGGCCAGCACCCCGATCGGGTAGCCGTGGATGGAGGCCCAACCGGTGACCAGGCTGGTGCCGTAGAGAGGCTTGAACTCGTCGAAGCGCGAGCCGTCGACCACCCGGGCCAGCACCTCGCGGGGGTCGAAGGGCATCTTGGGGTCGGCCGAGGCGATGCCCAGCAGTTCGTCGGGGTCGTGGACGGGCTCGTCGGCCGGTTCGGTCGGACCCGGCCCCTGCTTGCGCCAGTGCAGCCGGCTGACGATCTGTCGGCCGAGGCGGATGGCGTCCTTTTCGTCCACGGCCAGGTAGTCGGCCAGGCCGGACACCCGGGCGTGCATCGAGGCACCGCCGAGCTCCTCGTCGGTCGACTCCTCGCCGGTCGCCATCTTGACCAGCGGGGGACCGCCCAGGAAGACCTTGGAGCGCTGCTCGATCATCACCACGTAGTCGCTCATGCCGGGCACGTAGGCCCCGCCGGCGGTGGCGTTGCCGAAGACCAGGGCCACGGTGGGGATGGCGGCGGCCGAGTGCCGGGTGATGTCGCGGAACGCCCGGCCCCCGGGGATGAACAGCTCGGCCTGGGCCGGCAGATCCGCCCCGCCCGACTCGGTCAGGCTGACACTCGGGAGGCGGTTGGCCAACGCGATGTCCGAGCCCCGGGCCCCCTTGCGGAACGACCACGGGTTCATGGCCCCGCCCCGCACGGTGGGGTCGGTGGCGCTGATCAGGACCTCGACGCCCTCGACGACGCCGATCCCGAGGATGGAGGAGGCCCCGACGGTGTACTGGGTGCCCCAGGCGGCAAAGGGGCACAGCTCGAGGAACGGGGCGTCCCGGTCGAGGAGCAGCTCGACGCGCTCGCGGGCGGTCAGCTTGCCCCGTTCGCGGTGGCGGGTGACGTAGCGCTCGCCCCCGCCGGCCCGGACGGTGGCCAGCGCCTCGTCCACCAGCGCGAGGCCCTCCGAGAGGGCGCGCTCGTTGGCCCGGAAGGTGTCCGAGTTCGGGTCGACGGTGGTGGGGAGTACGGGCATGGGATTCGCTGGCCCCCTGGTGGGGGAGGTGCGTCGGCACGGTGTCGCATCGAGGCGGCCGACGTGGGAAGAATAGGCCCATGACCTCATCACCGCGTGACGACAGCGGCCGCGCCGTACCGGTGGCCCCTCCGGGGACGTCGGCATGGTGATCCGAACCTACCCCCAGGGCTCGCCCGACGAGTGGGACGAGCCGTCGGTCGGCACGTCGCGTTCCGACGTGCCGAGCCGTCCGCTGTCGGCCGTGGTCCTGGCCGCCGGCCACGGCACCCGCATGCGCTCGGCCCGCCCCAAGCCCCTGCACCGGCTGTGCGGCCGTCCGATGATCCTGCACGTGCTCGACGCCCTGGCCGAACTGCCGGTCACCCGGGTGGTCGTGGTGGTCGGCCACCGGGCCGAGTGGGTCACCAAGACGCTGATCGAGCACGCTCCGGTCGGCATGGCCATCGAGTTCGTCGAGCAGGAGGAACAGCGCGGCACCGGCGACGCCATGTCGGTCGCCCTCACCGGGCTCCCCGACGAGGGTGCCGGCGAGGACGGCGACGTGGTCGTCCTGCCGGGCGACACTCCGCTGCTGCGGCCCGGCACCCTGGCCCGCCTGGTCCGCGCCCACCGCGCCCACGACGACGCCGCCACCCTGCTGACCGCCGTGCTCGACGACCCGACCGGCTACGGCCGGGTCGTGCGCGGACGGGACGACGCGGTGGCCCGGGTGGTGGAGCACGGCGACGCCACCGACGAGGAGCTCGGGGTCCGCGAGGTCAACACCTCGATGTACTGCTTCAAGCGCAGCGTGCTGGCCCCGTCGCTGCGGAGGCTCAGCCCGGCCAACGCCCAGGGCGAGTACTACCTGACCGACGTGGTCGAGGTCCTCTACGAGGCCGGCCACCGGGTCGGCTCGCTGGTGGTCGACGACACCATGGAGGTGGCCGGGGTCAACGACCGGGCCCAGCTGGCCGTCGCCGAGGCCGAACTGCGGGACCGGATCAACGAGCGGTGGATGCGCCGGGGGGTGACCATGTGGGACCCCCAGACCACGTACATCGACACCGAGGTCACCCTGGCCACCGACGTGGTGCTCCTGCCCGGGGTGATCCTGCAGGGCGCCTGTGTGGTGGGCGAGCACGCCGAGGTCGGACCCGACACCCGCCTGGTCGACACCACGGTGGGGGAGGGGGCGGTCGTCAGCTCCAGCGTCTGCCGGCGTTCGGTCATCGGCCCCGACGCCCGTGTCGGCCCGTTCGCCGTCCTTTCCGAGGGGTCCGAGGTCCCGGCCGGCGGGGTCGTCGGCCCGGGGGCGTCTGACCCGGACGCCACGTCGCGGTAGCGTCGCGCCATGGAATTCACCCCACGCCGCCGCCTCGACCTGGTGTCAGGCCGCTCCCATCCGGAGCTGGCCCAGGACATCGCCGCACAGTTGGGCGTCGAGCTCGGCGAGGCCAACCTGCGTGAATTCGCCAACGGTGAGATCCACTGCCGCTTCGACAGCTCCATCCGGGGGAGCGACGTCTTCATCGTCCAGACCCACTGCGGACCGGTCAACGACTCGCTCATGGAGCACCTGATCATGATCGACGCCGCCAAGCGGGCGTCGGCCAAGCGGATCACCGCGGTGTGCCCGTACTACGGCTACTCGCGCCAGGACCGCAAGGCGACCGGGCGTGAGCCGATCACCGCCAAGCTGGTGGCCGACATGCTGTCGGTGGCCGGGGCCGACCGGGTGGTGAGCGTCGACCTCCACTCCGGGCAGATCCAGGGCTTCTTCGACATCCCCTTCGACCACCTGACCGCCGCCCCGGTGATGATCGACTACATGCGCAAGCACCTGAGCGACGACCTGGTGGTCGTGGCCCCCGATGCCGGCCGGGT
The DNA here is from genome assembly GCA_036511155.1 of Acidimicrobiales bacterium. Taxonomy (GTDB): domain Bacteria; phylum Actinomycetota; class Acidimicrobiia; order Acidimicrobiales; family RAAP-2; genus Bog-756. Next base: position 14,772 of record DATCCR010000017.1, read on the forward strand.
GAAGGTGGCCGAGCGGTTCAGCCAGCACCTGACGGCCGACCTCGCCGTCGTGCACAAGCGCCGCCTGCGCGGCGTGGCCAACCAGGTGGAGGCGCTCCATGTGGTGGGCGACGTCGAGGGCCGCCAGTGCGTGCTCATCGACGACATGATCGACACCGCCGGCACCATCGTGGCCGCCGCCGACCTGCTGGTCGACCGGGGCGCCGCAGAGGTGTGGTGCATGGCCACCCACGCCGTGCTGTCCGACCCGGCCATCGACCGTCTGAAGAACTCGGCCCTCACCAAGGTGGTCGTCACCAACACCCTGCCGATCCCCCAGGACCGGCGCTTCGACAAGCTCGAGGTGCTGTCGGTGGCCAAGCTGATCTCCGACGCCATCGACGCCGTGTTCGAGGACACGTCCGTCTCGGAAATCTTCGGCGGCGAGAACCTGGCGTAGTCCCTGGTCGGCGGCGTGCCGCCGACGGAGGAAGCTGATGGCGGCGGCGTGCCGCCGACGGAGGAGGCTGCCGACGGGGGCGTGTGGCCCGGGGTCGGGCTTGCGTCTATCATGGTGTGCCGTCAGCAGCGGCCGCTCCTGTACCGTGCCCAGCGCACGACCGGAGAGCGAGACCCTGCGCCCGTCGCCGTACCTCCCGAGGAGTCCCCGCATGCCCGAAACCACGCTCACCGCCCACACCGGCCGCGAGATCGGATCGAGTTCGACCCGTCGTCTGCGCGCCGAGGGCAAGATCCCCGGCGTGGTCTACGGCCACGGGTCGGAGCCCATCTCGGTGGCGGTCGTCGCCCGCGAGTTCCAGATCGCCATGTCGGGCGAGGCCGGCCTCAACACGCTGCTCCAGCTCAACGTGGACGGCAAGGACCTGCTGACCATGGCCCGTGACATCCAGCACCATCCGGTGCGCAACGTGGTCACCCATGTCGACTTCCTCATCGTGAACGTCGATGAGCTGATCAGCGCCGAGGTCACCATCAACCTGGTGGGCGAGGCCGTCGAGGTCGGACACGGCGACGGCATCGTGGACCAGCAGCTGTTCACCCTGCACGTCAAGGCCAAGCCGACCGAGATCCCGCCGAGCGTCGACATCGACATCTCGGGCCTCACCATCGGTGGTGCGCTCCACGTCTCGGACATCACCATCCCCGCCGGCGTCGAGCTCGAGACCGACCTCGACGCCACCGTCGTGGCCGGCAACCCGCCCCGCGTCCAGGTGGCCACCGCCGCCGAGGAGGCCGCAGGCGAGGAGGCCGCACCGGCCGCCGAGGCCACGGGCGACGAGGCCTAGGCCCTGCTCCGCCGCCGCGAGGGGGCGGGCGGCCCCCGCCGGGGCACCCCCATGGACCTGCTGGTCGTCGGCCTCGGCAATCCGTGGGCCGAGTACGAGGGCACCCGCCACAACGTCGGAGCCGACGCCGTGGCCCGCCTGGTGGCGCGCCACCACGGGAGTCTGTCGGCCGAAAAGGGACTCCACGCCCGGGCGGGCCGGATCGTCGTCGGCGGGCACAAGCTGCTCTGCGCCATCCCGCTCACCTACATGAACGAGTCGGGACTGGCCGTGGCACCGCTGGTCCGCCGGGCCGGGATCGACGGGTCCGACGGGTCCGACGCCGGTGGTGTCGCCACGAAGCTGGTCATCGTGCACGACGAGTTGGACCTCCCCTCCGGAAGGGTGAAGGTCAAGGCCGGTGGCGGCACGGCCGGCAACAACGGGCTGAAGTCCGTCCACGCCCACCTCCACACCGGTGACTACCTGCGGGTCCGCATCGGCATCGGCAAGCCCCCGGGCCGCCAGCCGGGGGCCGACTACGTGCTCAAGCGCCCGGGGTCGGCCGAGCGGGAGGCCCTCGCCGTGGCCGCCGAGGTGGCCGCCGACGCCGTCGAGCTGATCGCCACCCTGGGCGTCGAGGCGGCCATGAACCGGATCAACACCGCCGAGTAGGTTCGGGCCATGGGCAACCGGTCGACGGGTACGGCGTCCGGGACCGCCGCCTCCGACTCGGCCATCCGGGTCACCGGGCTGACCAAGACCTACGGCGACTTCGTGGCGCTGCAGGGGATCGACCTCGAGGTGCAGCGCGGCGAGGTGCTGGCCCTCCTCGGCCCCAACGGTGCCGGCAAGACGACCGCCGTCGAGATCCTCGAGGGGTACCGCACCCGTGACTCGGGCGAAGTGTCGGTCCTCGGCCACGACCCGGCGCGACGTGAGCGGTCGCTGCGGGCCCGGGTGGGCATCGTCCTCCAGGAGTGCGCGGTCGACCCCTACCTCACGGTGGTCGAGGCCCTCACCCAACGCGCCGGCCTGTACGACCAGCCCCGTGGGGTCGACGAGGTGGTGGGCCTCGTCGGACTCGGGGCCAAGGCCGGCTCACGGGTCAAGACGCTGTCCGGCGGCCAGCAGCGCCGACTCGACCTCGGGCTCGCCCTCGTCGGCGACCCCGAGGTGATCTTCCTCGACGAGCCCACCACCGGCTTCGACCCCTCGGCCCGGCGCGAGGCGTGGGAGGTCGTCCGGGACCTGTGCGCCGAGGGGCGGACCGTGGTGCTGACCACCCACTACATGGACGAGGCCCAGGCCCTGGCGGACACCGTGGTGGTCCTGGCCGGCGGGCGGGTCGTCGCCACCGGCCCACCCGGCACCCTGGGCGGCCGCGACCGGGGGATGAGCACGGTCCGGTTCGTGTTGCCCGACGGTGTGGAGCTGTCCGACCTGCCGCTACCCGGAGGGGTGGAGGCCCGGGTGCGGGCCGGATTCGTCGAGTTCGCCGTGCCCGAGCCGACCGCCGCACTGCACGCCTTGACCCGGTGGGCGCTGGATCGGGGTGAGGGCCTGTCCGGCCTGGCTGTCGAGCGGCCCTCCCTAGAGGACGTGTACCTGGCGTTGACCGGTGACCCGTCTCCCGGTGGATCGTCGGCGGGCGACGGGTCGGGAGAGGAGGCGACGTGAACGACGTGCGGGTGGCCGCCGCCCAGGTGGGCTACGAGCAGAAGGCCTACTGGCGCAACCCGATGGCCGCCATCTTCACCTTCGCCTTCCCGATCATCTTCCTCCTGGTGGTGGGCGGCTCGGCCGGCCCGTCCAGGGTGCCCGGGTACACGCTGCGCTACAACCAGTACATCGTCATCGCCATGCTGACCTTCGGCCTGATCGCCGCCTGCTACACCAACCTGGCCATGGTCATCTGCACCCGCCGGGAGTCCGGGGTGCTGAAGCGGATGCGGGGCACTCCCATCGCCGTCGGGTCCTACATCGCCGGGCTCATCGGCTCGGTGCTGATCGTGGTGGCCATCCTCACCGTGCTGGTGGTCGCCCTGGGCCTGGCCTTCTACGACCTCCACTTCCCGTTCCACCCGGTCGCCGTGGTGGTGACCCTGGTGGTGGGCATCGTGACCTTCTGCGCCCTCGGTCTGGCCGTCACCATCCTGGTGCCCAATGCGGACGCCGCCCCGGCCGTCATCAACGGCCTCTACTTCCCGGTGGTGTTCATCTCCGGTGTGTTCTATCCGCTGGCCCAGGGGTCGGTGCTGGCCCGGATCGCCGACTGGTTCCCGATCTTCCACATGATCCGCGCCCTGGTCAGTGCCTTCGAGGGCGGGCCGGGGTCCGGACTGCGGGTGGGGGACCTGGTGGTGATGGCCGCCTGGGCCGCCGTCGCCCTGGTGTTCACCGCCCGTCGCTTCCGGTGGGAGCCGCGCCGGCCGAAGGCCTGAACCCGGACGCCGATCCATGAGCCCCCGGCGATCGGACGTGCGGGTGGTCCGGTGGACCGTCCCGGAATTCCTCGGCTCCTGGTATCAGATCTGATACCAGACTGCAGCCGGGAGGCAGATCCGGCGCCGCGCAGCGCCGAATTCGGATCCACGACGGCGCAGGACCCGTTCCCCGGCGACCCACGGCACCCCGCCCGGGCACCCCGATCCACACCGCTACCCTGACCGGGTGAGTCTCCGGTCACTCCCCGCACTGCTCCGCAACGAGCCCGCCATGACCAGCATCGTGGGCGCCCGCGGCGCCACACTGGCGGTCGCCACCCCGGCCCAGGCCTTCGTCCTGGCCGGCCTGCTGCGGCTCGGGACCCGGCGCCCGGTGCTGGTGGTCACCCCGACCGGTCAGGCGGCAACGCAGCTGGCCCACGACCTCGAGGTCTTCGCCACCCACCGGGGCGACAGGGCACCGGCCGTCGAGGTGTTCCCGGCCTGGGAGACCCTGCCGTTCGAGCGGGTGAGCCCCGAGGTCCACACCATGGGTCGGCGTCTCCGCCTGCTGTGGCAGCTGGCCGGCCCCGACGCCGGCGAGGGATCCGGCCCCGACGTCGTGGTGGCCCCGGTCAAGGCCGTCCTCCAGTGTCTCGGCCCGTGGCGCACCGCCGCCCGGCCGGTGGTGGTGGAGCGGGGGGACCGCGTGGTGGTCGACGAGCTGGTGGCCGACCTCGTCGGCCTCGGGTACCGCCGCGAGTCGCTGGTGGAGCACCGGGGCGAGCTGGCCGTGCGCGGCGGCATCGTCGACGTCTTCCCGTCGACGGCGGACG
>DATCCR010000018.1:0-6592 GCA_036511155.1 Acidimicrobiales bacterium
GCGGGACGGTCGCCTTCTACGACGGGACGAGCCTCGTCGCCAGCGTGCCGGTGGCCAAAGGCAAGGCCAGGACCGTGGTGACGCTGGCCAAGGGCAGCCATCCGCTCCGGGCCGTCTACAGCGGCTCGGGAGCCGTCCTGGCCGCTCAGAGCCAGGTGGTCGCCGTCACGGCCACCTGACCGGGACACGGGTGACGACGTGCGGTCCCGAAGTGGCTGGGGCGACGAGTCATCTGGTCGCCACGGCGACCGTGCGGTCGGGGTCCCCGAGTTGTTACTATCTGGATAGGGGTAATTACCGATCCTCCCCACTCCAGGAGTGCACATGACGTCCACCGACATCGATCTCGGAAAGTACAAGCTCGGTTGGTCCGACGCCGAGGACTACGTCTTCAAGCCCAAGAAGGGCCTGTCCGAGGCGATCGTGCGTGAGATGTCGGCGATGAAGAAGGAGCCCGAGTGGATGCGGGACTTCCGCCTCCGGGCCCTCCAGCGATTCGAGAAGCGCCCGATGGCCGAGTGGTTCGCCGTCAACATGCCCGACCTCGACTTCGACGATATCTACTACTACATCAAGCCGACGTCGGGGCAGGTCGAGGACTGGAACGATCTGCCGGACGCCATCAAGAACACCTACGAGAAGCTGGGCATCCCCGAGGCGGAGCGGAAGTACCTGGCCGGGGTGACGGCCCAGTACGAGTCCGAGGTGGTGTTCCACCGCAACCGCGAGGACCTCGAGGCCCTCGGCATCATCTTCACCGACATGGACACCGCGGTGCGCGAGTACCCGGACCTCGTCCGCAAGTACTTCGGGACGATCATCCCCCCGAACGACAACAAGTTCGCCGCGCTCAACTCGGCCGTCTGGTCCGGGGGGTCGTTCATCTACGTCCCGCCGAACGTCATCGTCGATCAGCCCCTGCAGGCCTACTTCCGGATCAACGCGGAAAACATGGGCCAGTTCGAGCGCACGCTCATCATCGCCGACGTCGGCTCCCAGGTGCACTACATCGAGGGTTGCTCGGCCCCCGTGTACACCACTGACTCGCTGCACTCGGCCGTTGTCGAGTTGGTCGCCCTCGAGGGTGCCCGCATCACCTACACGACGATCCAGAACTGGTCGAACAACGTCTACAACCTGGTGACCAAGCGGGCCCGGGCCGAGGCCGAGGCCCACGTCGAGTGGATCGACGGGAACATCGGCTCCCGACTCACCATGAAGTACCCGAGCGTCTACCTGATGGGGCCGAAGGCCTCCGGCGAAGTGCTCTCGGTGGCCTACGCCGGCGCCGGCCAGCACCAGGACGCCGGGGCCAAGATGGTCCACGCCGCCCCGGAGACGACGTCGACGATCGTGTCGAAGTCCATTTCCAAGGACGCCGGGATCACCACCTACCGCGGGCTGGTCCACGTGGACGAGGGCGCCAAGAACGCCAAGAGCTTCGTCCGGTGCGATGCACTGCTGCTCGACGACATCTCGGTGTCCGAGACGAAGCCGTACATGGAGGTGGGGGAGCGGGACGCCCGCATCGGCCACGAGGCCACGGTGTCCAAGGTCGGTGACGACCAGCTCTTCTACCTGATGAGCCGCGGCCTGTCGGAGACGCAGGCCATGGGGATGATCGTGAACGGCTTCATCGAGCCGATCACCCGCACCCTCCCCATGGAGTACGCCGTCGAGTGGAGCCGGCTGATCGAGCTCCAGATGGAAGGCTCCATCGGCTGAGTCCCGGCGGTGCCGCCGGGTACCGCGGCTGGGCCACAATGGACGCCGAGACGAGAAGGGGCCGCCCATGCCGATGCGTGAAGAGTGCAAGCACTTCCAGAGCCGGACCTACGACTCCGGCGAGGTTGCCCGCTTCTGCGTGCTCGACCTGGCACCCGAGGCGCCCTGGAGGTGCCCGGACGACTGCCCGTCCTACGCACCCCGTCTGGCCGACGTCGGGTGGGCTCACGGTTCGCTCGTCGAGCCGGCTCTCGAGCCGATGCCCGACGTGCCCGGCGAGGAGGCGGCCACGCTGCTCGACCGGGCCGAGGACATCGTCAACGCCGTCGCCCCGGACATCCTGGCCGAGGTCCGCGAAGAGGACGCCAAGGGCGGTCGGAAGTGGTGGCGCCGCAAGCGCTGAGGCGCAGCCCCGGCTGCCGGCCCCCGCCGGCCCGGGTCAGTTCCCGGTGAAGTTGCCCGGCCGCTTCTCCATGAAGGCGGCCATGGCCTCAGTCAGGTCGTCGGACGACAGGAACGCGGCGTTCCAGGTGGCCACGTAGTCGAGCCCCTCGGCCACCGAGCGGCCCTCGCCGGCCACGAGCACGGCCTTGGTGCCCTGGACGGCCAATGGCGAGTTGCCGGCGATCTCGGCGGCCATGGCCTGGGCATCGGCCACCACGGCGTCGGCGTCGGTGCTGACATGGTTGACCAGGCCGATGGCCTCGGCCCGTGCGGCGGTGATGTCCTTGCCGGTGTACGCCAACTCGGCCACGTGGCCCTTGCCGATGATGGCCGGCAGCCGCTGCAGGCTGCCCACGTCGGCCACGATGGCGATCTTGGCCTCGCGCACCGAGAACTGCGCCTCCGCGCTGGCCAGCCGGATGTCGCAGGCCGAGATCAGGTCGACGCCCCCGCCGATGCACCAGCCCTGGATCGCCGCGATGACCGGGACCGGGCAGTCGGCCACCGCGGTGATCGAGGCTTGGAGCCGGACGATCTCCCGCCGGGCGTGGGCGGCACGGGCGGCCACCGACTGACGGGCGCCCTCGTCCCCCACCGGGCCGGCGATGCCGGGCATGGCCGTCAGGTCGAGCCCGACGGAGAAATGGGGTCCCTTGGCGGCCAGCACCACGGCCCGGACGTCCCGATCGGCGCCGAGGGCGGCCATGGCGACGGGCAGGTCGGCCCAGAAGCCAGGGCCCATGGCATTGCGCTTCTCCGGCCGGTCGAGCCACAGGGTGGCCACGTGGCCGTCGACCTCGATGGTGAGGACGTCGGAAGCGAAGGAGTCGATGGTGGGAGCGCTCATGGGCGCACAGCGTAGGGCGCGGTCCGGGCGCCCGCCGGGCCGGCGACAGGCCGGAGAAGGTCCCGCCGGCCGGACCGGTCCCCAACGGAGGCCCGGTAGTATGCGGAACGAGGCTCGTCGATCGGGCCTCGATCCGCGAGAGGCCCCGATCCTGCCCACCTTCACCCCCGAGAACGCCGCCGCCCTGCCCGGGGCCCCCTGGCTGAGCCGGCGCCGCATCGCGGCCGCCGAGTCGTTCGGTTCGTCGCCCCTCCCCACGGAGAAGGACGAGGTCTGGCGCTACAGCCGCATCGACAGCCTGGTCCTGGATCGCTTCCACCCCGCCGGGTCGGCGCGTCCAGGTGGCGACCCCGGGCCCTCCCCCTCGGAACGGATCCACGCCCTGGTCGACACGCTCGGACCCCGCAGCGGCCTGGTCGTCACCATCGACGGCGTGCTGGCCACCTTGTCCTCCTCCGTCGGCGACGACCTGGTGTCGCTCGGGCGGGCCACCGACCATCCCGAGGGCGCCGACCTGCTCGGCACGGTGCTGACAGACCCCCGCGACTTCCCCCTCCTCAATGACGCGTTCGCCATCGACCCGGTGGTGATCGACGTCCAGGCCGGCGCCAACGTCGCCGACCCCATCGTCGTGGTCCACGTGGTCTCGGGAGTGGCGGGCGTGGCCGTGTTCCCCCGCACCGTCGTCCGGGCCGGGGTGGGCGCCACCGCCGGCGTGATCGAACTGGTGGTCGACGCGGATACCGGACTCCTGGCCGATGTCCCGACCGACCTGCTCTCGTCCGTCGGGTCTCCACCGGAGCGGCTGGTGGTGCCGGTCACCGAGCTGCGGGTCGAGGACGGCGCCTCGTTGGCCTACGTGTCGATCCAGTCGCTCGGGAGCGCCACGTGGCAGCTCGCCCACCAGGCCAGCACCATCGGGGCCCACGCCTCCCTGTCGAGCTACGCCGTAGCCCTCGGCGGCAGCTACGCCCGGCTGCGCACCGACTCGGCCCTGGTGGGCGATTCGGGGGCCAGCACCCTCCGGGCCGCCTTCATCGGCCGCGACGACCAGATGCTCGACTTCCGGACCCTCCAGGACCACCGGGCGCCCCGCACCACGAGCGACCTGCTGTTCATGGGAGCGGTGGCCGACACCTCCCACTCGGTCTATAGCGGCCTCATCCGGGTCCGCCGGGGTGCGGTCAAGTCGGACGCCATGCAGACCAACCACAACCTGGTGCTCGACGAGGGGGCCCACGCCGACTCGGTCCCCAACCTCGACATCGAGGAGAACGATGTGAAGTGCAGCCACGGCTCCACCGTGGGCCCGGTCGACGAGGACCAGCGCTACTACCTCGAGTCCCGGGGCGTGGAGCCCGAGCGGGCCGGGCAGCTGATCGTGGCCGGGTTCTTCGAAAGCATCGCCGACCAGGTCCCGCTGCCCGGCGCTCGCGACCTCATCGGACGGGCACTGGCCGAGCGCTCGGGGGTGACCCGTGGCTGAGGGCACGACGACGGCCGACGGCCGGACCATCGCCCGCCTGTGCGCGGTCGACGACCTCGCCCCGGGTGCGGCGAGGCGCTTCGACGTGGCCGGCCTGCGGGTGGCGCTGGTGCGGATCGACGACGAGTTCCATGCGGTGGGCGACCGGTGCAGCCACGAGGACTTCTCACTCGCCGACGGTGAGGTGTGGGGCCCCGAGTGCGAGATCGAGTGCGCCAAGCACGGCTCCTCGTTCGACCTGCGCACCGGAGCGCCGTGCTCGCTGCCGGCCACCAAGCCGGTTCCGGTCTACGAGGTGGTCGTCGAGGCCGGCGACGTCTCGGTGGTGGTCCCATGAGCACGGGCGAGCTGGTCATCGAGGACCTGCGGGCCGGTATCCCCGGACGCGAGATCCTGAAGGGGCTCACCCTGACGGTCCGCAGCGGCGAGGTCCACGCCGTCATGGGTCCCAACGGCTCGGGCAAGAGCACCCTGGCCCACGTCCTGATGGGCCGCCCGGGCTACGAGGTCCTCGGCGGGTCGGTCACCCTGGACGGTATCGACCTGCTGGCCCTGCCCACGTGGCAGCGGGCACGGGCCGGGCTCTTCCTGGCCATGCAGCACCCGATCGAAGTGCCGGGCGTGTCGCTGGTCGAGTCGCTGACCGCCGCCCGTCAGACCGTTCCGGGCACCGGGCCTCCCCCTGACGTGTCGGAGCGACTCCACGCCGAGGCCCAACGGATCGGCTTCGACGAGCGGTTCCTCGACCGAGCCCTCAATGTCGACCTTTCGGGTGGCGAGCGCAAGCGCAACGAGACCCTGCAGCTCGGTGTCCTGCGCCCCCGGTTCGCCGTACTCGACGAGATCGACTCGGGCCTCGACGTCGACGCCCTGGCCGACGTGGGCCGCCGGGTGCAGGAGGCCACCACGGAGTGGGGTCTCGGCGTGCTGGCCATCACCCACTTCCGCCGGCTCCTCGACGTGCTGCGCCCGGACGTCGTCCACGTCCTGGCCGGCGGCAGAGTCGTGGCCACCGGTGGCAGCGAACTGGCCGAGATCGTCGACCGCACCGGGTACGCCGCCTACACGTGATCCCGACGCGCCGGCCCCCCTGCCCATGCCATGCGAGCAGGGATTGCTAGCGTCAGCCCATGGCCCGCCGAGACCGCCGCCGTGGAGGCGCGCACAGCCCCAAGCGCCGGGGCGATCCAGGTGAGCCGACCGGGGTCGCCCCCCCGGCCGATCCGGCGGTCCCGGCAGGGGGTACCGATCCGGCGGGCGAGCCCGTGGACCGCGCTCCCGAGCCTACGTCTGCCGGATCCCAGCCTTCGGCTACCGCCGCTGCCACCGGCTCGGCCCCTGATGCTGGGGCGTCCGACGCCACCGGCATGACCCCGGCGACGGGCGCCGACCTCCTTGCCGCCATCGGCACGGGAGCGGCAGCGGCCGATCCGGGGACGACCATGACCCGCAAGGAGCGGCGGGAGGCCAATGCCACCGCCCAGGCCACGACGAAGGGGACCAAGAACCCGAAGCCCAAGCGGACCTGGCTCGACTGGATGCTCCTGTCCGGGGTGATCCTCGTGTCCATCGCCCTCGTCGTCGTGGTGTCGGGCTACGCGTACGTGCAGTACCGGTTCAACCAGGTGACCAAGGTGACGGTCAAACATCTGAAGGTGGCCCCGGTGGGTTCCCCGTTCAACGTGCTGCTCATCGGTTCGGACACCCGGGCCAACGTCTCCGGGACGGACCTGAACGCCTACGGCAACACCTCGACCGCCGGCGGTCAGCGCAGCGACGTCATCAAGATCGCCCACGTGGTGCCGGCGACCGGGCAGGTCAGTATCTTGTCGATCCCCCGCGACACCGTCGTGAAGGTGGCCGGCGACACCAGCCAGCTCGGGACGTACAACCGGATCAACTCGACTTACAACACCGGGCCCGACCAGCTGGTCCAGACCATCGAGGCCAACTTCGGGATCTCCATCGAGCACGTCGTGCAGCTCAACTTCATCGGGTTCCGCGGGGCGGTCGACGCCATCGGCGGGGTCAGCCTGGACTTCCCCAACCCGGCCCGGGACGACTACACCGGGCTGAACATCACGACCGCG
>DATCCR010000019.1:0-2678 GCA_036511155.1 Acidimicrobiales bacterium
GGCCACCACGATTCCGATGGTCAGCCCGACCAGCAGGCCGACCGGCGCCGAGTGCAGCACCGCGTCGAGCGCCAGGCCGGCACCCACGGTCACGGCCAGGCACAGCCCGATCGAGAGCCCGAGCCCCAGGAAGGCGACCGCCCCCGGTGACAGCCGACGGTCCGAAGGCTGCCAGTGCGGCTGCGGGTCGTCCGCATCGGGTGCGGGAACGGGCTCGTCCATGCTGGGGCCGGACCGCGTCAGTCGATGTCGGGGAGGGAGGCGTCACGAGTGGTTTCCGGGGTCACGCAGGGGACGAGCTGGAGGTCGTCCGGGCGTAGGCGTCGATGGGGCGCAGACCTTCGGCGCGGCCCGTCGGGGCGGACCCCTCCGAAGGGGTGGAAGGCCTGCAATTCACGTGGCGCATCATCGCACTTTTCCCCCGGCCGCGGCAAAACGCTCGAAACATGCTGTTCACGGCCGGGCAATCGTGTCCCGACTGCGTCAGGCGGGGGCGTCGACCGCCCCGGCCGGGTCGGTCGTCCGGTGGTGGATCGGGCCCTCCACCGGGTCGTCCGGTCCCTCCCCCGCCGGAGTGTCGGCATCCCCCGTGGCGTCCTCGGGCTCGGCGGTCCGGCGGATCGACGGATGGAACAGGGTGTAGAGGATGACCCCGAGCGCCAGGGCACCGAACGGGATGAAGGCGTTCACGCTCGAGACGTAGAGGGGGAACAGCACCAGACCCGACAGCAGCACGGTCCACGCCCACAGGATCAGCACGCTCCGTCGGTGGCCGTGGCCCAGGCGGAGCAGGCGGTGGTGGAGGTGGTTCTTGTCGGGCGTCGAGAACCCGGTGCGGTTGGCCGTCCGCCGCACGAAGGCGAACACCATGTCGACGATGGGCACCCCGAGGATGAAGAAGGGGATGAAGAGGGGGGCGAAGAAGAAGTAGGTCTGTCCGCTGCTGGCCGCCACCCCGCCGACCGTGCCGGCTGAGCGCCCCCCGATGAGCATGGTGGACGCGGCCATCAGGAGACCGAGCAGCAGGGCGCCGCCGTCGCCCATGAAGATCTTGGCCGGGTGGAAGTTGTGGGGCAGGAAGCCGAGGCAGATGCCGCACGTCACCACGGCGATGAGCGGGCCGATGTTGTCGGTGGGCAGGTTGCCCAGGTACTGGAGGTGCAGGCCGTAGACGGCCAGGGCCCCCGAGGCGATGGCCACCACACCGGCGGCCAGGCCGTCCAGGCCGTCGATCAGGTTCACCGCGTTGGTGATGGCGATGACCCACAGCGCGGTCAGCAGCGGCGTCCACTCCGGCGACAGCTGGACCAGTCCGGTCAGCGGCACCTTGAACTGGAACCACGTCACGCCCATGCGGTAGAGGATCGTGGCCGCCAGTACCTGCCCGGCCACCTTGGCCGGCGCCGACATGTCCCGGAAGTCGTCGATGAGGCCGACCACGAAGATGGCGGTGGCGCCGAGGATGAGGCCGAGCGCCTCCGACGAAGGACCGCGGAACAGTTGGTCCAGGCCGGGGATCGAGGCGGCCACCGCCCAGGTGAGCAGCATCCCGAGGAACATGGCCACGCCGCCCGACTGGGGGGTGACGCGCTGGTGGACCTTGCGGACGTCGGGCTGGGCGACGTAGCCGATCTGCACGGCGATGCGCCGGGCCGGAAACGTGAGGGCCCAGGTGGAGGCGGCAGCCACCACCAGCAGGACGGCATACCAATTGAGCGGGACGCCCGCGCTCACCGGGTCACCCCGGGCGTCCGCCCGCGGGTGGCGACGTCACGCCCCGGCCAGGCCCGGATACGGGGGGAAGCCGCCGCACAGCTCGCCGACCTCGCCCCGGATGGCGGCCAGGGCGCTGTCGTCCGCCCGCTCGCGCAGGGTGCGGCCGATGAGGGCGCCGATGCGGGCCATCTCGGCCTCGCCCATCCCGGTGGTGGTCACGGCGGCCGTACCCAGTCGGAGGCCCGAGGTGATGAAGGGCGACCTCGGGTCGTCGGGGATGGTGTTGCGGTTGCAGGTGATGCCGGCCCGGTCCAGGACCTCCTGGGCCTCCTTGCCGGTCAGCTCGGCGTCGAAGGAGCGGAGGTCACACAGGACCTGGTGGTTCTCGGTGCCGCCCGACACCAGGCGGATGCCCTCGGCGGCCACCGCGGTGGCCAGGGCCTTGGCGTTGGCCACGACCCCGGCGGCGTAGACGCCGAACTCGGGGCGGGAGGCCTCGGCGAAGGCCACGGCCTTGCCGGCGATGACGTTCTCGAGTGGACCGCCCTGCAGCCCCGGGAAGATGGCGCTGTCGATGGCCTTGGCGTACTCGGCCGAGCACAGGATGGCGCCGCCGCGGGGTCCGCGCAGGGTCTTGTGGGTGGTGAACGTGACGACGTCGGCCACCCCCACCGGCGACGGGTGGACACCACCGGCGATCAGGCCGGCCGGGTGGGCCGCGTCGAACAGGAATTTCGCCCCCACCGAGTCGGCGATCTGGCGGAAGGGCATCGGGTCGATGATGCGGGCGTAGGCGGTGGAGCCGGCCACGATCAGCTTGGGCCGGTGGGTGCGGGCCAGGTCGGCGACCTGGTCGAAGTCGATGATCTCGCCCGGCTTGTCCGGGTCGTCGGTGGCCGGCGACACCCCGTAGGACACGAAGTTCCACACCTTCGAGGTGATGGAGGCAGGCGACCCGTGGG
>DATCCR010000020.1:0-16622 GCA_036511155.1 Acidimicrobiales bacterium
GGGCCAGCAGGCCCGCCGTGGCCGCCGGTGCGCCGGCGGTCACGCCGCCCGCCCGTGGGGGAAGACGACCACCGGGAGGTCTTCTGCGCCGTGAGCCCCGTCGGAGGCTCCAACCGGTCCGACCGCCCGGCGCGGCATCGTCGCACACGCCGAGCACCATGCCCCGTCGTCGGGGTCCGACGTGACGCTGGCCAGGACCAGCGCGCCGGCCAGGCAGCGCCGGGACGCCTCGGCCAGCAGCTCGTGTGTCACGGGCTCGACGTCGAGCTCGCCGGTGCGGGAGTAGTACGAGGCGACCGCGAAGGGCGGCGCCGGGCTGCGGAGGGCCTCGACCAGAGCGTAGAACCGGAGGTCGTCACGGTGCTCCGGTCGGCGGGCGCCGGACTTCACCTCCACGATGGCCACCGAGGCCTCGCCCTCGGCTCGACGGCCGACGGCCAGGTCGACCCGGGCGGTCAACTCGACCCGGCCGCCGGCCAGCAGTGCCCGCAGCGACTCCTGGGTACGGGGCAGCCACGAGGCGTCGAGGACCGGCCACCGCTCGGCCAGGCCGTGGGCCTGTCGGTCGACCTCGGCCCGGAGCTCGGCGAACTCGGCGGGCGCCAGGCCGGCGATCCAGGCCACCAGCGGCGCCTGGTGCTCGTCCATCCCCAGTCCGTCGAGTCCGTCGACCATCGGGTCGCCGACCGTGCCGACCGTCACGATCTGCCGGAACAGGACGTCGACCAGTGCCCCGCAGGCCAGCGGAAGCGTGAAGTCCCGTGCACCGAAGCGGTCGACGGTGCGGTGGACCGGGCACGACAGGGCCCGGGTGAGCCGGTCCTTGGTGACGACCAGCCGGCCCCCGTCGGCTGACCCGGCATCCGCCGACAGGTCCGCGAGCCCCGACTCGAGCAGGGCCCGCAGATCGGCGGTGAACGCCGGGTCGGTGGCCGGACGGGGGCGGCCCGTCACCCGGATCCGCTCGAGCAGGGCCGCACCGGCGAGCGGCCGCCACGCCCGGCTCCGGTCCCGCGCTCCGGCTCCGTCGTCGCGTGGTCCCCGGCCCCGACCTGCTCGCTCCCCCCTCGGGGCATCCGTCATTCGCATGGCGACAGTGTGGACCGAGGGTGTCACACGGCCCGTTGCCCACCGGCGCCCCCGGTAGCCTCTCCTCCGATGACCCTCGCGGCCTCGACCACCCTCTTCGCCGTCGTCTTCGGCCTGTTCGTCGTGGCCACAGCGGCCCTCCTGGTCGTCACGCTCCGCTTCGTGGTCGGTCAGGCGAAGAAGTCGAAGGCCGAGTGGTTGGCCTCCCAAGGGGACGGCGGGGACGCCGACGAGGTCGAGGCGGAGGAGATGACCGCCCTGGTCCTGGCCGGCGGGAGCACCCGGGGCGCCATCCAGATCGGGATGCTCCAGGTCCTGGCCGAGCACGGGTTCGTGCCCGACCGGGTCTACGGCTCCTCGGTCGGTGCCATCAACGGCGCCGGGTTCGCCGCCGACCCCACCCGTGAAGGGGTGGAGCGGATGGCCCAGACCTGGCTCGAGCTGAAGCGGGACGACGTCTACCGCACCGGCCGCCTGCACGGCCCCTGGCTCTACCTCCAACAGCGCGACGCCGTCTACGCCAACTCGGGCCTCCGGGCCATCATCGAGACGGGGTTCCCCTTCGCACGCCTCGAGGACGCCGTCCTCCCCGTCGAGGTGGTGGCCACGTCACTGACCGACGGCGGTGAGCGCTGGTTCACCTACGGCCCCGCCATCGAGGCCATTCTGGCGTCGGCCGCCATGCCCGCCATCTTCCCGCCCGTGGAGATCGACGGCGAGAAGTACATCGACGGGGGCATCGTCGACAACGTCCCGATCCAGCGGGCCCTCGACGCCGGGGCAACCCGCATCGTCATCCTGCTGTGCTCGCCACCGGTGGTGGCGCCGACGCCGTCCCGCCGACCCGTCGAGGGCATGGTCAACGCGTTGCTGATCGCGATCCACGCCCGGTTCGTCCGGGACATGGCCCACCTGCCCGAAGGGGTAGAGGTCATCCTGTGCTCGGGAACCGAGGGGGCCACCCGGGAATTCGACGACTTCTCGACCACCGAGCACCTGATCGCGCTCGGTCGAGCCGAGGCCTCCGAGATCGTGCGCCGCTACGGCCTCGGGACGATCCCCTACCCGGCTCCACCCCTTCCGGTGCCGGCCATCGTCGACGGCGGGACCGGCCACACCGGCCACACCGGCCACCCCGACCACACCGGGGGTTGGGATCAGTCTTTGCGGTCCGTGTCGTCCGAGGGTCCGTCGGCCTCCGGGGCGGCGGCCGAGCCGGTCACCCAGCCGGATCCCGGCACGTAGCGCCGGACGATCCTGGCCGGCACACCGGCGAGCACGCAGTGGTCGGGGAACGTCCCCCGCACCACCGCGCCGGCGGCCACCACGGTGTTCCGGCCGAGCTCGGTGCCCGGCAGGATGACCACGCCGGTCCCGAGCCAGCTGCCGTCCCCGATGATGACCGGAACGTCATGGGGCCACTGGACGTGGACGACCTCGTCGGGGTTTTCGTAGCCGTGGTTCTGGTCGGTGATGTAGACGTAGGGCCCGGTCTGGACGTCGCTGCCGATGTCGATCTGGAAGTGGCCGACGATGTGACTGCCCCGGCCGATCATGCTGCGGTCCCCGATCCGCACCACCGGGTCGGTGACCATCGCCTGCCCGGGCACCATGCCGGCCGACAGACTCACGTAGGGGCCGACCAGGGTGTCCTCGCCGATGCGGATCCACTGCTCGCCGAAGATGGCCCCGGTCGGGAAAGCCAGGCAACTCCCCCGCCCGAAACCGCCGAACCGGTCGGCCAGGCGGTCGCCGGGCCCCGTGGCCCCGTGCCGGACCATCCAGTCCCATCCGGCGTGGATCACCGAGTGGAGCACCCGGTGGCGCACCCGGTGGCGCAGCCGGCGCATGTCGCGGGCCAGGGTCACGCCCGGGTGCGGGGGTAGCCCGGGTACCGGTCGGATCCCACCCCCGGTTCCGGGGGCTTCTGTCCCGTGGTCGGGGTACGGACTCGCTGGGCTCACCCCGCGACGGTATCTGACGCACCCGGCACCGGGCGATCCCGGGCCAGCCTCCCTACGATGGCGGCATGGATGTCCCGACCCCCGATTCCACCCCCGATCCGGTGGCCGGCGCCGTCGGCGAGGTCGACCGGGTCCTGGCCGACAAAGCCCTGCTCGGACGGTCCGGGTTCGCGACGGGCGCCGACCTCTACGAGCGGGCCCGGCCCGGCTACTCGTACGACGCGGTGGACCACCTGCTCAGGGCCCTGTCCGTCGGACCGACGAGCCGGGTGCTCGACATCGCCGCCGGCACCGGCAAGCTGACACGGGCCCTGGTGGTTGCCGGAGCGTCCGTCGTGGCCTCCGAGCCGTCGGCGTCCATGCGGGCGACCTTCGCCTCGGTCCTTCCGGGCACGCCCCAGGTGGGTGCCACCGCCGAGCTCCTGCCGTTCGCCGACGGCTCGTTCGACGCCGTCACCGTGGCCCAGGCCTTCCACTGGTTCGACGCGCCCCAGGCCCTGGCCGAGTGCGCACGCATCCTGCGCCCCGGGGGCGGCCTGGCCCTGGTGTGGAACGAGCGCGACGAGTCCGACCCGGTGGTCGCCGAACTCACCCGGGTCAGCAAGTGGGACGTGCACCAGCCCTACCCCGTGGGCATGGATTTCGGGTCGGTCATCGACGCCAGCGGCGCCTTCGGCCCGGTGACCCGCACGAGGTTCCGGTTCACCCAGGAGCTCGATCGGGAGGCGTTCGTCGAGCAGGTGGCGTCGCGCAGCTACATCGCCGTCCTGCCCGAGAACCGGCGCCGGGCCGTGCTCGACGACGTCGCCGCGCTTGCCGCACGCCTGGATGCACCGATCCTGCTGCCGTACGTCGCCGACACGTTCTGCGCCAGGGTCGCCTGAGCAGGGCCGATCGGGCCGGCCTCCGCCGGATCGGGCTTGCCTCCGACGGTCCCGACGGTGCAGCCTCTGTGCCCAGGGTCCGGGCACCGTCCTGCGGCCACCGGGACCGACCACCACGGGAGGGCACCAACCATGATCAAGCTGACTTGTCTGCTGCGGCGCAAGGAGGGGCTGACCCCGGCCGAGTTCCACGCCTACTGGAAGGACCACCACGGCCCGTTGATCGCCAACTCCAGCGCGGCCAAGTACGTCATCCGCTACGAACAGAACGGGCGGCCCCTCGACGACTACCGGGACGACGACGACCGCTCCGGCTACGACGGCGTCACCGTCCAGTGGTTCGAGTCGATGGACGCGTACTACGCCCACATGGGCGAGGACGACTTTCCGGCCATGATGGAGGACATCGCCAAGTTCCTCGACACGGACTGCCTGGAGGTCGTGCTGACCGAGGAGCCCCGGATCGTCATCGACGGCCACGTCGACTGGTCCAAGTAGCCGGCGGGTCCACGGGGGGCCCCACCCGACGCCCCCCGTTGACACCCCCGGCTCTCGGACGTACGATCCACTCCTTCGGACACCGTGTCCGATCATGAGGAGGGGGCGTCCGAGATGAGTCAGACCGAACTGGACATCAGCGGGGTCGACTTCGCCGACATCAACCTCGTCGACTCGACCGTCTTCGCCGAGCGGGTGCCCCACGAGTGGTTCGCCTTCCTCCGCGAGAACGCCCCGGTGTGGTGGCAGGAGGAGAAGGACGGCCCCGGGTTCTGGGCGGTGACCACCCACGCCGAGGCCACCCAGGTCAACCGTGACTACGAGCACTTCTCCTCGGCCCGCAAGGCCACCTACCTGTGGGAGATGTCCGAGGACGACCTGTCTCAGCAGCAGCTGATCATGCTGAACATGGACCCGCCGCTGCACACCCGCTACCGCCGGCTGGTCAACAAGGGGTTCACCCCCCGGATGGTGAACCAGCTGCACGAGCGCATCCACGTCGCCACCGACGCCATCATCGACAACGTCATCGAGACCGGTTCGGCCGACTTCGTGACCGACATCGCCGCCGAGCTCCCGCTGGTGGTCATCGCCGAGCTGCTGGGCGTGCCCAACGAGGACCGCCACCGCATGTTCGACTGGTCCAACCGGATGATCGGCAGCGACGACCCCGAGTACCAGACGGCCGGCGAGGCAGCCCAGATGGCCTCGATGGAGCTCTACGCCTACGCCTCGGAGCTCTTCGGCAAGAAGCGGATCGACCCCCACGACGACTTGATGAGCGTCCTCACCCAGGTCGACATCGAGGGCGAGCAGCTCTCGTCGTTCGAGCTCGAGCTCTTCTTCCTACTGCTCACCGTGGCCGGCAACGAGACGACCCGGAACCTGATCTCAGGGGCCATGGCCGCCTTCTTCGAGCACCCGGACCAGTGGGAGAAGCTGCGGGCCGACCGGTCCCTCCTGCCCGACGCGGTGGAGGAGATGCTCCGCTTCGTGACCCCGGTCATGAACTTCCGCAGACAGACGACGTCCGCCTTCGAGCTGGGTGGCCAGAAGATCGAGGCCGACTCCAAGGTGGTGTTCTTCCACATCTCGGCCAACCGGGACGAGCAGGTGTTCGCCAATCCCCAGACCTTCGACATCACCCGGAACCCCAATCCGCACATCGCCTTCGGCGGGGGCGGCCCCCACTTCTGCCTGGGTGCCAACCTGGCCCGCATGGAGATCCGCGTGATGTTCGAGCACCTGCTCGACCGGATGCCCGACATGGAGCAGGCCGGCGACGTGCAGCGCCTGCAGTCGGCGTTCATCAGTGGGGTCAAGCACATCCCGATCAGCTTCCCGGCCGGCCCCCGGGTCACCGCCGGGTAGGTGTCCGGCCGCCGGACCTCCGCCGATCTGAAGGAGGTCATCCGGGACTTCCGCCGGGACCAGGTGATCGACGTGGCCCGCCGCCTCTTCGGCGAGCGCGGCACCACCGACGTCTCGATGGACGAGATCGCCACCCAGGCGGGCGTGGCCCGGTCGACGGTCTACGTCTACTTCGCCAACCGGGACGAGTTGCTGCGGGCCTGCCTGCAGCGCATGCACGAGCAGCTGACCGAAGGCATCGCCCAGACCTGGGTGCAGGAAGCCGAGCCCGCCCTCCGGCTCGAGCGGCTGATCGAGGAGATGCTCGCCCGGGTCGACGACAGCCCGGCATTCTTCCGCCTGGCGCTGGTCACCCAAGGCACGCCGGCCCGGGGCGCCGAAGCGGTCGGGAACGAGCTGGCCCTCATCAGCCTCTCCATCGCCCGGCTCATCCGGGACCTCGTCGTGGAGGGGATCGAGCGTGGCGAGTTCCGTCCGATGGACCCCGACCTGGCCACCACGCTGATCGGCCAGCAGGTCTACGGGGCGATGGCCGTGCGGGCCGAGGACCCGGCGCCGCTGTCTCGCGGCCAGGCGGCGATGGAGACGGCGCGGTTCATCCTGCACGGCCTGGCGGCCTGAGCCACACGCGGCCTGGCGGCCTGAGCCACACGCGGCCCCGGGCCACGGCGACCTTGATCAGTTACGGCCGCCGAAGATCCGCAGCAGCGCCAGGTAGACCATCATCGACGACTGCAGGATCATGAAGGCCGAGAACCATTCGGCGTCGGCGTCGAGTCCGGCCGCCTCGGCCCGGTCCACGAAGCTGAAATCGACGAACAGGTTCATCACGGCGAGGATCAGGTAGAGCACGCCGAAGATCAGCAGTCCGCCTATGCCGGTCAGGCCCCACCCGGTGAGGATTGCGGTGACCATGACGGCGATCATCCCGATGCCGGCCACCAGGGTGACCCGGAAGAACCGGGGTCCGACCTTGACCAGGCCCGTCCGGTAGACGGCCCACACGCCGGCCACGACCGCCACGGTGCCGATGATGGCCAGGGTGACCGCATGGGTGCTCTGCTCGGCGTAGAAGCGCGAGACCACTCCGAGCACGAAACCCTCGACCACGGCGAAGATCGGGGCGAGCACGGGGGCCCGGTGGGGGGAGAAGGCGCACCAGAGGCCCACGCCGAGAGCGACGAGCATGCCGCCCCAGGCCAGGCCCACCGGGGGGTTGGCCACGTAGGCGATGGCTCCGACCACCAGGGCCACCAGGCCCAGGAGCCCGGCCTTGTTGAGGGCACCGTCGGCCGAGAACCGCTTCGTGGCGCCCGCCACGGGAGGTGCCGGCGGCGGACCCTGGGGCTGGAGGTGCCACGTCGAGCCGTCCCACAGCCACCAGTTGCCGTCGGGCTGCTGCTTCCAGTTCGCAGGGGTCGTGGTCGGCGCCCCCGGGAAGGTCGTCACCATCCGGTTGAAGTTGGAGACCGTGCCGAACGAGGCGCCGGTCGACCGGGTCTTCGTGGCCGTGCCACCGGTCGGCACGCCGCCTTGCCGGGTGCCGGGGGTGGGTCCGTTCGTCGAGGTCATGGCCGCTCCTGAGTGGTCGGAATGCCCACCCAGTGTACCGATGGCCCGCGCAGGCAGACCCCCGCCCCCCCGGGCCACCCCACCGGTCCCCCGGGGTCCGTCCGCCGGGGATCAGCCCCCGGCGACCGCCGGGACGATGGAGAGGGTCTGGCCGGCGGTGACCGGCGTCGCCAGTCCGTCGAGGAACCGGACGTCCTCCTCGTCGAGGAAGACGTTGACGAAGCGACGGAGGCCGCCGTCGGCGTCGAAGATCCGCTCGCCGAACCCGGCGTGGGCGGCGTCGAGGCCCTTCAGCACCTCACCGACCGTCGAGCCCTCGACGGCGACCTCGCCGACCCCTCCGGTCAGCGTGCGCAGCTGCGCGGGAATACGGACCTTGATCACTGGGTGCTCCTCTGGGTGGTTGCGGCGTCGGCCGCCATGGCTTCGGCGAACGAGTCGAGTGTCGGGGCGATGGTCGCTGTCGGGCCGACCACGTCGGCCAGGGCTTCGACGGTCTTGAGGCCGTGGCCGGTGACCATGGCCACCACCCGCTCGTCCGAGCGGATGACGCCCTGGGCGGCCAGCTTGGCCAAGGTGGCGATGGTGACCCCTCCGGCGGTCTCGGCGAAGATCCCTTCGGTCCGGGCCAGCAGCCGGATGCCGTCGAGCACCTCGGCGTCCGTCACCGCGGCGCAGGCACCGCCCGACTTCCTGATGGTGTCCAGCGCGTACCAGCCGTCGGCCGGGTTGCCGATGGCCAGCGACTTGGCGATGGTGTGCGGCTTGACCGGTCGGATGACGTCGGTCCCCTCGGCAAAGGCGGTCGCCACCGGTGAGCAGCCCTCGGCCTGGGCGCCCGACACCCGCACCGACGGCTCCTCGTCGAGCAGGCCCACTTGGTAGAGCTCCTTGAAACCCTTGGCCACCTTGGTGAGCTGGCTACCGGAGCCGATCGGCACCACGACGTGGTCGGGGGCCCGCCAGCCGAGCTGCTCGGCCACTTCGAACGCCAGGGTCTTCGACCCCTCGGCGTAGTAGGTGCGGACGTTCACGTTGACGAAGGCCCACTCGGGCTGCTCGCTGGTCAGCTCGGCGCACAGCCGGTTGACGTCGTCGTAGCTGCCCTTCACGGCGAAGACCCGGCCGCCGTAGACGGAGGTCATGGTGACCTTGGCCTGCTCGAGGTCGTGGGGGATCAGCACCACCGAGTCCATGCCGGCCCGGGCGGCGTGGGCGGCCACCGAGTTGGCCAGATTGCCCGTCGAGGCGCAGGCGGCGATCTTGAACCCGAGCTGGCGGGCCTTGGTCAGCGCCACCGACACGACCCGGTCCTTGAACGAGCCGGTCGGGTTGGCGGTGTCGTCCTTGATCCACAGCTCACCGAGGCCCAGCTCGGCGGCCAGGCGGTCGGCCCGGACCAGAGGGGTGAACCCGGCACCGAGGTCGACCGGGGCGGGGTCGGACACCGGCAGCAGGTCGGCGTAGCGCCAGATCGACCGGGGGCCGGACTCGATGCGCTCGCGACTGATGGTGGCGGCCACCTTTTCGTAGTCGTAGGTGACTTCGAGGGGCCCGAAGCAGAAGTCGCAGACGTGCAGCGCCTCGGCGGGGTAGGTGCGGCCACACTCACGACAGCGCAAGCCAGAAACGAAATCCATGGCAGTCTCCTCATCGCTCGGGCATTGGCACCTGGTACGCCTGCCGACCCCCTGTTCGGTGGTCGTCGGCGCTCTGGTTGCCGCAGCGTCACAGGGCCCGGTCCCTCAGCTGCTCTGGATGATGGCCTCCATTGTAGGCCGACCGCGAGGTAGGTCGTCAACGAGGCCCCGGTCTGCCGCCCGGGCCGCTCCCCCTACGCTGACCGCCATGCACGGCCCGCGCAGGACGGCTACCCGGTGAGGGAAGATGGGGCCATGGCGAAACCGGGCCCGGACGACCGCGAGGCGCGCACCTACGCCCACGGCGAATTCGATGCCGCCGAGCTGGCGGCGGCCAAGGCCGGACGGTCCGTTTCCGTGTGCATCCCGGCCCGCAACGAGGCCGCCACCATCGGCCCGATCGTCCACGTCATCGTGTCCACGCTGACTGCGGATGGCGGCGGGGTACCTCTGGTCGACGAGGTGGTCGTGGTCGACGACTGCTCGACCGACGACACCGGGGCCATCGCCGCCAGGGCCGGCGCCCGGGTGATCACCGGGGAGACGGCCAGCGGGGGCAAGGGCCAGGCCATGCGGGTCGCCGTGCGCGAGGCCGAGGGCGACCTCCTCGCCTTCATCGACGGCGACGTGACCAACTTCGGGTCCCACTTCGTCACCGGCCTGCTCGGCCCCCTCCTCGTCGACGACGCCATCACCGTGGTCAAGGGCTTCTACCAGCGCCCACTCAACGGGGCGCCCGACGGGGGCGGGCGGGTGACCGAGCTGATGGCCCGCCCGGTCATCGACCTCCTGTTCCCGGCGCTGGCCGTCGTCCGCCAACCGCTGGCGGGCGAGACGGCCGGGCCTCGGTGGGTGTTCGAGAAGTGCATCCTGGCCGATGGCTACGCGGTGGAGCTGGCCCTGCTGATCGATGTGGCCTCGCACTTCGGCGTCGAGACCATCGCCCAGGTCGACCTCGGCGTGCGGGCACACAGGAACCGGTCGCTGTCCGAGCTCCGCCCCCAGGCCACCGACATCCTGGCCGCCGCCCTGGCCCGCTCGCCGCTGCTGCGAAACGACTGAGCAGGCCGGGCGACTGAGCAGGCCGGGCGACTGAGCAGGCCGGACGGACCCGGGACGGAACGGACGCCCGCCTAATTGAAGGCCGGCTCGGCCGGCTCTCCGAGCAGCACCGGTACGTCGGCGGCGTCGATGGGCGCCTGCAGCCGCTTCCGGCGGGGCAAGGCCAGGGCGGTGAGGGCGCCGACGGCCACCACGGCCGCACCGACGGCGACGGCGGGCACCAGGCCCGACACGTAGTCCTGGGCCGAGGCGTAGCCGCCGTTCGAGCTGAACACGGCACCCAGTACGGCGATGCCCAGTACGCCTCCGAGCTCACGGAAGGCGGCGTTGGCCCCCGATGCCACGCCCTCGAGCGCCTTCGGCAGGGTGCCGAGGACCACCGAGGCCAGGGGCACGAAGAAGAGGGTCATGCCCACCCCGCACAGGATGAACGGGACGACCATGTCGGCGTAGGGAGTGGTCGGGGTCAGTATGGAGGCCAGCCAGGCCAGGCCGGTGGCCTGGAGGGTCAGCCCGGTCACCACCAGCGGCTTGCCGCCCCACCGCTCGGCCATCTGGCCGACCACCGGGGCGAGGACCATGGTGATGGCCGTCCACGGCAGGACCCGCAGGCCGGCCTGCAGGGGCGAGTAGCCCTGGACGGTCTGGAGGTACTGGGTCAGGAAGAAGATGGCGCCGAACATCCCGAAGCTGAAGAGCAGCGCGGTGACGTTGACCGCCGCGAAGCCCCGGTGGGCGAAGAGGCGGATGTCGAGCATGGGGTGGTCGATCCGGAGCTCCCAGGCCACGAAGGAGGCCAGGGCCAGGGAGCCGACGATGAACGAGGTGAGCACCGATGTCGAGGTCCAGCCGTGGGCGTTGCCCCGGACGAGGCCGAGTACCACGCCGAACAGGCCGACACTGACCAGTCCGACTCCGGCCAGGTCGAGCGGTGCCGCCGAGCCCCGTGACTCGGCCAGACGCCACCGGGCCAGGGGCACGAGGGCCAGACCGACGGGCACGTTGAGCCAGAAGATGTACTGCCAGGCCCAACCGCTGGTGACGGCGCCGCCGACGAGCGGGCCGATGGCCACGGCGACCCCGCCGATGGCGCCCCAGATGCCGAGGGCGGCGTTGCGGCGTTCGGGCCGGACGGCCGCACTGAGCAGGGTGAGGGACAACGGCATGATCATGGCGCCGCCGGCCCCTTGGACGGCCCGGGCGGCGATGAGGACCCCGATGCTCGGAGCCAGGGCGGCCACGGCCGACGAGACGGCGAACAGGGCGATACCGCTCACGAAGATCCGGCGGCGGCCGAAGCGCTCACCGAGGGAGGCGGCCGGCAGGAGCAGGACCGCGAAGGTGAGCGTGTAGGCGTTGACCGTCCACTCGAGGCCGGACAGACCGGCGTGGAGGTGGACCCGGATCACCGGAAGGGCGGTCGAGACCACCAGGTTGTCGAGGGAGGCCATGAAGAGGGCCAGCCCCGTGATGACCACGGCCCACACGGCGCGGGACCGCGACCCACCGCGGGCCTCGGGGACGGGGACGACTGCGGCCGGACGGTCGCCGCCGCCGCCTCCGCCTCGGCGGACGGTCGGGACCCAGCCGCGACGGCGGAACGGGACGGACGGCCACTCACTCAGTTGTGAGTGATCACTAACTCGGTGGGTCAAAAAAAGGGGGACGACGGGCTGGTTCATGCGGGGACCTCCTCGGTCTTGTCCAGCTCGGCGATGCGCAGGTCCTTGATGGCCTGGCTCGCCGCCCGGATGGCGGTGATCTTGTCGGGGGTGGGGCAGAAGCTCTGTGCCCAGCGGTCGGACATGGACAGCAGGTCGATGGCGGACATGACGTTCATCATCATCCCCATCGAGAAGAACTGGAGGATCTCCTCGTCGGTGATGCCCGTCCGCTCGTGGATCAGGTGCCACAGCACCTCGAAGGTCTTGCGGCACGTGGCGGCGATATCGGGGTCGCCCGGGGCGGCGGCAAAGCCGTGGAGCTGGACCTGGAGCAGCTCGGGGTCCTGGAGGAGCTCGCTGTAGGCCGCGCCCATGGCGTCACGGGCCGCTGCGCCGTCGAGCCCGGTACCGGCCCGGGTCATGGCGGCGATGATCCGGTCGGAGACGAGCTCGTAGGTGGCGATGAACAGCTCCTTCTTCGTGCCGAAGAGGCGGAAGAGGTAGGGCTGGGAGATACCGGCACGGGAGGCGATGGCGTCGGTGGACGTCCCGGCGTAGCCCGAGCGGGCGAACTCGGTGATCGCCGCCGCCAGGACGGCGGTGCGGCGCTCGGAGGCAGTCATCCTGGTGGAAACCATCATGGGGACATTGTGAGTGCTCACTCACTACCTTGTCAAGCCCCACTCTCGAGTTGGTCGCTCGGACGCCCGATCGGACAGGTGGAACCGGCTGATTGGCCCGGTGGCCAGGTGTGCACGGGGTAGCGTCCGGGCATGGGCCCCGACCCCCGTCCCGCACCCGGGGACCTAGTGAGCAACGCCGGCGACCGTCCTGGCGACAACGGCGACGGCTCACTGGCCGATGTCGTGCTCGTCTCCAACCGGGGGCCGCTGGCCTTCCGCCTCGACGGCGGCCGAGCGGTCGCGACTGCCTCAGGGGGCGGCCTGGCCGGCTCGCTCCTCCCCCTGGTCGAAGGCACCGGCGCCACCTGGGTGGCCTCCTCCATGAGCGAAGCCGACCGTCTGGCTGCAGCCGAGGGTCTGATGGCGGCCGACGGGCTGCGGATCGAGCTCGTGGAGCCGGAGCCCGTCGTCTACAACCTGGCCTACAACGTCGTCTCCAACGCCACACTGTGGTTCTGCCACCACCACCTGTTCGACTCGGCCCGCCGACCCCGCACCGACCGCCGGTGGATGGAGGCGTGGGATGCCTACCGCGACGTCAACCGGCAGATGGCCGAGCGGGTCGCCGAGGTGGCGCCCGTCGGTGGGCGGGTCCTGGTCCAGGACTACCACCTCGCCCTCGTAGCCCCCGCCCTGGCCGCACTGCGGCCCGACCTGGCCACGGTGCATTTCACCCACACCCCCTTCGCCGACCCGTCGGTGCTCCGCATGCTGCCGACCTCGGTGGGCGACGAGCTCCTGGCCGCCATGGCCCGGTTCGGGACGTGCGGGTTCCACTCCGAGCGGTGGGCGTCGGCCTTCCGGGCCGGGCTGACCTCGGCCGGGATCGTCGGGCCCGGCGGCACGACCTTCGCGTCGCCGCTGTCGGTCGACGCCGGGCGGCTCCGGGCCTCGGCCGCCGAGCCCGGGGTGGCCCAGGCGCTGGCCCGCATCGAGGAGTCGGTAGGGGGCGGCGACCGCCAGGTCATCGTCCGGGTCGACCGGATGGAGCTCTCGAAGAACCTGTTGCGGGGGTTCTGGGCCTTCGAGGAGTTGCTCGAGCAGGAGCCCGCCCACCGCGAGCGGGTGGTGTTCGTGGCCCTCGCCTACCCCACCCGCCAGGGTCTACCCGAGTACCTCGCCTACCAGGACGAGGTGGAGACGACGGTGGACCGGATCAACGAGCGGTGGGGCACGCCCGGGTGGACCCCGGTCGTGCTCGAGGTGGAGGACGACTACCCGCGGTCGCTGGCCGCCCTGACCCGCTACGACGTCCTGTTGGTGAACCCGGTCCGGGACGGCCTCAACCTGGTGGCCATGGAGGGGCCGGTCATCAACACCCGCGACGGGGTGCTGGCGCTGTCCCGCGAGGCCGGGGCCTTCGATCAGCTGGCCGTCGGCGCCCTCGAGGTCAACCCCTTCGACGTGACCGGGACGGCCACCGTGCTGGCCCGGGCGCTGGCCCTCGACCCCGGGGAGCGGGCGGCGCGGGCGGCGGCCGTGAGCTCCGCCGTCCTGGCCCGGCGCCCGTCGGACTGGCTGGACGACCAGCTGGCCGCCGCCCGCCAGGCGACCGCCTTCCGCTAGGCCCCCGGCGCACTCGGCGTCGACGGCGGCAGGTCGGTTGCGGCCGCGCCCTCGAGCCACGCCAGGACGGCCCGGGCGCCCTCGGGGCCGTCGACCACCAGGTCGGCTGTCGCCATCACCTCGGGGGCGGTCTCGGCATCCCTGACGGCCACGCCGACGACGACCGTGCCGTCCTCGTCCGCCCGGCGGGCCAGGGCGGCGAACGCCGGCAGGTCGCCGAGGTCGTCGCCCAGGAAGCAGGCGGCGCGGCACCCGTCGGTCAGGCCACGGACCACGGTGCCCTTGTCGATCTCCAGCGGGGGACGCAGCTCGATCGAGGCGCGACCCGGGTGGGGGACCAGCCCGCTCCGAAACGCCTCCTCGGCCACCCGTCCGGTGACCCAACCCTCGCCCCCGGGGGCCCGCCGCCAATGGACGGTGACCGCTGCCCCCTTCACCTCCACCAGCACGCCGGCCGGGGCGTCGGCCCGCAGCCGGTCCGCCGCCCCGCCCACCACCGGCAGCCACGGCTCGGCCGCCGCGGTCAGTCGGACCGAGCCGTCGGGCCCGGCCTCCTCCATGCCGTAGAGGCCGATCAGGCGCACCCTCGACGTGCCGGTGCCGGCCGGCGCCAGGTGCTCGACCAGGAAGCCGGCCGAGCGTCCGGACACCACGGCGACCACTCCGAAGCTCCGGGACAGGCGGTCCAGGAGTTCGCCCACCCCGTCGAGGGGCCGGGCCGCCGCCGGATCCTCCACGATCGGAGACAGGGTGCCGTCGAAGTCGGTGACGAGGGCGGTGGCCGCCGGGTCGGCGACGAGGGGGGCGAGGAGGGCCGTCGTCGCCGGTGGCACCAGGTCGGGCCCGGGCCCGCCGGGCACGGCGGCGTCGATCAGTTGCCCGAGGCGGTGGCGGTCGACGTGGAGGCGGTCGACGTGCCGGCCAGATCCGGGGCTACCACCACCAGCACCTCGGCGGTGCCGATGGTGCTGACCGGCGCCGCCGTCGTGTACGGCAGCACCACCGAGGGCGGCAGGTGGAGCGTGGCGGCCACCGCGGTCGCCGCCGCCTTCTGACCGGCGACGTAGTAGACGCTCGAGGTGGCCACGTTGGCCGTGGCGTTGATCGGGGTCTGGACGTTCCACCCGGCCACCTGGAGCTCGTTGGTGACCGTGGCGGCCGAACCGGGCTTGCCCGAGGCATTGGCCACCAGGACCGGCACCTTGCTCTTGGCCTTGGCCACCGCCGACGTGGTGGCCGTGGTGGTGGTCACCACCGGGGCCGTGGTGGGCGTGCCGGGCACGGTGGTCGTGGTGGTCGACGTCGCCGCCGCCGAGCCGGATGTGGCCGGGGCCGGGGTGTGGATCTGCCCGAGGAGGAGGACGACGGCCAGGACGAACAGGCCGAGGAGGAGGACCGCCCGGTCGATCGGGACTCTGGGCCCCGAACGCTCCGGGGCATGGGGATCGGGCACCGAGGGATCGTCCACTCCCGTCAGCCTGCCAACGCACGGGTGGATAAGCAAGCACTCCCGTTGCCGGGGTCGGGGACCGTACACTGGGGCGGGTTCCCGCTGGTCGGGGGCGCGCCGGTGTAGCTCAGTTGGCAGAGCAGACGATTTGTAATCGTCAGGTCGTGGGTTCAATTCCCACCGCCGGCTCCCTTGGGCGGGACGCCCGGTAGGCGGTCCGAGGACGGGACCACCCGGGCGGCATGCTCCTGGACGGATCCGGGTAAGTTCTGGACCGTGGTTCAGTACCGGAGTACCCGCGCCGCACCCGTCGATCCCCCGGCGGGCCGGAAGGAGTGGGGATGGCCGACCTCCTGACATCCGTCGACGAACCCGCGCTGGTCGTGCGGTTCGGGGCGACCCGCCGCCTCACCGAACAACTCGCCATGGTGCTGTCCGCCGAGGACCAGACCGTGCAGTCCATGCCCGACGTGAGCCCGACCAAGTGGCACCGGGCCCATACCTCGTGGTTCTTCGAGACATTCCTGCTCGCGCCCTACCTGGAGGGCTACGAGCTCTTCCATCCCGACTTCGGCTACCTGTTCAACTCGTACTACGTGGGGGTTGGCGACCGCTACCCCAGATCCGACCGGGGCCTGGTGTCCCGCCCGGGGATCATCGAGATCGCCGACTACCGGCGCCATGTCGATGTCCAGATGGGGACGCTCCTGGCCGCCGGACTCGATCCCGGGGCCGGCTATCTCGTCGAGTTGGGCATCCAGCACGAGCAGCAGCACCAGGAACTGCTGCTGATGGACATCAAGCACGTCCTGTCGCGCAACCCGATGCTGCCCGCCTACCTGCCGCTCACTCTCCCTGGCCCCCAGCCCACGGCACCGGCCACCTGGACCACCCACCCGGGCGGCACCGTCGAGGTCGGCCACGACGGGGACGGGTTCGGCTTCGACAACGAGTTCCCCCGGCACCGCGTCCACCTCGAGCCTTTCACACTGGCCGACCGCCCCGTCTCGACGGGCGAGTGGCTGGATTTCATCGACGACGACGGGTACCGACGCCCCGAGCTGTGGCTGTTCGACGGCTGGGCCACGGTGGAGGCCGAGGGCTGGGAGGCCCCGCTCTACTGGACCCACCGGGACGGCGGCTGGCGGGAGTTCACGTTGGCCGGAGAGGTGCCGGTCG
>DATCCR010000021.1:0-4601 GCA_036511155.1 Acidimicrobiales bacterium
GACGACGCCACGTAGAGGAGCGAGTTGGCCCGGTAGTCGAAGGGACTGCCGACGTCCATGGTGTCGGTGGCGTCGAGCGGCATGCCGAGGCGCTGGGCCAGGCCGATCGGCACGGTGGCCGAGGTCAGCACGCCGGTGACCGAGCCCCACAGCTGCTCGGCCAGGATCGGGCCGACGTCGATCGGGGAGACCCGCAGGGCCGGCGCCCGGGCGCTGTCCTCGACCCAGGCGACCTCCTCGGTTCCCAGCAGGGCCAGGCGGGCCAGGTCGGCAGCCAGGTGCCCGGCGGCCAGCAGTACCCGGTCACGCCGTGACCGCTCGGTCGACGCCTCCCGGTCGCCCGCCTCCCGCTCGGCCCGACGCAGGTGGTCGACCAGCCGTCCGACCCGACCGGTGGCCAGGGCGAGCAGGGTGCCGAGGTCGGGGTCGCTCCCGACGGCGGTCTTCTTCGACGGCGCAGACGCCGCCTTCGCCGACTTGGATGCCTTGGCCCGGCTACTTGGCAGCGGGGCGAGGCCAAGATCGAAGCCGACCGGTTCGTCCTCCGGTGCACCTCCGCCGACCGTGACGTCCGCCGCCGGCCCGTCCGTGGGCCCGTCGGTGTCGGCGCCCCCGGCGAGGTGGTCGTGGGGCACCCGCCGGCCCGACCACGGCCGGAGTACCCGGTGGAACACGTCGGCCAGGTCGGCCACGGCCTCGACCGCCCGCCCGGCCCCGCCGTCGGCGGTGTCGAGCACCGACCGGGCGGCGATGGCGAGAGCCCGGAACCGTCCCGGGCCGACCTCGAGCCCGAGGCTGTCGGTCATCACGTCCTCGACTTCGTGGGCCTCATCGAACACCACCACCTGGTGTTCGGGAAGCACGGCGCCGCCGCTGGCCAGGTGGGCGCCGTACAGGTGGGTGTTGACCACGAGGACGTCGGCCTCGGCGGCCCGGGCCCGGGCGTCCTCGGCGAAGCAGTCGCGACCCGACGGGCACCGGAAGGCACCCGGGCACTCCCGAGCCGTGGTCGAGACCATGGCCCATGCCCGGAAGTGGGGCTCGAAGGGGAGCTCGGCCCGGTCGCCGATGGTCGAGTCCTCGGCCCACCGCACCAGACTGCGCACCTGGTCGGCGATGGTCGACGGGTCCGAGGTGTCGGCCTCCGGTCCGGGGGTGAGGGTGTCGTCGGCGTCCGGCGGGTCGGCCGACCCGGTGGCCAGGGTGAGCTGGCTGCCGGTCCCACCGATCTCGCTGACCCGCTGGCGGCAGACGTAGTTGCTCCGGCCCTTGAGCACGGCGAACGTGAGGCCACCGTCGACGGCGGCCGCCACCAGGGGCAGGTCCTTGTCGGCCAGCTGGTCCTGGAGGGCCTTGGTGGCCGTGGCGATCACGATCTTCTCGCCGGACAGGGCGGCGGGCACGAGATACGCGAGGGACTTGCCGGTGCCCGTGCCGGCCTGCACGACCAGGTGGCGCCCGCCGGCCACCGACGTCGCCACCGCGGCGGCCATCTCGACCTGTCCCGGCCGGGACTCAGCCCCCCCGGGCAGTCCCGCGGCCACGCGCTGCAGTGTGGAGGTGACCTCGTCGGGCATCCGCCGACACTACCGGGCGGCTCGGACACCCCCGAAGAGCTGCTTCCCCCTCAGCGCCAGGCGACGAAGAGGGCGACGGCCACGCCCAGCCCGACGACGACGATGCACACCCGGAGGATGTCGGCGGGAAGCCGGCGGCCGTAGTGGCCGCCCAGCTGGCCCCCGATGGTCGACCCGGCGGCGATGAGGGCCACCACTGACCACGACACCGTGGCGAACAGGATGAACGTCACGGCGGCCACGCCGTTGACGATGAGCGCCAGGACGTTCTTGGTCCCGTTGAGCCGTTGCAGATCGTCGTCGATGAAGATGGCCAGGAGACTGATGAGGATGACGCCCTGGGCGGCGCCGAAGTAGCCGCCGTAGATGCCGGTCAGGAACACCCCGACGAGCAGCGGGGCCCCACCGTGGACGTGGCGATCGCCCCGAGCCGCCAGCCAGGCGCTGACCCGGGGCTGGACGGCCATCAGTACGGTGGCCAGCAGGACGAGGGCAGGGATGGCGGCCTTGAACACGCTGGAAGGAAGGGCCAGCAGCAGGACCGCCCCGGTGATCCCGCCGGTCAGCGATGCCGCCCCCAGCTTCACCACCCGGGACCGCTGGCCCTCCAGCTCGCGGCGGTAGGCGACGACCCCGCTGGCGCTGCCGGGCACCAGGCCGATGTTGTTCGACACATTGGCCAGCACCGGCGGATAGCCGAGGGCGAGCAGGGTCGGGAAGGTGATGAGGGACCCCGAGCCGACGATGGCGTTGATCGTGCCAGCGGCCAGCCCGGCGGCGAAGATGGCCAGGGCGGCCCACGGAGTCATGGGGAGGGTCTAGTCCCCGGGGGACCGGCACTCAACCACCGAGGACACGCCGGGTGCCCGATCGGGGCTCGTCCGAGGCTGTACGCCGCGGCCCGACGGCACGGCCGGTCCGGCCGAGGGGATAGGTTCGCAGGGTGCACGATGATCAGGTGAGCGCAGGGGAGGACGGCGTGCGGGACGGCGAGGTCCTGTCCGCTGCCGACGTGGCCGACGGGCCCGTGCCCACCCACGTGGCCTGCGTCATGGACGGCAACGGCCGGTGGGCGGCCCGACGCGGCCTGCCCCGCACCGAGGGCCACGCCGCCGGCGAGGCGGCGCTGCTCGACGCGGTGGAGGGCGCCCTGGAGCTGGGAATCCCGTGGATCACCATGTACGCCTTCTCGACGGAGAACTGGCGCCGTCCCCCCGACGAGGTCCGCTACCTCATGGGGTTCAACGAGAGCCTCCTCATGCGCCGACGCGACGAGCTCAACGAGAAGGGCGTCCGGATCCGGTTCGCCGGTCGGCGCGACTGGCGGGTCCCGAAGCGGGTACTCAAGCGGATGGACGAGTCCATCGAGCTGACCAGGCACAACCGCCGGTGCACCCTGACCATGGCCTTCAATTACGGCGGCCGGGCCGAGATCGTCGACGCCGTCCGGGACCTGGTGGCCGAGGGCATCAAGCCCGAGAAGGTGACGGAAAAGGCCATCCGCTCCCACCTCTACTTCCCCGACCAGCCCGACCCCGACCTGGTCATCCGCACGTCGGGCGAGCACCGGATCTCCAACTTCCTGCTCTGGCAGTTGGCCTACAGCGAGCTGGTCTTCACCGAGGTGCTGTGGCCGGACTTCCGCCGCAGCGACCTCTTCGCCGCCGTGCGCGACTTCCAGCGCCGCCAACGCCGCTACGGGGGCGTCACCTGATGGGCCGCCGGCGCGCCACGCCGGGCGGTACCGACCACGTGCGGGACGACACCGGCGGGGTCTGGATCGTCACCGGCTGGGTGCTCGGCGGCCTCGTCTACGTCGGCGTGGTGCTGGCCTGGCACGCCGGGTTCACCGCCGCCGCCCCGTTCGTGGTCATCCCCGCCGTCCTGGCGGTCATGATCGGCGCCGGCAACCTGCTGAGCGGAAAGCAGCCCGGCCGTCCCGCACCGCGATTCAACAAGCCCGACCCCGTGCCCCTCACCACCTTCCGACGTGACGGCGCGGTTCCCGCCGGCCCGGACGGCGAAGCACCGGCGGTCGGCGACGGAGCGGAGGGCACCCATGCCGGTCCCCCCGCATCCGGCCCTGGGCGATGACCCAGTTCCGCGACCGGGGGGTGGTGCTGCGCACCATCCGCCTGGGCGAGGCGGACCGGATCGTCACCCTGATGACCGAGCACCACGGCAAGGTGCGGGCGGTGGCCAAGGGCGTGCGCCGGACCACCTCCAAGTTCGGGTCCCGCCTCGAGCCACTCAGTCACGTGGCCCTGCTGGGCTGGCAGGGACGGGGCGACCTCGACACCATCAACCAGGTCGAGGTCATCGACACCTTCCGACCCGTCCGCGAGGATCTCGACCGGATGTCGGCCGGGCTCTCGATGCTCGAAGTGGTCGACCAGGTCGGCCAGGAGCGCCTCGCCAACCCCCGCCTCTACGAGATGGTGGTCCGGGCCATCGCCGCACTGGCCGAGCGCAACTCGCCGATGGTGGCCCCGGCCTTCTTCTTGAAGGTCCTGGCCCTCGAGGGCTCCGAGCCCGTGCTCGACGGGTGCGTCGCCTGCGGCCAGGACGACGACGCCGAGCTGGTGGCCTTCGACATCGTGGAGGGCGGCGTGCTCTGCCGGGCCTGCCGCCGGGGCCGGCCGCTGTCGGCCGACGGGCTGGCCCTACTGCGCCGCACGCTCGGCGGGGGGCTGTCCGGCGTGCTGGCCGAGCCCCGGTCGGGCACCACCGACGAGGTGGCGGCGCTCGCCACCGAGGCCATGGAGGCCCATCTCGACCGCCGCCTCCGGTCCGTTCGGGCCGGCCAGGTCTCCTGAGCCCGCCCTCCGGGTCGCGCCCGTGACCGCCCCCTCGGCCGGCGCCGTGGTCTGGTTCCGTCGTGACCTGCGCCTCGCCGACCACCCGGCGCTCCTCGCCGCCGTCGCCGAGGCCCGCGACGTCGGGCGCCCGGTGGTGCCGCTCTTCGTGGTCGAGGACGGGCTGCTGGCCACGGGCGGCCCCAACCGTCGTGCCTACCTGGCCCGC
>DATCCR010000022.1:0-10704 GCA_036511155.1 Acidimicrobiales bacterium
CGAAGGTGCGGTGCAGGGCCAAGGTCAGCTCGACCACGCCCAGATTGGACCCGAGGTGCCCGCCGGTGTGGGTGACGGCATCGACGATGAATTCCCGGATCTCACGCGAAAGGACGTCGAGCTCGTCGGGGGTCAGGGTCCGGAGGTCGGCCGGACTGTCGATGTGTTCGAGGATCATGTTCAGGTGGAGCCTTCGGGCGTCAGGCTACCAGCGCGGCCCTCTGGGTACGGCTACGCCCCGCCCCGGGCCCTCAGCGGACGTTGGCGAGGAAGTTGTCGCGGTCGACGATGACCCGGACCAGCTTGCCGGCGGCGACCAGACCACCGTCCTCGGACACCGACAGCGTGAACACCAGGCGCCGACCTTCGATCCGGTCCAATGTGGCCTCGGCCCAGACCTTGCCGCCGACACCGACGGGAACCAGGTGGTCGAACTGGACCCGCTTGGCCACCGACGTACCCCCGGCCGGCAGATGGCCCTCGATGGCCAGGCAGCTGGCCTCCTCGCACAGGGCGACCAGTCGGGGGGTGGCGAGTACGGGCACGTTGCCGGTCCGCAGGGCCTCGGCGGTGTCCCCCTCGGTCACTTCGAGCTCGATACGTGCGGACAGACCGGTGCGGGGGGCCACGCCGGTACGATACGCGACGGATGCTGACGTCGGCCACCGGGCCCGGGCAGTCGAGCGAGGAGACCGTAGTGATCGATACCCCCGTGCTGGAACGGGTGCTGGCGGAGGCGCTTCGCAACGGCGGCGAGTTCGCCGAGGTGTTCGCCGAGGACCGGTCCAACACGTCGGCCATGCTCGACGACGGACGGGTCGAGGAGCTCTCCTCGGGACGGGAGCGGGGTGCCGGCATCCGGGTGGTGACCGGCGAGACCACCGGGTTCGCCCATACCGCCGACTTGAGCGAGCAGGGGCTCCTGCGGGCGGCCGAGGCGGCCTCGGCGGTGGCGCGCAGCGGCGGAGGCACACGCACGGTGGAGGTGGGGCGCCTGACCGGGCCCGGTGCCAGCGCCGACCGTCCCGCCCACGCCACCGGCACGAAGGACGAGGCCCTCGATCTCCTGCGGCGGGCCGACGAGGCCGCCCGTGGTTCGGGCGACGCCGTCAGCCAGGTGCAGGCCGGCTTCGGCACGTCGCGCCGACGGGTGCTGGTCGCCAACTCCGACGGACTGTTGGCCGGCGACGAGCAGTCGCGCACCCGGTTCAGCGTGTCGTGCGTCGCACTCGGCGACACCGGCATGCAGACCGGGTACGAGACGGCGGCCCGTACCCTCGGCTTCGAGCTGTTCGACGAGGTGTCGGTGGAGGAGCTGGCCCGCACGGCCGCCGCCCAGGCGCTGGCCAAGCTGTCCGCCCGCCCGGCCCCGTCCGGCGAGCTGCCGGTGGTGCTGGCCGGGGGGAGCGGCGGCATCCTGTTCCACGAGGCCTGCGGCCACGGGCTCGAGGCCGACCACATCGTGAAGGATGCATCGGTCTACGCGGGCAAGGTCGGCCAGCAGGTGGCGAGTCCGCTGGTCACCCTGGTGGACGACGGCACCGTCGGGTCCGAGTGGGGCACGTTCGCCGTCGATGACGAGGGCCGGCCGGCCCAGCGCAACGTGCTGATCCAGGACGGCGTCCTCACCGACTATCTGTGGGACTACCTGCGGGCCAGGAAGGAGGGCCGGGTCTCGTCCG
Source organism: Acidimicrobiales bacterium (assembly GCA_036511155.1). GTDB lineage: Bacteria > Actinomycetota > Acidimicrobiia > Acidimicrobiales > RAAP-2 > Bog-756. Next base: position 1,683 of record DATCCR010000022.1, read on the forward strand.
GTAATGGCCGGCGCCAGTCCTACCGTGACCTCCCGATGGTCCGGATGACCAACACCTTCCTCCTGCCCGGAGAAGATGACGCCGAGGAGATCGTGGCCCAGACGCAGCGGGGCGTCTATGTGGCCAAGCTCGGCGGCGGCCAGGTGAACACCACCACCGGCGACTTCGTGTTCGGCATGACCATGGCCTACCTGATCGAGGACGGCAAGATCACCGAGCCCCTGCGGGACGCCAACCTCATCGGCAACGGTCCCGAGATCCTCAAGCGCATCGACGCGGTGGCCACCGACTTCTCGATGACACCGGGCACCTGCGGCAAGGACGGACAGAGCGTGCCCGTCGGTTGCGGCCAGGCCACCATGCGCCTCACCGGCGTGACCATCGGGGGGACGGCCGAGTGAGCACCGCAACGGAGCAGACGACGAGCGGTACCGAGGACCTGGTCGGCCTGGCCGAGCGGGTGGCCGGCTGGGCCACGGCGGGCGAGGAGGTCGAAGTCTACGTCGCCCGCGGCACGGAAACGGAAGTCCGCGCTTACGACGGCGAGGTCGAGTCGCTGACGTCGGCCACGTCGGCCGGTATCGGCATCCGGGTCGTCGTCGACCACCGCCTCGGGTTCGCCTGGGCCGGCTCGCTCGACGAGTCGGTGCTGGGGGAGACCCTGGAGGAGGCCCGGGACAACGCCCGGTTCGCCACGGCCGACGAGCATGTACAGCTGGCCGTGCCCGACGGTGTCGAGGCCGTGCCGGTCGACCTGTGGGACGAAGGTCTGGCCGGGGTGCCGACGGCGATGAAGGTCGACCTGGCCCTGGCGCTCGAGGCCCTGGCCCGCGGCTCCGACCCCCGGATCCGCCAGGTGGACTCGGCCGACTACGGCGACGTCTCGGCGGAGGCGGCGCTGGTGTCGACCACCGGCATCCGGTCGTCGACCCGCAAGACGTCCGGCTACCTGTCGGTCGGGGTGATCGCCGGCGAGGGCGATGCCAGCCAGACCGGCGGGGGCTACAGCGTCGGCCGGGGCTTCGCAGGCCTCGACCCCGATCGGGCCTGCCAGGACGCCGTCACCCGGGCCGTGCGCCTCCTGGGCGCCACCAAGGGCCCGTCGGGCCGCTCCACGGTGGTCTTCGACCGCCGCATGGCCACCACGCTGCTCGGTATCGTCTCGGGCGCGCTGTCGGGGGAGGCGGTCGCCAAGGGCCGATCCTTCTTCGCCGGCCGGGTCGGCGAGCAGGTCGGGCATCCGGGCCTGACGCTGGTGGACGACCCGACCGACCCCCGGGCCTACGGGGCGGCCGCCTACGACGCCGAGGGCCTGGCGTGCCGCCGCAACGTGTTGATCGACTCGGGTGTCCTGCAGGGGTTCCTGTACGACACGGTGTCCGGCTCACGGGCCGGCGTGCCGTCGACCGGCTCGGCCGTACGTGGGGGATACGCCGGCACCCCTGGGCCGGGATGCCGGGCCCTTACGCTGGCCCCGGGGCCGGAGGGCTACGACGAGGACGGCGTGCTGGCCGCGGTCGGCGAGGGCCTCTTCGTCCAGTCGATGACCGGCGTCCACTCCGGGGTCAACCCGATCAGCGGCGACTTCTCGGTGGGTGCCGAAGGCCTGATGATCCGGGACGGCAAGCTGGCCGAGCCGGTCCGGGAGATCACCGTGGCCTCCACCCTCCAGCGCATGCTGCTCTCGCTGGTGGCGGTCGGCGCCGACGTCGAATGGCTGCCCAGCATCGCCGCCGGCCAGACACTGGCCATCGGCGACATGCAGATCAGCGGGATCTGACCGGCCGGGAGGTGCTCCGCCGCCGACACCTTCCGCCGGCGCCGGTCAGGCGACCCGGATCAGGTGGTCGTCTTCTTCTGCTGGGCGGCGGTGGCCTTCGAGCAGGCCGACAGGGCGTTCGGGGTCGACGTGTAGTAGATCGATCCGGTGACCTGGAGGTTGTAAGGGCCGTTGGTGGGGGAGGTGGTCTGGCCGCCCACCCACAGGGGCGGTCCGCTGGCATTGCCGGCCGACGCTCCGGATGCGGCACCGCTGGACGAGGTGCTGCCCGACGAGGAGGAACTTCCGCTCGAGGCGGCTCCGAACGACAGGGTGAGCTTCTGGATGATGAAGAGCCGGGGGAAGCTCTCCAGGCCGTTGATGAAGGACGTCATCTGGCTGTAGTTGCCCTGCACGGTGAGGGTGGTCGGCACCGCGGTGACGCCGGCCGGCGTGGCCGCGGACCCGCCAGCGGCCGGTTGCGACGCGGCGGCCCCTGCCCCTGCCGGGGCGAAGCCGCTGAACTGGGACAGGCTGACGCCGGACGAGGCGGCCAGATCGTTGAACTGGCTCTCGAAACTGGACTCCTCGGCGTTGACGTCCGTGGGCGTCTGGACCGAGGGGATCTGGGTGCTGATCTTCTGGAGGTCTGCACAGTTGCTCGACAGCTTCTGGCCCTCGGACTGCAGCGAGGAGAGCCGGGCCTGGAGGGCGGTCTCCTGGCCCTGGAGCTGCACGGTCTGGGCCTGCAGGCTCGAGAACTTGGAGTTCTGCGGCGAGATCAGGACGACCCACAGCAGGAGGGCGACGACGAGGCCGCCGCCGGCGATGATCAGCGGCTTCCGGTACTCCTTGACGGCGTTCATTTCAGGCTCGCATTCTTGCTGAGGCTGGCATTCGGGGTCACCGAGATGGTGAAGGGGAACGAGATCGTGGTGTCGACGTTGACCGTTGTTGCACCCTGCAACGGGTTGGCGAAGTACTGCGACCCGGAGATGGCATCGATCCACGCCTTCGAGATGGACAGGCTCGGCCCCGGGCCCTTCACGTACAGGTTGATGGTCCCGATGGCGGCCGCCTGGGTGCCGGTGGCACCTGCCGCCGCCGATGTGCTCGCCGTCAGCTGGGACCCCGAGAAGCTCTGTACCGATGCATTGGGTGGGGTGATCGTGATGAGGTTGCCGAGGGCCAGAGGCCAGTCGACCGCGGTGTTGAGCACCGAGGCCCGGCGGGCCAGGCCCTTGGTGTAGGCCTCGTTGGCCGCCACCACCAGGCTGTACTTCGGCACCTGGGCGTTGAGCGACGCGATGTTGGCCTGCAGGTCGTTGACCGAATTCTGCTCGTTGTGCACCTTGAGGAGCTTCCAACCGCCGAAGAGCACCAGGAGGACCAGGACGGCGACGGCACCCATCATGGTCCGCTCCTGGATCCGCTTGAGACGGGCCTTCTGGGCGATCTCGGGCGGCAGGAGGTTGAACTTCCGGACCGCCTTGTCCGGCTCGGGGAGCGCGAGGCCGATGGGGCTGGCCAGCACCGGCGCCACCTCGGCGGCCTGCTCGGACGACAGGTCGAGCTTGGAGACGTCGAGGCGATCGAGGGGCGAGGCGACCCGCACCGGGATACGCACCTGGGCCTCGAGCATGGGGATGAGCCCGTGGAGTTCGGACCCGCCGCCGGTGACCAGGACCTGCGACACGGGCAGGCGGCCCGGCAGCGAGGCGAAGTACTGGATGGAGTTCCGGATCTCGTCGACCAGCTCCAGCATGCTGGGCTGGGCGATGCGCTCGGCCGCCTGGATCTGGGCCGACTCCTCGCCGAACCGGTACTTGAGGGTCTCGGCGTCGATGATCGGGATGTCGAGGGAGGCCGAGATGGCCGCCGTGGTGGTGTTGCCGCCCGAACCGATGGTCCGGACGAATTGGGGACGCCCGTTCTGGTGGACGACGACCACGCTCAGCCCGGCGCCGATCGACACGACGGCCTCCGGCTGGTCGGAGTCGCCGTAGCCCCCGACGGCACGGACCAGGGCGGACGACGTCAGGTCGACGCCCTCGACGGTCAGGCCGGCACGCTCGACCGCTTCGATGACCCCGTTGACCAGGTCGACGTGGGCGGCCGCCACGAGCACACGGCGCATCTTGGCACCCTCGTCGTTGGTGTAGTCCGACAGGACCTGGGACGACAGGATCGTCTGGTCGGGAGGGAAGGGGATGACCTCCTCCGACTGGAAGCGCACCGCGCTCTCGACCTCGTCGTCGGGCACGTAGGGGAGGTCGATCTCCCGGGTGATGGCCCGCAACCCGGCGATCCCGACGATCACCGACGAGCCGCCGAACTGACCGTTCTTCCACAGCTTCTCGATGGCCTCGGCCACGGACGTCGTGTCGCGGATCTCGCCGTCGACCAGCGACCCGGGGGGCAGGCCGACCTGACCGTAGGTGAGGAGGACCGGGGTGGACTTGGACGTGTCGATCTCGGCGGCGCGCACCGCACTCGTGCCGATGTCGAGACCTACGGTCATGCGGGCCATGCGGGTGCTCCGATCTGGTGCCGGGCAACGACGACGGCGGTTGCACCGGTGGGGGAGCGGTGTCGGCCGCCGGAGGGCGGAGCCGCCCAGGGCCGCAGCAGGTGTGCTCTCATCGGTGGTCTCCGGTCCTCGTGGTCACTCATTGCCTTTGATGGCCGGGTATGGCCCGTCGTGCGGGTTCCGGTCTCGTGGTGACTATCGGAACGGACCCGCACCACCTTGAGTGGCGGTCGGGGTGATGCTCGGCGGCGTTCAGCCGAGCTGGGCGGCGAACGAGCCCGTCTGGAGGATGCCCTGGCGCTCGAGCATGACCTTGAGGTCGTGCGGGTTGCTGGCCGTCGCCATGGCCTCCGCCAGGCTGATCCGGCCCGCGGCCATGAGACCGGCCAGCGACTGGTCGAAGGTGACCATGCCGTAGTAGGCGCCATCCGCCACGATCGACTCGATGTCGCCGGTGAGCAGGGGGTCGATGATGGCTTGCTGGATGCGCCCGTTGATGACCAGTACTTCGAGGGCCGGCACCCGGTTGTCGCCCTCGACGGTGGGGATCAGACGCTGGCAGACGATGCCCTTGAGCGACCCGGCGAGGCTGAGCCGGATCTGGGACTGCTGATGCGGCGGGAAGAAGTCGACGATCCGGTTGATGGTCTCGGTCGAGTTGATGGTGTGCAGCGTGGAGAACACGAGGTGGCCGGTCTCGGCGGCGCTCAGGGCGGCGGCCACCGTCTCCTGGTCGCGCATCTCGCCGACCAGGATGACGTCGGGGTCCTGGCGGAGGACGACCCGCATGGCCGACGAGAACGAATCGGTGTCGAAGCCCACTTCACGCTGGTCGATGGCGGCCAGGTCGTCCTTGTGCATGACCTCGACCGGGTCCTCGATGGTCACGATGTGACAGGACCGGAGATGGTTGATGTGGTCGATCATGGCGGCCAGCGTCGTGGTCTTGCCCGAGCCGGTCGGACCGGTCACGAGCACCAGGCCGCGCTGCTCCTCGGCCAGCTGGGTCACGACCGGAGGGAGGCCGAGCTCCTCGGCGGTGGCCGCCGAGGCCCGCACCCGCCGGATGGCGAGCGCGGCCGACGACCGCTGGAAGTAGGCGTTGATCCGGAATCGGCCTACGCCCGGGATGCTGTAGGCGAAGTCGGCCTCGTGCTTGGTGCGGAAGGTCTCCAGCACCGTTTCGGACATGATCGCCTCGGAGATCTGCATGGTCTCCTTGGCGGTGAAGGCGGCTTCGCCCTCGACGGTGCGCAGGCTGCCGGCGATCCGCATCCGGGGCGGTGCGCCGGCCTTGATGTGGAGGTCGGAGCCGTCCAGCTCGCCGAGCTGGACGAGGAGGCGGTCGAGGTCGGCAACGTCCATCCAAGTCATGCTACCCGACCACTCTCCGCGGACAGGGGACTTCGGAGAGTGGCGACCGATCAGCAATGTCCCGCCACCTGGCGCGAGCGGGGCGGAGGGGCGGCGGTGTCAGCTCGACGAAGTCGAGGATCCCCCGGACGCCGGGGTGGGGGAGGACTTGGCCGGCGTCGAGGCGGCCGGCTTGTCCGTCTTGGTGCCCGACGACGAGTCCTTGCCGCCGGAGTCCTTGCCGCCGGAGTCCTTGCCTCCCGACGACGAGTCCTTGCCGCCGGAGTCCTTGCCGCCGGAACCTGAGTCGGTCGAGGCCGGGGCGGACGTCGACGACTCGCTGGGCACCGCCGTCGAGCCGCCGGATCCGCCCGACCGGCTGTCGGTCTTGTAGAACCCGCTGCCCTTGAAGACGATGCCGACACTGCCGAACACCTTGCGCACGGGGGAGCCGCATGTCGGGCACTCGGTCAACGGGTCGTCGGTGAAGGACTGGACGACGTCGAAGTTCGTCGCGCAGTTGTCGCAGCGGTATTCGTAGGTGGGCACGCGCGGGTCCTTCCGGGGCGGGGTGACGGTGGTCTGGCAGTCTACCCGAGCGAGTGCCAATGCCGTCCCTGGGCCATGCGCTCCCGTAGACTGTGGACCGTGAACGACGGGAGCCAGCTGTGACCGACCGGAGTTTGAGCCACCTGGACCCGTTCGGGGGCACCCGCATGGTGGACGTGTCGCCCAAGGAGGCCACGTTGCGGCGGGCCCTCGCCCGGTGCCTCGTCGCCATGAAGCCCGAGACCACGGCCCAGGTGGCCAACAACGCCATCACCAAGGGAGACGTCCTGGCTGCGGCCCGGGTGGCCGGCATCCAGGCCGCCAAGCGGACAGCGGATCTGGTCCCGATGTGCCACCCGCTGCTGGTGGGCTCGGTCCAAATCGACTTCACCATCGGCGACGACTACGTCGAGGTCGAGGCCAAGGTGGAGACGGTCGACCGCACCGGGGTCGAGATGGAGGCGATGACGGCGTGCGCCATCGCCGCGCTCACCGTCTACGACATGTGCAAGACGGCGGACCGGACCATGAGCATCGGGCAGCTGATGCTGTGGGAGAAGACGGGCGGCAGTTCGGGGATGTGGAAGCGGGAGGCCATCCTCTGACCGGGCGGCGGGCTGCCGCCCGCCGGTGACTCAGCTGCGGATGGCAGAGCGGAGGTCGCGGAGCGAGAGCTCCGACGTGGCCTCGCCACCGCACTGGGCGCAGTGCTCGACGTGCCGCCAGCTGCGCAGCAGGCGGGTGCCCTCGGGGTTCAACAGCACGACGAACGACTCCGACAGAGGGTCGATCTCGACGCCGTAGCAGGGCTGCCATTCGGTGGCCACCGGGGCCGACGTGCGGTGCGCCGACTTGACCACCCGGCGGAACCGCGAGTTGGCCCGGTCGATGACCCACGTGCTGTGGCAGGACTCGATGATGATCTCTTCCACGGATCCAGTATCCCATGCTTCCATTGGGGTCCCACCGCTTTTTCATGTCGGTTCGGTGACAACCGGCGACCGCGCTGCGGGCGCACCCAGTCCCCACCAGGGCTGCACCATGTGTTGACGCGGCATCGCACCAGGCGGTGCGCCGGTGCGGCTCAGGCAGGTTCCGGGGTCGGCACCGGCACCCGGACCTCCACCGTCGTGCCGTGGCCCGGTCGGGAGCGGACGACCAGCCGGCCGCCGGCCTGCCGCGCCCGTTCGTGCATCCCCGGGAGCCCGAGCGAATGCCCGTCACCTGCATTACCTGCGCCATCGCGGCTGAAGCCGACCCCGTCGTCCTCGACCAGGAGCCGCACCCCGGCATCGTCGAAGTCGAGGGCGACGGCAAGGTTGCGTGCCGACGCGTGCCGCTCGACATTGGTGACCGCCTCCTGGGCGATGCGGAAGACGGCCAGCTCGACGGCCGGGGGCAGGCGGCGCTCGGTTCCCGCCACCAGGAACTCGCCGGTAAGCCCCTGTCGCCCGGTGGCCTCGACGACCACCTGGTTGATAGAGGCCACCAGGCCGAGGTCGTCGAGGATGGACGGCCGGAGGCCGCGGGCGATCGAGCGCAGTTCGGCCACCGTGTCCTCGACCGTGGTGCGCATGGAAGCCAGCGACCCGTCGGGCGACGGTGCGCCGCCGCCCCGGGCGTCGAGCACGTCGATCTGGCGGCACAGGTGGACGAGGGCCTGAAGGGGGCCGTCGTGGAGCTCCTGGGCGATGTGGCGACGCTCCTCCTCCTGGCCGACGACCACCTGGTTGGCGTAGGCCTCGAGCAGGTCGTGCCGCCGCGTCTCGGCGGTCACGTCTTCGAAGATGACCTGCATCCGCCGGTCACCGCCCAGCGGGCCGACGAGGGTGGCCGTCGGCCGGTACAGGACCGATTCGCCGTCCACCTCGAATGCCACCGGCGCGACCCGCCCGTCGGCGTCCGGGTCCCGGCGGTCACCGTCCGGCCCGTCGACGGTGCCGGTCAGGGGCCCGTCGCTGGACCCGGCGGTCGGAACATCGGTGGACACGAGTGCGCCGAGCACCGGGGCCGACGCCTCGGCGCCGACCACGTCGACCAGCCGTCGGCCGGCGGCGCCGGGTGTGCCGAAGGAACGGAACGCCCGGTCGGCCGACGGATTGGCCCGGATCACGAATCCATCGGCATCGACGATGAGGATCGGTGACTGGTTCGACTCGAAGATGTCCTGGTACAGGGCTTCAGCGCGCAATCGTGCTGCGAGGGAGGCCTCGGCCTCCTGGCGTGCGTTCGCCTCCGAGGTGACCCGCTGGCCGACGAGGAGCGCCAGGCCGAACAGCACCACCATCTGGAGCGCCTCCGCCCACAGTGCCGAGGACTTGCCCCGGCCGGATGCGTCCACGAAGCGGGGCACCGAGAGCACGGCGATCCACGTCGCGGTGGCCAGGCCGCCGACGAGACCGTCGTTGAGTGCGGCCACGACCACCGGGACAACGAAGATGGCGAGCGTCGAGAACTCCACGCCGATCGAGGTGGGGTCGAGGTGGAAGGCCACCGTCACCGCCAGGCGGATCAGGGCGAGCGCCAGGACGACCAGCTGCAGCAGCCAGAACCGCGAGTCGGCCCAGGGGGTGCGTGGGGAGGTCGCAGGCCGCGGGCCGCCCGCCCGCCCGGGGGTGGTCGTCACCCGGGTGCGCCCGCCGAACCCGGGTGACGGTCCGGGTCGGCTGCATCGGTGGCCGGCTCGCGGCCGAACAGGCTGTTGGCCAGGGCATAGTGGACCAGCTCCGTGCGCGACTCGACGCCCACCTTGTCGAACACGTGGTTGAGATGGCCCTCGACGGTACGTGGGCTGATCCCGAGCTCGTTGGCGATGGTCTTGTTGGACATGC
>DATCCR010000023.1:0-6512 GCA_036511155.1 Acidimicrobiales bacterium
CCGGTGTGAGTCCTCCGCCGCCGAGGCGAGCTGACCCGGGCACCGTCGGCGACAACCGTAGGGAGCATGCCGACGGATTGCAGGTGCACTTGGGCGAAGCCGCAGGAAGCGCCCGGGGACCTGGATCCCCAGCTCGGCCAGTCGAGTCTCGGGAACGGACGGGAGTGGGGCCACGGTACGTGCTCATCGTCGGTCACCGGCGCAAGTCGATGCACCTCGGCGAGTCGTCCGGCTGGTCGACGGGAGGTGCGGCGGCCGACGATCCCGTGCGCTAGACAGATCGGGTCACCGCACCGGCGCCCCTGACGGGGTCCGTCGGTCACGTCCGAGCGGGGAGGGTCCACGATGCCGAAGCACTCCGCCCTCGATCCCGCGCTCTTCCTGCCTGAGCCCGAAGGGCGCGACGTCTGGGCGACGGTCGTCTCGGTGGACGATCACGTGGTCGAGCCGGCCCACACCTTCGAGGGGCGGCTCCCGGCCTCCCTGACCGACCGGGCGCCCCGGATCGTCGAGACCGATGCCGGGCACCAGGTCTGGGAGTTCGAGGGCGGGCGCTATTCGCAGGTGGGGATGAACGCCGTGGCCGGTCGCCGGCGCGACACCGTGCGCCTCGAGCCGTTCCGCTTCGAGCAGATGCGACCGGGCTGCTTCGACGTCGAGGCCCGGGTGGCGGACATGGACGTCGGCGGCGTGTGGGCGTCGCTCAACTTCCCCTCCCAGATCTCGGGGTTCTGCGGACGGGTCTTCTTCGCCGCCGCCGACCGGACGCTGGGTGCGGCCTGCGTGCAGGCGTGGAACGACTGGCTGTTCGAGGAGTGGGCCTCGGTCCACCCGGACCGGATCATCCCGCTCGGCATCGCCTTCCTGACGGACCCCGTCGAGGCGGCCGAGGAGATCCGCCGCAACGCCGCCCGCGGCTTCAAGGCCGTGGCCCTGCCCGAGCGGCCCCACGAGGTCGGCCTGCCGAGCCTGTGGGACCGGGACCACTGGGACCCCGTCCTGGAGGCGTGCGTCGAGACGTCGACGGTGGTCTGCCTGCATGTCGGCAGTTCGGGGATGCCGCCGATCCCGCCGGGTGCGCCCGCCCTCCAGATCGGGGCCACCCTCTTCGGGCAGCTGTCGCTGACGGCCTGCGCGGAGTGGCTGTGGTCGGGCCACCCGCTCCGTCACCCGGGCCTGGCCATCGCCATGAGCGAGGGCGGCATCGGGTGGGTGGCCATGCTCCTCGACCGCCTCGACAACATCGTCGACCGCTCGGGGTACGGCCTCGGGTGGGACATGCGGCCCGCCGACGTGCTGAGCCGCAATTTCTGGTTCTGCACGCTCGACGACCCCTCCACCATCGACACCCGGCACCGGATCGGCGTGGGGAACATCATGGTGGAGACCGACTACCCCCACGGTGACGGCACGTGGCCGGACACCCAGGCCGTGCTGCGGTCCTGCTGGGGCCACCTGCCCGATGACGAGGTCCGGGCCATCTGCAGCGGCAACGCCGCCGCGCTCTTCCGACACCCGCTACCCGACCGCGTGCTCCCCGAAGGCTGAGGCCCGACATGTTCACCCCCACGTCCGACCGCCTGTTGCCCGAACTCACCCCGCGACAGGAGCTGGCCCTGCTGGCGCGGGCCCTCTGGCGCGAGGGCTACGACGACCACCTGGCCGGGCACATCACCGTCAACCTGGGCGACGGCACGCTGCTGTGCAATCCCTGGCTGCTCACGTGGGAGGAGGTCCGCCCGGAGCACGTCCTGCGGATCACCCTGGACGGCGACGTGGTCGACGGGGCGTGGCCGGTGCCCCTCGGCATCCCACTCCACCTCGAGCTGCACAAGCGCCGGCCGGACATCGGCTGGGCGGCCCACAGCCACCCGCGCTTCGGCACGGTCTGGGCCGACCTGGGTGAGGTGCCGCCGATCCTCGACCAGTCCTCGGCCCTCGGCGGCGGCGGTCGTCTGGTCCTGGTCGACGAGTACTCGGGACCGGTCAACGACCCCTCGTCGGCCGGCCGGGCCATCGAGGCCATGGGCGACGCCTCGCTGGCCCTGCTGGCCGGCCACGGCGTCTTCGTCCTCGGCGGCTCGGCGCGGGCCGTCCACCAGCGGGCCGTGGCCCTCGAGCAGCGGTGCCGGAACGCCTGGTATGTCCGGGCGGCCGGCGGGACGGGCACCAGCCTGCTGCCTCCGGCCTTCCTGGAGCGGATGGCCGCCAGCGACGGCGAGGGCTTCCACGGCTTCTTCGAAGCCGCCGTCCGTGCCGAGCTGCGGGCCGACCCGACGCTGCTCGACTGACTCCCGTCCCCCAATCGCGGACGGGACGGAGGGACTCGCCGGTCATCCTGTCCGCCGTCCGGGAGACGGCGTTGCGGGCCTTCCGCTCCGCAGGGCGCCGACGGCCGGCTACGTCCCGCCCCGGGCCTCCCGAGAGGCCACGATCCGACCGGCCTGCCATCCGGGTGCCCGGCCCCCACGGGGTGGCCGGACGTGTTGGAGGTCGACCCCACTGGATGCGAGCACCCAGGAGACCACCGCGTTCGAGTTCCACATCTCCCCGGTCTTCGACTGATCGCGACCCCAGACGGGTGTGGGGACCGCCGGGAGGTGACGGATCACCTTCCGGGCGGTCGTCACGTCCCCGGACACCCGGACGGGGCTCTCGACCGCCGCCCCGATATCCGGGATCCGTCCTCCCGGCCAGCACCGCACCTCGTACCGGAAGAGCCGGAACCTCCCCGCCCACCGGGCCCCGACCGGTCCGGCGGCGACGACGCCCCGGCGGGCGCCGTGGTCATCGGGGACGGGGGCCTACTCGATGACATACCGCCCGGAGGGGCTCTCGACCACCAGAGCCGAGTGGTAGAGGTCGCACCGGGCCCGCCGGTGGGCCGCGGCCGACAGCGTCTCGACCACCTTCCCGGTGAGCCGCACCACGGTGGTGCCGGAGCCGAGCGGGATCCAGTAGAGGTCGACGCTGCCCGTCCCTTGTGCGGCGCCGTCGGAACGGGGTGGGTCCGTGGGCGAGGTCACGGACCCAGGGAATCATCCGACACCGGCTCCCGGTAGGGCCGGAGATCCTGCGGCCGGGGCCCGGGGGAGGCGGTTGCCGCCGGGGTCAGCTCGGCTCGTCGCCCTGCAGCGTCACCCGCTGGATGACCCGGTGCTGGCCGCCGAAGTCACCCACCACCGAGTGCTGGGTGGCCCGATTGTCCCAGAACCCGACATCGCCCTCGCCCCAGTGGTAGCGGACGGTGAACTCGGGGCGGACCGAGTGGGCGTAGAGGAAGCCGAGGAGCGCGTCGCTCTCGGCCCGCTCGAGTTCCACGATGTGGGAGGTGAATCCCGGGTTGACGAACAGCGACCGCCTCCCGGTCTCGGGGTGGGTGCGCACCACCGGGTGGACGACGGGCTCGAGCGAGGGCACCGCCTTCCCTTCCCACTGGCCCTCGCCCACCTGCTCCAACGCCGCGGCGAACTGGGCGCTGCCATCGTGGACGGCGGTCAGCGTGAGGAGGAAGTCCTGGAGCGCGGGGCTCAGGTCCTCGAACGCCGCCTGCTGGTCGGCGAACATCGTGTCCCCTCCGGCCGGGGGGATGACCACGGCCCGCAGGATCGACCCGAGCGGCGGCCGCTTCACGAAGGTGACGTCGGTGTGCCAGTCGAGCCCCTGCCGCCGTGTGGCCACGTCGCCGTAGTTGGCGTAGACGTCGCGGGCCTGGGAGTAGTCGATCTCGAAGATGTTGGGGGAGCCGGCGACGCCGGGGATGACCGGATGGCCCTCCGTCAGCTCGCCGAAACGGGAGGCGAAGGCCTGGTGGCTCTCGGGGTCGAGGTGCTGGCCCGGGAAGAACACCACCTTGCGGTCCAGCCAGACCTGCCGGACGGCCGCCACGGTGGCGTCGTCGACGTAGCGGAGGTCGAGGCCTCGGATGACGGCGCCGATCGTGCCCGAGAGCGGGGTGACGTCGAGCTTGACGTCGGTGTCGGTCACGGCCATGGCGTGCTCCTCGTGGGTCTGCTCCGGTCGATCGCCGGCCGGCAATCGGATCCTCCGGTTCCCAGGGTAGCCAGCCGACCTCGATGGGATTAGTCAGGAATGACGCCGGGTGGGTGCCGATCGGTGGCGGCCGAGCCGGTCCGAGGTTCGCCGAGGCCGGTCCCGACGGGGTGCGCGAGTACTGTCCGGTCCCATGACCCGACTCCGACTCGTCCTCGTCGCGTCCGTCGCCCTGGTGACCGCGTGCGCCGGTCTGGTCGTGGCCGGCGCGGGCTCCACGCCTGCCGGTGCATCGTCGCCGACCCCGGTGTCCACGACCTACGCCCCGACCAGGACGTTCGACCCGGGACCGGCCGCCGCCGCCGGGTCGACCGACGTCTACCACTGCACGCTCATCGACCCCCACGTCACCTCCAACCGCTACGTGGTCTCCAGCCAGCTGCTGCCCGACAAGACGTACGAGGTCCACCACGCCATCTACTTCCTTGTCCTGCCGGACAAGGTGGCCGAGGCCAAGGCCCTCGATGCCGGCGGCAACGGGTGGACCTGTTTCGGCGATCCGATCAGCTCGGCCAGCACGTTCGGCGCCTCGACGTGGCTCGGGGTGTGGGTGCCCGGGCACGGGGCAAACCTCGCCCCGACGGGCACCGGGTTCGTCTTCCCCAAAGGCAGCCAGATCATCATGCAGGTCCACTACAACTTGCTGAAGGGGAACGCCCCGGACCGGAGCCGGGTCCGGATCGCCACCATCCCGGCCACGACGAAGTCGATCCAGCCGCTGATCATCGACAACTTCCCGGCGCCCATCGACCTCCCGTGCCCGGCCGGGGTGACCGGCCCGCTGTGCGACCGCACGGCCTCGGTCGCCGAGCAGACGTCCCGCGTCGGCCTGGTCGGGGAGATCGCCGCCAACGGCCTCGAAGTCGCGTGTCATCACGACGCCCTGCACCCGGTGGCCGCCGGCGGCCGGGTGACGACGAGCTGCACCTACCCCATCGGGGGACACTTCACGATCCGTCAGGTCACCCCGCACATGCACCTGCTGGGCCAGGACTCGTCGATCACGGTCCGCCGCGGGAGGACGACCATCCCGGTGGTCACCGTCCATCACTACAACTTCGACGAGCAGAAGAGCTACACCCTCAAGACGCCGCTGAAGGTCCAGCCGGGCGACAAGCTCACCGTGTCGTGCACCTACGACCCGAAGCTCCGCCAGGAGCTCCCGCAGCTCCGCAAGCTGGCCCCGCGCTGGGTGACGTGGGGCGAGGGCTCGTCCGACGAGATGTGCCTGGCCATCGTCTCGGTCACCGGTCAGAAGTAGGACCCTCCCCAGACGGGCGCCCGACTCCGGGCCCGGCCCGGATCAGGCGGTGCGGGCCTCGATGCCCAGGGCCGACGAGAACGCCGTCACCACCTCGGCCTTGCTCCACGGCTCGGGCGACATGGTGATGAAGTAGTCCTCGAGGGCCAGGTCGGCCAAGTGGTCGAGGTCGGCCTCCATGAAGCCGAGGCTCCCGAGCACCGGGAAGTCGAGCTCGGCCAGGATGCGCCGGACCGCCCGCACGGCGCGGCTGCCGTCGTTGCTGCCGTCGTCGGGCTCGCCCATGGCGTCGGCCACCCGCTCGAGCAACTCGGGTACGTGGGCCCGTTCGCGCTCCAGGGTCTCGGCCAGGACCAGGCCGATGGTCAGGCCGTGGGGGACGTGCTTGACGCCGCCGATGGCCTGCCCCAGCGAATGCTCGGCCGTGCAGTCCGAGATGTTCATGGCCAGTCCGGCCATCATCGAGCCGCACGACATGGCGGCGCGGGCGGCGGCGTCGGTACCGTCGCGGTGGGCTGTCACCAGGGCGGGGGTCATCATGCGCACCGCCTCGAGGGCGATGGCGTCGCCGATCGGCGTGCGGACCTTGGCCACGACGGCGGCGATGGCCTGGGCCAGGGCATCGATCCCGGTGTTGGCCGTCATCGACGGCGGCATCGAGTGGGTCAGCAGCGGATCGACCAGCGCGTACTGGGCCCGCAGGTTGGCATTGGCGATGCCGTTCTTCTTGCCGGCCTCGGGGTCGGAGACCACCGAACCGCCCGAGACCTCAGAGCCGGTGCCGGCGCTGGTCGGCACGGCCACCAGGGCCACCTCGGGCACCGGGTAGACGGGGGGCTCGGCCAGGAACTGGGTGAAGGTGCAGTCGAGCTGGGCGCAGAGGCGGGCAGCCTTGGCCGTGTCGATGACCGACCCGCCGCCCACGGCGACCAGCGCCGTCGCCCCCGAGGCGGCCAGCGCCCGGGTGGCGTCGTCCACCATGGCGATGGTCGGCTCGGCCGGGGGCTTGTCGAAGCGGGTGACGGTCAGGCCGGCGTGGTCGGCCAGCGAGCCGAGCAGCACGGCGGCGGCCGGGTTGAACTGTTCGATCCCCTCGTCGACCATCAGGAACACCCGGGTGGCTCCCAGCTCGCCCAGGACGTCGGGGAGGCTGGAGGCCGTGCCCTCTCCGAAGCGGACCTTGACCGGCAGGTGGTTA
>DATCCR010000024.1:0-2725 GCA_036511155.1 Acidimicrobiales bacterium
CCGGTTCATGCAGGCCCTCCGCTTCGCCGCCCGCGAGGCGGTCACCGACGCCACCGAGCGCGGGTGGAAGCCCGGCAAGGTCGTCGGCGTCGTGCACTCGATCGTCCTCGGCGACGCCGAGATGTGGAGCGACTACTACCACGAGGCCCCCGAGCGGGTCCGGGTCAAACGCTGGGTCAACATGCTCCCGTCGACGGTCATCTCGCAGCTGATGAAGGAGCACGACTTCCACGGCCCGGCCATGTCGGTGTCGGCCATGTGCGCCTCGGCCAATGCCGGGATGATCACCGCCAAGTCGTGGCTCGACTCGGGCATCGCCACCGACGTCATCCTTCTGGCCACCGACCTGTCCGGCATCCCCATCAACCTGCGCCGGTTCAAGGATCTGGGTGTGGCCGTGCTCGACACCCCGCCGCTCGATGGCTGCCGTCCCTTCCAGGAAGGCAGCAAGGGCTTCGTGGGTGGCGAGGCCGCCGTGGCCATGGTGCTCTCCTCCGAGGACGCCGGTGCCTACGCCACGATCCTCGGCGGGGCGATGACCATGGACGCCTTCAACCTGGTGGCCGTGGCGCCCGACATGACCGAGCTCGAGCGGTGCTACCGCGAGGCCCTGGACGCCGCCGGGGTCGATGCCTCCGAGGTCGCCTACATGAATGCCCACGGGCCCGGCACCGCCCAGTGCGACGCCGCCGAGGGCAAGATGCTCGACCGGCTCTTCCCCGAGGCTGCCGGCATCTTCTCGATCAAGCCCCTCGTCGGCCACTGCCAGGCCGCCGGCGCCGCCGTCGAGGTCCTGGCCACGATCTACGCCTACCAGACCGGGTACGTGCCGGCCCCGCCGCAGGTGGCTCCCGGGCACCCTCGGCTGGTCAACGGGCTGACCCCGAGGCGGCCCGGTCCCATGCTGAAGTCCTCCATCGGCATGGGGGGCTTCAATACGGCCATCGTGCTGGGGGAACCCTCTAGCTGAACGGAAGCCTCTGCCCTCCGGCAAAGGCTAAAGATTGGCATCCAGACCGCCGATACCAACGGCCTATGGTGACGACGAGCGAATTCGACGGTGGGCGCCGAACGGTTTCGTTCGACCGCGTCGAAATGGGGGGCTCCAACTTCCCCGAGCACCCATTCGAGCTCTCGCAGCAGATCGACCTCACGGGCGATGGCCTGCCCACCGTGACCTGGATCTACGACCGTGCGGGGGATACCGTGACCTGGTCGTCGCCCATCGAGGAGCTCTTCGGGTTCCCGGCCGGCATCCGGGGGTTCTCGGTCAAGGCCGGCACCCCCGACGAGCAGCCGGAGGTCCTGCGTCCCCCGGCCGACTTCGGCGACCCGGCCGACATCGGTTCGGACCTCCTCGCCCCCATCCTCGCCCCCATCCGCGCCGGGGTCCCGCCGTCCGAGTTCGATCTCCACTACACGGTCACCTGCCCCGACGGCACCATGCGGGTCGCCGTCATCCGCGCTTCCCCCATAGCCCTCGACAACGGAACGCCCGCCCGGCCCGCCGATGGCGCGGTCTACTCCGGCGTGGTCATCGACGTCACCGCCCAGCAGCGGTTCGAGCGGGAGCTGAGTGACCTCGTCGACCGCTACCGCCTGCTCACCGAAGTCTCCCCCGACGTCGTCATCGTCCATCAGGACGGGCTCCTCGTGTACGGCAACCGGGCCGGCGTCAAGCTGCTCAAAGCCAAGACCATGTGGGACCACTACGGCGAACCGGTCACGAACTTCGTCCATCCGAACGACATCAACGGGATGATCGATCGCCTGGCCCAGTTGACCGAGCCGGGCCAGTTCTTCGAGCACGGCGAGGTCCGGGTCGTCGCCCCCGACGGGTCCTCGACGGTGATGGAGCTCACGAGCATCCGGACCACCTGGGGCGGCAAGGCCGCCTACCAGGTGATCATGCGCGACGTGTCCGAGCGCCGGGCAGCCGAGGCCTCCGCCCGCTACCGGGCCAGCCTGGTGGCCCACGTGTCCGACGCCATCATCGGCATCGACGCCGAGGGCCGGATCGAGAGCTGGAACGAGGCCGCCCAGCACATCTACGGCTGGGCCGAAGCCGAGGTGGCCGGCCTCTCGATCGGCACCGTGGTGTCGGCCAACAGGACCGACAGCGCCTCCATCCTCGAGCGGGGCCAGCACAGCCACCACCGCAAGGACGGCTCGTCCGTCGACGTCCTCATCTCCATCGACCCCCTGATGGACGACGACACGCTCCCCTCGGGTTGGGTGGTCGTGTGCACCGAGCTGACCGACGCCCGCCAGGCCGAGGCCGGTCGGCGGGCGGCCGAGGAACGGTACGAAGCCGTGGTCGCCTCGTTGAGCGAAGGCATCATCCTCTTCGACGAGGCCGGCAAGATGAGCGCCAACAATCAGGCCGCCGCCACCATCCTCGGCAGCCGCCTCGAGGAGGGTGACGGCCACCGCCTGTTCACCGGGTCGTCCATCGCCACCTCGACCGACGGTTTCCCGCTCACCCCGACGATGTTCCCGCACGTCAAGACCCTGGCCACCGGTGAGTCCGAGGACGGAGTGGTCATCGGCGTCACCGACGAAGGCGGCAAGCGCCAGTGGCTGTCGATGAGCTCCCGCCTCCTGTCCGGAGCGAGCCAGACCGACGCCCCCATGGTGGTCTGCTCGTTCACCGACGTGACCGACCGGCGGGCGGCCGAGGCCCAGCTGCACTGGCTCGCCTACCACGACTCGCTCACCGGCCTCG
>DATCCR010000025.1:0-13427 GCA_036511155.1 Acidimicrobiales bacterium
GGCTGAACATCACGACCGCGGGCTGCCAGCACCTGAACGGCGGCTACTCGCTGGCCGTGGCCCGCAGCCGCCACTACCAGTTCTACGCCAACGGCTACTGGCAGTTCGACGGGACGAGCGACTTCGGTCGGATCCAGCGCCAGAATGCCTTCCTGAAGGCTCTCATCAACCAGGCCGAGAAGCAGTACAACCCGTTGACGCTCAACGCCTTCATCGGCTCGGTGGTCCAAGGTGTGACCATCGACTCCACGTTCACCATCTCCGAGCTCGTCTCCCTGGCCCAGCACTTCAAGGGCTTCGCCTCGAACTCACTGGCCACGTGGACGCTGCCGACGTACTCGTCGAATTCGTCGGAGTTCTACTCGTTGGGCTCGGTGCTGTATGTCCAGCAGCCCCAGACCGACCAGGTGATGAGCCAGTTCCTCGGTGGCCCGGCCCCGGTGGCGGTCACGCCGCCGCCCGGCCCGTACGGCGAGGTGCCGACGACCACGACGACCACCTACTCGACGGGTGGGAGCACACCGACCACCGCGGCGCCGGCCGTCACCACCACGACGATCCCCGTCAACTTCGACCCGACCCCCTGCTGAACGGAGCGGCCGACTCGGCCGTTCAGGCTGACTCGTATGGGCGCGTGGACCGGGAGAGAATCAGAGCCCCGTGGGCGATCAGGCGGGGACGCCGCTCTCGTCGAGGCCCTGGGTCAGCGTGTTCCAGCTCAGGGTGGCGCACTTGATGCGGACCGGGAACTTCACCACGCCCTGCAGGGCGGCGAGCTCGCCGAGGGCGTTGATGTCGATGGCCTCGGGCTCGGGGGACTCGGCGGCGCCGCCCCCTTCTCGGTCTGACGGCAGGGTCGACTCGTGG
Organism: Acidimicrobiales bacterium; assembly: GCA_036511155.1. Lineage (GTDB taxonomy): Bacteria > Actinomycetota > Acidimicrobiia > Acidimicrobiales > RAAP-2 > Bog-756. Next base: position 868 of record DATCCR010000025.1, read on the forward strand.
ATCGACATCATTCCTTTGAACGTGGCGATGAGCTCGCGCACCTCGGCCAGCGGCTTGCCCTTGACGGCGGCCGACATGAGCGAAGCCGACGACTGGCTGATGGAGCACCCCGTGCCGGCGATCTTGATGTCGGCCAGCACGCCGTCCTCGACGTCGATGGTCACCACGATCTCGTCGCCGCAGAGCGGGTTGAATCCTTCCACCCGGACGGCGGGCGGGGACTCGAGCTCCCCCCGGTTCCGGGGCGAGCGGTAGTGGTCGAGGATGATCTCGCGATAGAGGTCTTCGAGGCCGGGCATCAGGCCGGGGTCCCTTCGTCAGTGGGGTGCGACGGCACCCGGGGGAGAGCGTACCGGGGGCTGCTCATGCGAAGAACGCCCCGGCGGCGTCCAGGGCGTCCACCAGGGCGTCGACGTCGTGCTCGTCGTTGTACAGCGCGAACGAGGCCCGGGCCGTGGCATTGACGCCGAGGCGGCGCATCAGCGGCTTGGCGCAGTGGTGACCGGCCCGCACGCACACCCCGTACTCGTCCAGGATCTGCGAGATGTCGTGGGGGTGGACGTCGCGGAAGGCGAAGGAGATGACGCCGCCCCGGTCCTCGGCCTCAGGCGGGCCGAAGATGCGGATGTCGTCACCGAACCGGTCGCGCAGGGCGTCCAGCGCGTAGCCGGTCAGGGCGATCTCGTGGGCCCGCACCGCCTCCATGCCGACGCCCCGCAGGTAGTCGACGGCGGCGCCCAGGCCGATGGCCTCGGTGATCGGCGGGGTGCCGGCCTCGAATCTCCAGGGGATGTCGTTGGAGGTGAACCCGTCCTTCGTGACGTCGAGGATCATCTCCCCCCCACCGAGGAACGGGGGCAGCGACTCGAGCAGCTCCTCGCGTCCCCACAGCACGCCGATGCCGGTGGGCCCGAGCATCTTGTGGGCACTGAAGGCCAGGAGGTCGACGCCCAGGGCGGCCACGTCGGTGGGCAGGTGGGGAACCGACTGACAGGCGTCGGCCACCACGACGGCCCCGGCGTCGTGGGCCGCGGCGGCCAGGTCGCCGATCGGGTTCAAGGTGCCCAGCACATTCGACATGCAGGTGACGCCGAGCAGCTTGGCCCCGTCGAGCACCCGGTCGAGGTCGTCGAGGACCAGACGGCCGTCGTCGTCGATGGGCAGCCAGCGCAGCTCGATGCCCCGCTCGGCCGCCAGCATGTGCCACGGGACGATGTTGGCATGGTGCTCCATCTCGGTGAGCACCACCACGTCGCCACGGTCGAGGTGGGTGCGGCCCCAGCTGTGGGCGACCAGGTTGAGGGCCTCGGTGGCGTTCTTGGTGAACACGACCTCGCGTGTGGGGTTCGGGGCGCCGATGAACCGGCCCACCTTGGTGCGGGCCGCCTCGAAGCGGCGGGTGGCCTCCTCGGCGATGGCGTACACACCTCGGTGGACATTGGCGTGGGTGGTCTCGTCGTAGTCGCGCATGGCGTCGAGCACGGCCGTGGGGCGCTGTGACGAGGCGGCAGAGTCCAAATAGGTGATCGGGCGGCCGTGGACCTCGACCGACAGGAGCGGAAAGTCCTTGGCCAGAGTGGCGGCGTCGAAGGTCGCCGCGGGGGTGGAGGTCAGCTCCGCCATGCGTCGTACCCCTCCGCCTCGATTCGGGCGCCGAGCTCGGGCCCTCCCTCCTCGACGATCACGCCGTCGACGAGCAGGTGCACCCGGTCGGCGTCGAGCTCTTCGAGCATCCGCTGATAGTGGCTGATGACCAGCACCCCGAGGTCGGGCCGGGACTCGCGCACGGTGTGGACGCCCCGGGCCACGGTGCGCAGGGCATCGACGTCGAGGCCGGAGTCGGTCTCGTCCAGGATGGCCAGGTCCGGGTCGAGCATGGCCATCTGCAGGATCTCGTTCCTCTTCTTCTCCCCACCGGAGAAGCCCTCGTTCAGGTGGCGCTCGCCGAAGGCCGGGTCCATGCCGAGCTTCTCCATCCACTCCATCATCATCAGGCGGACCTCGAGGACCGACAGGTCCATACCCCGGCGGGCCGAGAGGGCCTGGCGCAGGAACTGGATGACCGGCACGCCGCCGATCGACTCCGGGTCCTGGAAGGCGAGGAAGATGCCGGCCTTGCCCCGCACGTCGGTGGCCCACGTCGTGATGTCCTCGCCGTGGAAGAGGATCGAGCCGGCGGTGACCTCGTAGGCGGGGTTGCCGAGGAGCACATTGGCCAGGGTCGACTTGCCCGAGCCGTTCGGCCCCATGACGGCGTGCACCTTGCCCGACTCCACCGTCAGGTCGATGCCCCGAAGGATGGGCTGGCCCTCGACGGACGCATGGAGACCCACGATCTGGAGGAGGGGATGGGTCGTCGTCGCATCGTCGGATTCGGGGCTCACGCCCAAGATTGTAGCGCCTCCCCAGGATTTCTCCTACGGCGGTAGGTGGAATAGGGCGACCGCGGCCGACCCGGTGGACAGGGGCTCCACGCTGGGGAATTATCGGAACTGGGGGGCCAACCGGTACGGTACCGCCATGTCCGACCCCTGGAACTACGCCGGCCCGGTCACCCAGCTCGGGTCGGGTACCGGCGCCGTGACCCTGGTCGACGAGTCCACGTTCGCCATCAGCGGTGGCGCCGGCGACATCACTCCCGGAGCGGCCCAGGGCCTGTTCTTCCGGGACACCCGGATCCTGTCCCGCTTCGAGGTACTCCTGAACGGGGTCATGGCCGAGCCGCTGGCCGCCGTCAACGACGACCCCTATTCCGCGACGTTCGTGTCCCGCAACCTGCCCGCCCCCGGCCGGGCGGACTCGACCCTCATGGTGTTCCGCACCCGCCACGTCGGCCAGGGGATGCGCGAGGAGCTGGTGCTCCGCAACTTCAGCGACGAGGCGACCGTCTGCACCGTCGACGTCCTGGCCGATGCCGACTTCGCCGACCTGTTCGCCGTCAAGGAAGGCCGGGTCGCCTCCGACGCCCATCACGGCACCGTCAGTACCGACGTCGTCGACGGGGGGGCGCGGGCGACCGACGGCGACGGCACACCGTCGCTGACCTACACCTACCGACGGGGGCCGGTGGCCCGAGGCGTGGAGATCCGGGCCAGCGACGCCGAGCGGGTGGCCCCGGGCCTGGTCACGTTCGAGGTGGTCGTGCCGGCTCGAGGCGAGTGGTCGACCTGCATCGAGGTCGGCCCGGTCATCGACGGCGACGTCTTCGCCCCCAAGTACCGCTGCGGCGAGCCGGTCGAGCGTGCCACCCCCAGCGAGCGCATGGCGCAGTGGCGCCGCCAGGTACCCCAGGTGGAGACCGACCACCCGGTGCTCAAGCAGGTCGTGGCCCGTAGCGCCGAGGACCTCGGGGCCCTGCGCATCTTCGACCCCGACTTCCCCGAGCGGGTGGTCGTGGCGGCCGGTGCCCCGTGGTTCATGACGGTGTTCGGCCGGGACTCGCTGCTGACGGCATGGATGGCCCTGCTGGTCGACCCCGATCTGGCCCGTGGCGTGCTGCAGACCCTGGCCCGGTTCCAGGGTACCGAGGTCGACCCGCGCCACGAGGAGGAGCCCGGCCGCATCCTCCACGAGATGCGCTTCGGCGACGCCGCCTCGCTGTCGCTCGGGGGCGGGAGCATCTACTACGGCACGGCCGACGCTACGCCGCTCTTCGTCATGCTGCTCGGCGAGATGCGGCGGTGGGGCGTGGCCCGCGAACTGGTCGACGAGCTGCTGCCCAACGCGGCCCGGGCCATCGAGTGGATCGAGCACTTCGGCGACGCCGACGGGGACGGCTACGTCGAGTACCACCGGGCCACCGATCGCGGGCTGGCCAACCAGGGGTGGAAGGACAGTTGGGACGGCATCCGCTACGGCGACGGCCGGGTGGCCGAGGCCCCCATCGCCCTGGCCGAGGTGCAGGCGTACACCTACGGCGCCTACCTGGCGAGCGCCCACTTCGCGTTCGAGGCCGGCGACACGGCCACCTACGACCGCTTCCGGTCCAAGGCGGCCCACCTCAAGGCCAACTTCAACCGCGACTTCTGGTTGGAGGAGAAGGGGTGGTTCGCCGTCGGGCTCGACGCCGACAAGAAGCCCATCGACTCGCTGACCTCCAATATCGGCCACTGCCTGTGGACCGGGATCGTGGACGAGGACAAGGCCCACCAGGTGGCCCAGGCCCTGGTCGGCCCCTCGATGTTCACCGGCTGGGGCCTGCGCACGCTGTCGAGCGACAACGGCGGATACAACCCGATCAGCTACCACAGCGGATCGGTGTGGCCCCACGACACGGCCATCGTGGCCGCCGGTCTGGCCCGGTACGGCTACGACGGTGCCGCACAGAAGCTCATCTTCGGCCTGCTCGACGCCGCCCAGGCCCAGGGTGGGCGCCTGCCCGAGCTGTTCAGCGGCCTCGACCGGGGCGAACTGACCGTGCCCGTCGGCTACCCCACCTCGTGTTCGCCCCAGGCCTGGTCGGCGGCATCGCCGCTGCTGTGCCTGCGGACGCTTCTGCGCCTCGACCCCTGGATCCCCTACGGGAAGACGTGGCTGTCGCCAAATCTGCCGGAGGGCATCGGCTACCTGAAGGTGGAGGGGATCCCGCTGGCCGGGTCCCGGGTCACCATCGAGGTGGGGGACCAGGTGCCGGGCGGGGTGTCGATCAGTGGGCTGCCTCCAGAGATCGAGGTCATCCGCGAGCCCCGACGGCCGTCGACGGCCGTCTGAGCGTCGGGGCCGCCCGGGCCGCCCGGTAGCCCCGGTCGACGATCACGAACCCCGGCTCACCGGGAAGTGCTCACCAACCGCGTGCGACCCACTCGTCGAGGTGGGGGGACTCGGTCCCGATGGTGGTGCCGGTCCCGTGGCCGGGCAGGACCAGGGTGTCGGCCCCGAAGGCACCGAACAGGCGTCCCTCGATCGAGCGGATGATGGTGGCGAAGTCGGCGTCTTCGAACGAGGTGTTGCCCGGCCCACCGGGAAAGAGGGTGTCCCCCGAGAAGAGCAGCGGCGTCCCCTCGACGGCGAAGCACATCGACCCCGGGGTGTGGCCGGGGGTGGCGATGGTGGCGACCCGCAGGTTGCCGACCGTGACCACCGACTCGTCCTCCAGGATCTGGTCGTAGGAGGGGAGCATGGCGGCGTCGGCCTGGGTCACGGCCACGTCGATGCCAGCGTTGCGCACAGCTTCGACCGCCTGGATGTGGTCCCAGTGGCCGTGGGTCTCCACCACCTGGCGGACGTTGAGGTCCCGGCAGAGCTCGAGGAGCAGGTCGTGCTCGTTGGCGGCGTCGATCAGCAGCGAGTCGCCCGTCTCGCGGCACCGGATGATGTACACGTTGTTCTCGACGGGTCCGACCACCACCCGGTGTACCTCAACTGCGGTGTCCTGGTAGTCGATGACGGTGTCGGCCATGGGTCCCACCTCCTGGTCCGAGCGTAGCGGGGGGCATGGCGGGGGCAGTAGCGGGGGGCGTAGCGGCGGGCCCGGAAGCGGTCCCGGAAGGGGCGCGTCGCGGTCCGGGCCCGGCCGGGGCGGCGGACGGGCCCCGTTGGTCACCAGGGGCGGGGTTCTGGTAGACAAACAGGGCACGTTGCCCGGGTTTGGGCACCACCACATGCTGCCCTCCGGGGCACGGCACACGAGGCCCCCGGTGGGGGACTCCACGGGATGGAGACCAGGATGAATTTCGCCTTCAGCGAGGAGCAGGACGAGCTCCGCAAGTCGGTGCGTCGCTTCCTCGACGACAAGTCCCCCGAGACCGAGGTCCGTCGGCTCATGGAGACCACCGAGGGCTACGACCCCGAGGTCTGGACGCAGATGGCCGAGCAGCTCGGTCTCCAGTCGCTGATCATCCCCGAGGAGTTCGGCGGTGCCGGCTTCACCTACGTCGAGCTGATCGTGGTGCTCGAGGAGATGGGAGCGGCCCTGCTCTGCTCGCCCTTCTTCGCCACCGTGGCCCTGGCTGCCAACGCCTTGTTGACCTCGGGCGACACCAAGGCCCAGGAGTACCTGCTGCCGGGCATCGCCTCCGGCGAGACCATCGCCACCCTGGCCTTCACGGAGGACACGGGCCGGTGGGACGCCGAGAGCATCACCTTGGCCGCCGCCCCGGCCGCCGACGGCTGGTCCCTCAACGGCCACAAGTCCTTCGTGATCGACGGCCACGTCGCCGACCTGATCCTGGTGGTGGGCCGCACCGCTGCCGGTCTGTCCCTGTTCGGCGTGAAGGGCGACGCCGCCGGCCTCACCCGCACGCCGCTGGCCACCATGGACCAGACCCGCAAGCAGGCCCGCCTCGAGTTCGCCGACACCCCGGCCTGGCTCATCGGGACCGAGGGCGGCGCCGAGGCCGGCCTGTCCAAGACCCTGGACCTCGCCGCCGTGGCCCTGGCCGCCGAGCAGGTGGGCGGCGCCCAGCGCTGCCTCGAGAGCTCGGTCGAGTACGCCAAGACCCGGATCCAGTTCGGCCGCCCGATCGGCAGCTTCCAGGCCATCAAGCACAAGTGCGCCGACATGCTGCTCGAGGTCGAGTCGGCCAAGTCGGCCGCGTACTACGCGGGCTGGGCCGCCGCCGAGGACTCGGACGAGCTCCCGGTCGTGGCCAGCCTGGCCAAGTCCTACTGCTCCGAGGCCTACTTCCACGCCGCCGCCGAGACCATCCAGATCCACGGCGGCATCGGCTTCACGTGGGAGCACCCGGCCCATCTGTACTTCAAGCGGGCAAAGTCCTCCGAGCTCATGTTGGGCGACCCGTCGTACCACCGAGAGCTCCTCGCCCAGCGGATCGGTATCTGAGCGGCACCTCCGCGCCGCAGACCTTGAGTACCGTGGTCCCCGGACGGGGCCACACCGGGCACCGATCCCTACCTGCCCCGGCCCACCCTCCCGGAAGTGAGTGACATGCGGAAGTATCTGGCGTTCGTCCTGATGGGCATCCTGACCCTGGTGGGTGGCGGCTTCGCCGCCCTCGGGGCGGTGCAGTCCAAGAGCGGGACCAACCTCAGCCAGGCCGTGGCCAACACCCTCAAGTCCTCCAACTACACCGAGGACCTGGTGGAGAAGACGCCCCAGGGCAACCAGAAGGCCCACCTGGTCTTCCAGTCCCCCGACCGCCTGGGGGGCTGGCTGCTCAGCTCTGGCCGCAAGACCTACCTCTTCATCATCGGGACCAAGGAATTCATCGCCGTGACCCGGTCGGCCACCGCGGCGGCACCTACGAAGTTCTTCACCCAACAGACGACCGGTGCCGTGGCCGTCGACCCGGCCCACACCTACCTGCCGTACTACAACAAGGGCCCGTCCACCCGGAACGGCGCGGTCACCACGGTCACCCTGAGCCAGGGCGGGCAGACCGAGACGCTGACCTACACGGTGACCGGCAACTACGTGTCCAACTTCAAGGCCGTGACCCCGGGTGGCACCATCGAACTGGCCATCTCCGAGGTCGGCACGTCGCCGAAGGTCGAACTGCCCAAGGGCTATACGATCACCACCGTCGTCCCCTCGCAAGGCTGACGCGGCCGCCGGGGCGGCCCCGGCCGGTGACGGTGTGCCGTCGTCCCGTGAGGCCGAATCCCGCTCAGTCGGGCCGGTCGGCCAGCAGATCGTCGATGCGGGCCCGCAGCTGGCGCGCCGCCCCCTCGGGGTCGTCGGCACCCACCAGCCAGCGCACGACCACGAAGTGCCGGGCCCCGATGGCCACGAGGTCGCCCACGCTTTCGGGATCCACCCCACCTGTCACCCACACCGGCCAGGGTGACTCCCCTACGGCGCGGGCCACGTAGCCCGGCCCCGTACCGGTTCGTCCTGGTTTCGTCGGGGTCGCCACCACCGGCCCGGCCGAGAGGTAGTCGACCGGCGCCGGCCCCGGGGTGCCTGCGGCCCCCGTGGCGGCGGCCAGCTCGTCGGGGGAGTGGGTGGACAGCCCGAGGATGGTGTCGTCGCCGACCGTCGTCCGGGCCTCGGCGGCCGACATGTCGTCCTGGCCCACGTGGACGCCGTCGGCACCGATCGCCGCGGCCAGGTCCGGCCGATCGTTGAGCACGAAGGGCACGCCCGCGGCGGCGCACACCCGCTGGGCCAGGGCCGCCCGTGCGACCAGGGCGGTGTCGTCGAGGCGCTTCTCCCGCAGCTGCACCATGTCGACCCCGCCGGCGATGCACCGGCCCACGAACGACTCGAGGTCGGGCCGGTCCGGAGTGCAGAGGTAGAGGCGACGCCGGGCGAGGCCCCAGCGGACCCCGGCCGGGGTAGGCGCGGTGGTCGGCGGGGCGGTCGGGGTCACCCCGGGTTGAGGAGCTTGGCCCGGGCCTCAGCCTTGGTCTGCTGTTTGAACTGGCGGACCCTGGCCAGCGCCTCGGGCGAGTCGATGTCGGCCACCGACCGGTGCGATCCCGTCTCGCCGTAGACGCCCGCGGCCTCCTCCCAGCCCGGGGGCCTGATGCCGACCTGCTTGCCGAGCAGGGCCACGAAGATCCGGGCCTTCTGGTCGCCGAATCCGGGCAGGGCCTTGACGTTGGCCAGGAGCTGCTTGCCGTCCTCGGCTGTGGTCCAGATAGCCGATGCGTCGGCGCCGTAGCTCTCGACCACCGCCCTGCAGACCTCCTGGACCCGACCGGCCATGGACCGGGGGAAGCGGTGGAGCGCGGGCTTGGCACCGAAGACCGCTGCGAGGTCGTCGGGGCCCATGGCGGCGATGGCCGCGGGGTCGAGCGCGCCACCGAGGCGCTCCTTCAGGTCGAAGGGCGCCTTGAAGGCCCGCTCCATCGGGATCTGCTGGTCGAGGACCATGCCGATCAAGAGCGCGAGGGGTTCGGACGAGAGCAGCGCGTCCGCATCGGTGTCACCGGTGAGCCACAGCACGCCCTCAGGCTAGCCGGGGGCCGGACGGGCCCTCCCCGGAGGCGCCGAGGCGCCCGGGCTCCGCCCCGACGACCAGATCCGACCCCGACGCACTGGCCTGACCCAGGCGATGGAGGACGGGTCGCTACGCTCGGCCCGGCATGCGCCGACTCCTCCGCCTACGCCGGGACGGTCTGCCCCGTCCGGCCCTGGTGCTGGTGGCTGCGTCCGTACTGGCCGCCCTCACCTGGGGCGCCCAGGTCTACGTGTGGGCCACCGACTCCCCGGCGTCGGTGCCGGCCGGCCTCACCTTCGTCCGCACCGGGCCCTACCTGACCCGCTTCGAGGCGTGGGGAGAGCCGACGGCCCACCCCGTGGTCCTGGTCCACGGCGCCTTCGAGTCGGTGGCCACGTGGCGTCCCGTGGCCCGGCTCCTATCCCCGACCCACCAGGTCGAGGCGTACGACCTCGAGAGCTACGGCTACACCCAGCGGGTCGGCCGGTACACGACGGAGGCGCTGGCCGCCCAGCTCGACGCCTTCCTTGCCGTCCGCCACCTCGACCACCCGGTCCTGGTCGGCCACTCGCTGGGGGCCGGGGTCATCGCCCGGTTCGTGCTCGACCACCCCGGCGCGGCCGCAGGGGTGGTCTTCGTCGACGGCGACGGGCTATCGGTGACCTACCCGGGCACGTGGGTGCCGGGGGCGGTGCCCGAGCCGTTCCGCACCGCCCTGTACCGCGGGGTGATGCGTAGTGACGCGCTGGTGAGCACCATCTTCGGACTGGCCTGTGGCCCGGACTGCCCGACGCTGACCCCGGCCCAGACCGCAGCCGTCCGGCGTCCGTTCCTGACCGAAGGGGCCGAACAGGCGCTGCTGGCCCTGACCGGGCACCCTGTCGTCGGGGTCAGCGCCTCCGAGCTGGGCCGCATCCGGTCGCCGCTCCTGCCCGCTCTCGTCGTGTTCGGGGCCGAGGACGCCGAATACAGCGCGGAGGCCCCGGCCCGCGCGGCCGTCCGCATCGGTGCGCCGCCCCCGACGCTGATCGCCCGGTGCGGGCACCTGTCGTTGTGGTCCCACCCTGCGGAGGTGGCCGCCGCTGTGGCCGGGTTCGTGGACCGGATGGGGTCGGTTCTGCCCGACCGAGGGTCCCTCTGACTTAGGCCGACCAGGGGTCGGCGGCGTCGGTATCGATGCCGTAGCGGCCGAGTGCGGCGGCCACCGTGCCGGCTGGGACGGCACCGTCGGCGGTCAGCCCCTCGAGGACGGCTACCACCAGGTGAACGGCGTCCACCTCGAAGAACCGGCGCAGCACCTCCCGGGTGTCCGAGCGGCCGAAGCCGTCGGTGCCGAGCGACGTGAACCGGCGAGGCATCCACCGGGCCACCTGGTCGGGGACGGCCCTCACGAAGTCAGTGACGGCCACGACGGGACCGTCCGAGCCGGAGAGCGCCGCGGTGACGAGCGGCACCCGGTGCTCGGCGTCGGGGTGCAGGCGGTTGTGGCGCTCGGCCGACAGGGCCTCCTCGCGGAGCGACTTGTAGGAGGTCACCGACCAGGCCTCCACCCCCACAGTCCAGTCCTCGGCCAGCAGGCGGCGGGCCTCCATGGCCGCCCGCCAGGCGGTCCCGGAGAAGAGCAGGACGGCCCGGGGGGCCGACTCCGGCACCTCGGACGGGGCCCCGGCGAAGCGGTACATGCCGGCCACCGTGCCCGACCGGACCCGCTCGGCCTCGGCCGGGTCGGCGGGAAGGGCCGGCATGACGTAGTTCTCGTTGTACAGGGTGAGGTACCAGAAGCGGTCCTCGGGTTCGGGCCCGGTCATCCGCCGGATGCCGTCCTCCACGATGGCTGCCACCTCGTGGGCGAAGGCCGGGTCATAGGCCTCGACCGACGGGTAGGCCGAGGCCAGCAGCAACGAATGCCCGTCCTGGTGCTGGAGGCCCTCGCCGTTCAAGGTGGTGCGCCCAGCGGTACAGCCGAGCAGGAAACCCCGGCCCCGGCTGTCGCCGAGCGCCCACAGCAGGTCGCCCACCCGCTGGAACCCGAAGATCGAATAGAAGAGGTAGCAGGGGATGAGTGACTCGCCCCAGGTGGCGTACGAGGTGGCCGCCGCGGTGAACGTGGCGGTGGCCCCCGCCTCGCTGATCCCCTCTTCGAGGACCTGTCCGGTGGCGCTCTCGGCGTAGTGGAGGGCCAGGCCGGCGTCGACCGGCGTGTACCGCTGGCCGTCGGGCGCGTAGATCTGGACCTCGCTGATCAGCGACTCGAGACCGAACGTGCGGGCCTCGTCGGACACGATGGGAACGATCCGCCGGCCGATGCCGGGATCGCGGGTGAGCGAGCGCAGCAGGCGGGCGAACGCCATGGTGGTCGACACCTCCTGGCGGCCCGACCCGCCGAGCAGGTCGGCGAAGGCGTCGGGTGACGGCGCCGGCAGCGGCCGGGCCCGGACCACCCGACTGGGGAGGGGCCCGCCGAGGAGGCGCCGGCGCTCGGCCAGGTACTCCGCCGCGGCCGAGCCCGGCGCGGGGCGGTAGTACGGGGGGAGGCCCCCGTCGAGATCGACCTCGGCGATCTCCTCGTGGAGGAACAGCCGGTCGCGCAGCGTGCGCAGCTGGTCCGTGGTCATCTTCTTGATCTGGTGGGTGGCGTTGCGGGCCTCGATCTCGGGCCCGAGCGTCCACCCCTTGATGGTCTTGGCCAGGATGGCGGTGGGCGCCCCGGTGTGCTCGGTGGCCGCCCGGTAGGCGGCGTAGAGCTTGCGGTAGTCGTGGCCGCCGCGGGGCAGGTTCTGGAGTTCGGCGTCGCTCAGGTGTTCGACCAGGGCCCGGAGGCGGGGGTCGGGCCCGAAGAAGTGTTCCCGGATGTAGGCCCCCGACTCCGTGGCGTACTTCTGGAACTCGCCGTCGACCGTCTCGTTCATCTTGGCCAACAGCACGCCGTCGACGTCTCTGGCCAGCAGCTCGTCCCACGTGCGGCCCCAGACCACCTTGATCACGTTCCAACCGCTTCCCCGCAGGGTGGCCTCGAACTCCTGGATGACCTTGCCGTTGCCGCGGACCGGGCCGTCGAGCCGCTGCAGGTTGCAGTTGACCACGAGGGTGAGGTTGTCGAGGTGCTCGCGGCCGGCCATGCCGAGGAGGGCGATCGTCTCGGGCTCGTCGAACTCTCCGTCGCCGACGAAGCCCCAGACCCGGCTGTGCGACGTGTCGGCCAGACCGCGGGCCTCGAGGTAGCGGGCCAGGTGGGCCTGGGCGATGGCGTTGATCGGGCCGAGCCCCATCGAGACCGTGGGGTACTCCCAGAAGTCGGGCATCAGCCGGGGGTGAGGATAGGACGACAGCCCGTCGCCGCCCACCTCGAACCGGAAGTTGTCGAGCTGGCCCTCGGTCAACCGGCCCTCGACGAACGCCCGGGCGTAGATACCGGGGGAGGCATGGCCCTGGAAGTAGACCTGGTCGCCCGGCCCGCCGCCGTCCTTGCCCCGGAAGAAGTGGTTGAAGCCGACCTCGTAGAGGGCGGCGGAGCTGGCGTAGGTGGCCAGGTGCCCACCCACGGCGTCGGAGACGATGTTCGCCCGGACCACCATGACGGCGGCGTTCCAGCGGATGAATGCCCGGATCCGCCGCTCGAGATGCTCGTCTCCGGGGAACTCGGGTTCGGCGTCGGAGGGGATCGAGTTGACGTACGGCGTCGACACCGCCGGCGGGAAGTCGACCTGGGACCGGCGG
>DATCCR010000026.1:0-10487 GCA_036511155.1 Acidimicrobiales bacterium
GGGCGTATCCGCCCCACGTTCTCATCGGCCTCACCTCGCGGTCAAGCCGGTCCGTCAGGCGGCGGGGACCGGCACCGGGCGGTCCACCCGGGCGCCCAGGCCGGTCGACTCGACGGCCGCCGCCATGGCCCGGACCCGGGCCCGGGGGCCGGCCAGCACCACGTACTCGGTGTTGCGCAGGTGGGAGACGCGGCCCACCTTGCGCCCCGACGGGTCGTGGATCCCGATGCGGGCGCCGACGTAGCGGGCCGAGTCGAAGGCCAGCACCTCGACGTGGCCCCGGTCCACGCACACGTCGTGGAGCTCGTCGAAGGTCAGCCACGACTCGTTGTTGTAGGAGAGCACGACCACCTCGGCGGCCACCCTGGTCACCACGTCGGTCAGGGCCACGGGCATGGTGCGCCGCCCGTTGAAGGCGCTGCGGGTGGCCGGGTCCCGCAACTCGGCCCGCTTGCAGGCCACGCCGTAGTGGTCGGGGGCGTCCCAGGCCACCAGGGTCTCCCACACGTGGTAGTTGGAGTCGTAGCGGTGCTGGTTGTACGGCGGGTCGAGGTACGCGAGGTCCACGTCCGCCAGCGCTCCCGTGCCCACCAGGGCGCAGGCGTCGCCGCGGACGGCCCGGCCCGGACCGGGCAGGAGGTCGGGCACCCGCAGGGTGAGGGGGCGCACGGCGCGGGGTGCCCACTGTTTGAGGTAGGCCATCTGCAGTCCGGTGGTCGAGTCCACCCGGTCGGCCGCCTCCAGGAGGCTGGTCAGCAGCACCGGCCACAGCGGGGTGTCGGCGTATTCGGCCTCGATGACCTCGCGCACGGCATCGATCCGGGCGCCGTTCTCGGGCCGGAAGAAGCGCGCCTCCTCGCAGAACGTCTCGGTCACGTACCCGGGCACCCCGGGCACGGCGTTCAGACGGTCCACCGCCTGGGCCAGATCGTCCCGGAACGACGGATCGGCGTCGGGGTCGGTGGCCACGTAGCAGCGGGCCAGCACATGGGCGCACCGGGCGCTGTCGACGGCGGTCACCCCGATCCCGAGGGACTTGAAGGCCTGGGACACCCGGGTCGTCCCGCAGAACAGGTCGAGGGCGGTGCGGGCCCCGCTGGCCGAGGCCAGCGCGGCCAGGGCCGGCACCAGGCGCCGCTTCGACCCCAGGTACTTGATCATCCGGCGGTCAGGTCCTCATCGACGGGTCGCCGTGCGTCGACGGGTCACGACCGGCCGAAGCGCCGGGCCCACCACTGCGGGTCCCGGGCATGGGCGTGGAAGTGGTCGGGGATCTGGCGCATGACCCGGTCGTAGGACCAGATGCCCTCCCCCAGCACCCGGTCGGCCACCTCGCCGAGCCGGGCCAGCATGTGTTCGACCTCGACCTCGGGCGGCTCGTTGCCGTGCTGTTTCCACACCACCATCGGCACGTCGCACACTTCGCAGTCGGCCACCCAGCAGGTGTCGTCCTCGTGGTGCCACACGGTGAGCCGGGCGGCCTCACACAGCTCGCAACTCCCGTCGGCCCGGCTCACTGGGTGTACACCTGGACCGTCGAGCCCACCGGCACCGAGGCGCCGGCGGCGGGCGACGTCGAGACCACGGTGCTCGAGTCCGGGGGGCCATACGGGCCGCCGGCGTGGAGGCCGAGGGCGTTGAGGGCGGCCACCGCCTTGGCTGGTGACCTGCCCACCAGCGGTGGCACGGTGACCGGCTTCGGCCCGAGCGAGACCTGCACGGTGACCTGGGACTTGTAGGCCACCGGGCCGGCCGAGGGGTCGGGCACGGTGGCGATGACCTCGCCCACCTTCGCCGTGGCCGAGTAGATCTGCGACTCGACGGGCACGAAACCCGCCGCGGTCAGGGCGGCGGCGGCCGAGGCATAGGTGGTGCCGGGGCCGGACACCGGCGGGACGGCCACCGGGGCATGGCCCTTCGAGGTGATGATGGTCACCGTGGAGCCGTAGGGGGCCTGGGCGGCGGGCTGGGTGCCCACGACGCCGTCGACCCCGATGTTGGCGTCGTACACGGCGGCGGTGGGCGGGCAGATCCCGACCAGGTGGACGGCGGCCAGGGCGGCCACGGCATCGTGGCAGCTGGAGAACGTGGCGACCTTCGGCACGGCGATGAGCGGCAGACCGGTCGAGACCACCACGGAGACGGTCGACCCCTGCTTGACGTCTACCGGCTTGCCGCCGGCCCGTGCGCCCGGCTGCTGGCGGATGACCACGCCGGTCGGCACGGAGATCGACGACTCGCGCCCCGACACCCGGACCTCGAGGTGGGCGGCCCTGGCCGCGGCCGCCGCGGCGGGCAGGGTCCGACCGACCAGGACCGGCACCGGGCTGGACGGGGTGAATACCTGGGCCTGGGCCGCCCAGACGATGCCGGCGCCGAGCAGTGCGGCCACCAGGAAGCACAGGGCCACGACCAGCGGCCACTTCCGACGCGGGGCGTCGGAGGCGGCGGCCGGGCCGCTCGGGCCTGACGGGCCGGCCGCCACCGGGAGGCCGAGTTCCGTCAGGTCGGACACCGGATCGCCCCCGGCCCGCACCGCGGGCCGCATGGGCCGTTCGGGCCGCTCGGTGACGGTGGTGAGCCCGACGGCGGCCGCCATCACGAAGGGGTCCTCCTCGACGCGCTCGGTGGTGACCAGGGGCAACGGGGCCGGCTCGGGCAGGGTCGTGGCCAGCTCGGCCAGCTTCGCCCCGAACTGGGCCGCGTCGTACCGCTCGGCAGGGTCGGGGGCGGCGGCCCACACCAGGACGTCGCCCAGCGGCCCCAGGGCCTCGTGCTCGGGCAGCAGGGCGCCGAGCCGGGCCATCAGGGTGGCGATGGTGGTGTCGCCGATGAACGGGGACTCCCCCGTGACGCCCTCGTAGAGCACCAGGGCCAGGCCGTAGACGTCGGCCTTGCCGTCGAGGACCCACCCCTCGACCGTCTCGGGGGCCGCGTAACGGGCGGTGCCGAGGATGGCCCCGTCGGGCTCGGTCCAGGCGGCCTCGGCCAGGGCCCGGGCCAGGCCGAAGTCGGCGATGCGGAGGCGCCCGTCGGCGTCGAAGAGGAGGTTGGCCGGTTTGATGTCCCGGTGGATGAGGCCCCGTCGGTGGGCATAGTCGAGGCCGGCGCACGCCTCGATACCGATCCGGACCGCCTGCTCGGGGGTGAGCAGGGTGCGGGTGTCGTAGATCTGGCGGAGGGAGCCCCCGGCCAGGTACTCGAGGACGAGGTAGGGCTCGCCGTCCTGTTCGCCCCAGTCGTAGACGCGCAGGACGTTGGGGTGGTTGAGGGCGGCCACGGCGCGGGCCTCGGCCCGGAAACGCTTGAGGAAGGCTTGGTCGCCGGCCAGGGCCGGGTGGAGGACCTTGATGGCCACCTGGCGCTTCAACGAGACGTCGTCAGCCAGGTAGACGTGTGCGGACGCACCGGTCCCCACGGGAGTGACGAGTCGGTAGCGGTCGCCGAGGACGCGCCCGATGGAGTCGGTCAGACTCGGCATGGCGCCTCTCAGGCTAGTGCTCGGCCGGTCGGAAACGTTGGAGGGTCGGAGCGAGCCGAGCGCCTCCACCCGGAGGGAGCCGGTGCCGGCAGCGGGTCCCGCGGACGCGACGAAGGCGGGGCCGGAGCCCCGCCTTCGTGCGTACTGCTGGTCAGCGTGCGACGTGCACGCCGGTCACGATCAGCTGATGGAGATCGTGGAGGTGAGGTTCAGCGTGCCAACGTCGGGGCCACCGGTGCTGCAAGCCACGATGGCAGCGATGTCGGCGGAGCTCAGGTTGGACTGGATCGACACCGTCTCACCGCCGAACGAGCCGCCAGCGGCGACCGTACCCGTGGTCAGGAAGCCAGCACCGCTGGGGCCGCCACCGGCCATGTTGAAGACCGACTTGGTCTTGTCCGACCACTTGACCTTGACGGTGAAGGGGGCGATGGTCGTGGAGCCGAGGTTCGAGCAGTCAGCGACGTTGGTACCCGGCTTGGCGTACTTGACCTTGATCTTGACGGCGCCAGTCGTAGCGGCGGTCGGCACGTTGCCCGAGCAGGTCGGAGCGCCGGCGGTCAGCGTCGTCTGCTGCTTGGTGACCACGGTCCCGCCGAAGTGGAATGCCGGCGACAGCGAAGCGGTCTGGGTTCCGACGCAGGTGATCGAGCCGGTGTCAGGCGGTCCAGCGGCGCCGGCCGTGCCGGTGGCGGCGATAGCGCTGATCGCGCCCAGCGGCATTGCAACAGCAGTCGCAATGACGAGCATCTTGCGAATCATATGATTGCTCCTTGTTTCCCCCGTGTTGCCACGGGCTCGAAGTCAGGCGACGGTCGCCCCCCGACGTGTTGAAACACCGACCACAAACCTCCCCCTGGGCAACGACACGGGGTCCTACGAACAACTTCCCCGTTCCGTTTGAGAGATCGCTACCGGATCTGTCGATGTGCCCGCGAAATCGGTACCGTCAAACCGACGCCCCCCGATGCCCCATGCACCACGACTGGCAGACCTGGTATCCCCTCCCCTGCCCCGGAACCCAATGGACCGGTATCGGTACAGTAGTGAACGGACCCCCCATTTACAAGACTCCCCGGTTGCAATTCACGGCACCGATCCGAAGTTCGTCAAAATTGGTGAGGCGTGCCGAATTTGCTGGTCAGCCGGACACCGACTGTCACCGGTCGTGACAGTTCGGACACCGGTCAGGCCCCGTTGATCGGATCCTCGACCGGCCCCGGAGGGGGCTCCCCCGTGGCCAGGAGGTCCTCGAACTGCTCGCCGCTGACCGTCGGGACGCCGAGCTGCTCGGCCTTGGTCACCTTGGAGGCCCCCGCGGCCCGCCCGACCACCACCGCGTAGGTCTTCTTCGACACCGTGCCCGGCGACTTGCCGCCCCGGGCCACTACGGCCGCCTCCGCCTCGTCCCGGGTGTAGCCGTCGAGTGACCCGGTCACCACGACCGACCGGCCCTCGAGGGTCTGGGGGAGGTCGGGGGTGCCGCCGGCCGCCTCGCCACCCGGCTCCACCAGATGGAGGCGGGCGGCCCGTAGGCGGTCGACCACCGACCGGTTGACCGGTGAGGCGAACCAGGCCACCACGCTCGAGGCGATGACGGGGCCGACCCCGTCGATGGCGGCCAGGGTGGCCTCGTCGGCGGCCAGCACACCGTCGATGTCCCGCCGGGACCGGGCCAGCGCCACCGAGCCCACCTGGCCGAGGTGGCGGATGCCGAGACCGACGAGGACCCGGCTGAGTGGTCGAGAGCGCGACTCGTCGATGGCCGCCAGCAGGTTGGCCGTCGACACGGCGGCGAACCCCTCGAGGCCGTCGAACGTCTCGGGCGTGAAGGCGTAGAGGTCGGCCACGTCGACCAGCAGGCCGCGGTCGACCAGCAGTTGGACCCGCTGCTCGCCGAGCCCCTCGATGTCCATGGCCGAGCGCGAGGCGAAGTGGGCAATCCGCTGCACCCGCTGGCCCGGGCAGTCGAGGTTCGTGCAGAACGTGTCGCTCTCCCCATCCAGGCGGACGAGCGGCCCCGAGCAGACCGGACACGCCGTGGGGAACGTCCACCGCGACTTGCGGCGCCGCCCCTTCACCAGGAGCGGGCCCACCACTTCGGGGATCACGTCGCCGGCCTTGCGGACAATCACCGTGTCGCCCGGGCGCACGTCCTTGAGGCGCACCTGGTCCTCGTTGTGCAGGGTGGCGAGCCCGACCGTCGAGCCGCCCACGAACACCGGCTCGAGCACGGCGAACGGCGTGGCCTTGCCGGTCCGGCCGATGGAGACCTCGATGTCCGCCAGGAGGGTCGAGCGCTCTTCGGGCGGGAACTTGTAGGCGATGGCCCAGCGCGGGGCACGTGAGGTCGAGCCGAGCGACCGTTGGAGGCCGAGGTCGTCGACCTTGACCACCACGCCGTCGATCTCGTAGTCGAGGTCGTGGCGGTGCTCCTCCCACCGGGCGCAGAAGGCCAGCACCTCGTCGAGGCCCTGGACCAGGTGGACTTCGGGGTTGACGGGGAACCCGGCCCGCCCGAGCCAGTCGAGGGTACCCGACTGGCTGATGGCCAGGTCGGCGGTCGGGTCCGACCGGTCGGTGGTCGGCGGGGGAAGGATCTCGCCGACCTGGTAAGCCCAGAAGGCCAGGGCACGGGTGGCCGTCACGCCCGGGTCCTTCTGGCGCAGCGACCCGGCCGCCGAGTTCCGGGGGTTGACGAACAACTTGTCGCCGGCCTCGGCCTGACGCCGGTTGAGGTCGTCGAAGGCGGCGATCGGCATGTAGACCTCGCCCCGCACCTCGAGCGACTCGGGCACCGTGCCGTGTGCCGGGTCGAGACTGCCGGGAATGGCCGCGATGGTGGCGACGTTGGCCGTCACGTCCTCGCCGGTCGTGCCGTCCCCTCGGGTGGCGGCCTGGACGAACCGTCCGTGCCGGTAGAGCAAGGAGATGGCCAGGCCGTCGATCTTGAGCTCGCACTCGAACGCGGTGTCGGCGGGCACCTGTTTGGCCACCCGGTCGGCCCAGGCCCGCAGCTCCTCCGGGCTGAAGGCGTTGTCCAGGCTCATCATCGGCACGTGGTGCACGACGGGCGCGAACAGGGTGGACGGCGTCGCCCCCACCTGGGAGGTGGGTGAGCCGGGCACCACCAGGTCGGGATGCTCGGCCTCGAGCGAGCGCAGTTCGCGCACCAGCTCGTCGTACTCGGCGTCGGTGATCTCGGGGGCGTCGAGGGTGTAATAGCGCTCGTTGTGGTGGGCGACGAGGGCCCGCAGCTCGGCCGCCCGGGCCACCGGGTCGTCGCCCCTGGCCGCCGCCACAGGCGTCATCGGACCACCCCCGAGCCCACCACGTACTCCGGGCGCGCCGTGTCGTAGAGGGCCACGGTCTGGCCCGGGGCCACCCGCCGCTGGGGATCGGCGAACCGGACCGACAGGCCGTCGCCCGCCGCACGCACGGTGCACGCGACAGCCGGGCCGTGGGCGCTGCACTGGGCCAGCGCCCCCGTGCCGTCGGCTGCGTCCACACCGACGGGCCGACCGTCGATCCAGGCGACCGTGCCGAGCGCCAGGTCCGATGCATACGATGCCTCCGGCGGCCCGATGGTGACCCGCCGGGCCGGCACGTCGACCGAGGTCACGAACCGCCGGCGGCCGTCGGTGCCGTGGCCCATGCCCCGGCGCTGGCCCACCGTCACCAGTTCGACGGCCGTCACCTCGCCGAGGTCGCCTCCGCTGACGTGATCGATGAGCCGACCCGGGTGGAGAGCCACCCGGTCGCCCAGGAAGCCGGCCCGTCCGACGTCGGACCGGATGAAGCAGACGTCCTGGCTGTCCGGCTTGTCCGCGGTGCGGAGGCCCCGTCGGGCCGCCTCGTCGCGGACCTGGGCCTTGGTCAGCTCCCCGACCGGGAACAGGGTGCGGGCCAGCTGGTCCTGGCCGAGCATGGCCAGGACGTAGGACTGGTCCTTGGCCGGGTCGGCCCCCCGGACCAGCCGCCAGGTGCCGTCGTCGTCCCGGGTGCACCGTGCGTGGTGACCGGTCGCCACCGCGTCGAACCCGAGCTGGGCGGCCCGTTCGAGGAGCCGGTCGAACTTGAGGTGGCGGTTGCACTCGATGCACGGGTTCGGCGTGCGGCCCTCGGCGTGACCGGTGACGTAGGGATCGACCACATGGGCCTCGAAGTCGGCGGCGAAGTTGAAGACGTGGTGGACCAGGCCCAGCTGGTCGGCCACCCGTCGGGCGTCATCGACGTCGGCCACCGAGCAGCAACCCGAGTCGGAGTCGCCGCCCCACAGCTTGAGGGTGGCGCCGACCACCTCGTCGGTCCCGTAGGCGTCGGCCAGGAGGGCGGCGGCCACCGACGAGTCGACTCCACCGGACATGGCAACCAGGACGCGCACCGGCCTAGTTTCGCAGGCGGCCGACGACGTCGGGAATCCGGGCGAGCGCACGGGCGACATCCTCACCCGTGGTGGTGACACCCAACGAGAAGCGGACGCCCGACGAGGCCTCGGCCGGGCCGAGGCCCATGGCGGTCAGCACATGGCTCGGCTCGACCGCCCCGCTCGAGCAGGCCGCCCCGGCCGAGGCGGCGATCCCCACCTGGTCGAGGAGGACGACCATGGACTCCGCCTCGATCCCGGCGAACCGGAGGTGGAGGATGCCGGCGACCCGGCTGTCCCGGTTCCCGGACTCGACGACGCCCGGAACGACGGCGAGCAAGCCGTCGGCCAGACGGTCCCGCAGGCCGGCCACCCGGGCGGCGTCCGTGCGGCGCCCGGCCACGGCGGCCGCCAGTGCGGCGGCCGTGCCGACGGCGCCGGCCACGTTGGGGGTCCCGCTGCGCCGCCCACGTTCCTGACCACCCCCGTCGATGCGGGCGCGGACCGAGGTACCGGACCGGACCACCAGGGCGCCGGTCCCCTTCGGTCCGCCGAACTTGTGGGCGCTGACCGACACCATGGCGGCCGGTGCCGTGCAGGCGGCGACGTCCAGCCACGGCACGGCCTGGACGGCGTCGGTGTGGAGCACGGCACCGGGCGAACGCTCGGCCACGATGCGGGCCACGTCGTCGAGGGGCTGGATCGTGCCGACCTCGTTGTTGACGGCCATGACCGAGACGAGTCCGACGTCGTCGCGGCACGCCTCGGCCAGGGCGTCGAGGTCGATCCGCCCGTCGGGCCCACTGCGGACCTCGCGCAGCTCGGCGCCCTGGCGGGAGGCGAGGGCCTGACAGGCCCGCAGCACGGCGTGGTGCTCCATGGCCGAGCAGACCACGGCCGGCAGGGCCCCGGCGACCCCTCCCCCGGCCACCGCTCCCCAGCCGCCGTGCACGGCGAGGTCGTCGGCCTCGGTGCCGCCGGAGGTCAGGACCACCTCGCCGGGCCCGACGCCGAGCAGCTCGGCGATGCGGTCCCGCGCATCGTCGAGGGCGAGCCGGGCCCGCCGCGACTCGGCGTGGGCGCCGGACGGGTTGGCGAACTCGGCCGTCAGCACCGGCAACATGGCCTCGAGGGCCTCGGGGCGCAGCGGCGTGGTCGCCGCATGGTCGAGATAGGCGCGGACCGGGTCCACGTCGTCCGGCGTCATGGTCCGGCCCGTCCGCCCATCAGGCGGCCCGTCGTGCCATCAGGCGATCCAGACCGACTTCACGTTGCAGAACTCGTGCATGCCGAACGAGGACAGCTCCCGCCCGATGCCCGAGCCCTTGATGCCGCCGAACGGGAGCTGGGGCATCGACACCGTCATCCCGTTGACGAAGACCTGCCCGGCCTGCAGCCCGGAGGCGAAGCGCTGCTGCTCGTCGGGGTCGTTGGTCCACACGCTCGACCCCAGGCCGAACTCGGAGTCGTTGGCGAGAGCCAGGGCCTCGTCCGCGTCGGCCACGGTGTAGAGCAGGGCGACCGGTCCGAAGACCTCCTCGGTGGCCACCCGCATGCCCGGGGCGATGTCGGTGATGACGGTCGGACGGTAGAAGCAGCCCGGACGGTCCGGTCCGCCAGGCCCCACCACGCGCTCGCCGCCGCACAGGATGGTCGCCCCCTTGGCCCGGGCGTCCTCCACCTGGGCCTCGATGCCGTCCACGGCCGCCGCATTGATCAGCGGGCCGACCTCGGTGGCCGGGTCGAAGGGGTCCCCCACCGACAGGGCGGCCATGGCCGCCACGAACCGCTCGGTGAACTCCTCGGCCACCGCCTCGTGGACGATGAACCGCTTGCCGGCGATGCACGACTGGCCGGCGTTCTGGACGCGCGCCTGGACGGCGACGGGCACAGCCCGGTCGAGATCGGCCGTCGGGAGCACGATGAACGGGTCGCTGCCCCCGAGTTCGAGCACCACCTTCTTGCCCACCGCTCCGGCCTGGGCGGCCACGGCGCGGCCCGCCCCGACGCTGCCGGTCAGGGTGACGGCGGCCACCCGGCGGTCGGCGATGATCGCCGGGACCTGGTCGGTACCGATGAGCAGTGTCTGCAGCACGCCGTCCGGGGCCCCGGCCCGACGGAACAGGTCCTCGAGGACGAGGGCGGTCCGGGGGACGCTCGGCGCGTGTTTGAGCAGGCCGACGTTGCCGGCCATGACGGCCGGGGCCAGGAACCGGGCGACCTGCCACAAGGGGAAGTTCCACGGCATGACGGCGAGGACCACGCCGAGCGGCTGGTACGTGACGAGGCCGAGGGAGGCATCGACGGGCACCTCGCGGTCGGTCAGCATGGCCTCGGCGTGCTCGGCGAACCACCGGAAGCCGTGAGCGCACTTGGCCACCTCGCCCTTGGCCTGGGCAAAGGGCTTGCCCATCTCGGTGGTGATGGTCTGGGCGATGTCCGGCACCTCGCCCTCGAGGAGCTCGGCGGCGGTCACCAACAGGCGGGACCGCTCCACGAAGGTGCTCTGGGCCCAGTGGGCGGCGCCGGCCGCCGCGGTGGCGAGTCGGACCTCGACGGCGGCGGCGTCCATCGGCTCGAAGGACTCCAGGAGCTCGCCGGTGGCCGGGTTGATGGTGGCAATTGGAGGACCGAACGGAG
>DATCCR010000027.1:0-34755 GCA_036511155.1 Acidimicrobiales bacterium
GCCGAGGGTGCCGTGCAGGGCCTGGGCCAGGGCGGCGGCCGGCAGCAGTCGGGACAGCTCGGCCAACCAGTGGGGGAGTTTCGACAGCGGGATCAGCATCCCGCCCAGCAGCAGGAGCACCACGAACAGGGCGTTGACCACGGCCAGGTTGACCAGCGGCTTGAGCGTCCCGGCCAGGATCAGGCCCACGCCGCCGAAGGCCAGGGTGCCGAGCACCACGGCGACCAGCGCCTCGCCCACCAGGGCACTGGCCCCGGGCCCGCCCGGGTTCCACCCCAACAGGCAGCCGACCGCCACCAGCACGGTGCCCTGCAGGACCTCGACGGCCAGGACGGCCACGATCTTGGCGGCCAGCAGCCGGGGCCGGCCGAGCGGGGTCGACCCCAGTCGCTTCAGCACGCCGTAGCCCCGCTCGAAGCCGGTGCCGATGGACAGGGCGGTCATGGACGTCGACATGACGGCCAGGGCCAGGATGCCCGGCACCAGGAAGTCGACCGGGTGCCTGGTGCCCGTCGGGAGCACGTGCACGGCGCTGAAGAACAGCAGGAAGACCACCGGGATCCCCAACGTGAGGAACAGGGTCTCGCCGTTGGTGAAGATCATGGTCACCTCGGCCCGGAGCTGGGCCACGAGTGCCCGCATCAGCGCCTCCCCCTCGGCCGGCGGCCCCGACCGCGTCCGGCACCCGCCGCGGTGGCATCTGCGACCGCCGTGTCCTCCCGCGCCCCGGTAATGGCGAGGTACGCCTCCTCCAGCGACTGCCCGGTACGCAGGTCGCCGAGGGACAGCTGCCGCCCGGCCAGCCAGCCGGCCAGGGCGGCCACCACCGGCGGTGTCTCGGTGCCGGCCGCCAGGCGCAGCCGGTAGTTGCCGGGGCGCTCCTCGTCGACCGAGGTGCCCGGACCGACGGCGGCAGCCAGTGCGGCGGTGTCGATGCCGGGATCGGTCGAGAACCGGATCGAGCCGTCGGCCGTGCCCGAGGCCAACTGGGCCGGGGTCCCCTCGGCCAGCAGCCGGCCGTGGTCGACGATGACCACGCGGTCGGCCACCCGCTCGGCCTCGTCGAGCTCGTGGGTGGTCAGCAGCACGCACAGGCCCTTGTCTCGCTGGGCGGTGATGAGGTCGCGCACCACGATGCGGCCCTCGGGGTCGACGCCGGCCGTCGGCTCGTCCAGGAACAGGACGTCCGGCTTGCCCACCAGGGCCAGGGCCAGCGACAGGCGTTGCTGCTCGCCCCCGGAGAGGCGGCGCCAGGGCGTCCGGCGGGCGTCGCCCAGGCCGACCTGGTCGAGCAGTGCGTCCGGGTCCTCCGGATCGTCGTAGTACGAGGCGAAGAGGTGGAGCACCTGGGCCGGTCCGAGCATCGGGTAGACGCCGCCCTTCTGGAGCATGACCCCGATGCGGGGTACCAGGGCGGCGTGGTCGCGTTGCGGGTCGAGCCCGAGTACCCGAATGGTCCCCCCGGCGATCGGGCGGTACCCCTCGAAGGCCTCGACACAACTGGTCTTGCCGGCCCCGTTCGGGCCGAGGAGGGCCAGCACCTCGCCCCGGTGGGCCCGGAACGAGAGCCGGTCGACGGCCAGGGTGGCGCCGTAGCGGATGACCACGCCCTCGCACTCGACGGCCGGCGCGCCGTGCGGCGCTCCGGTTCCGCGCTCCGGTTCGCTCGAGGGAGAGGTGTCGGCGTGGTGCACGGACGGTCACGCTACCGTTGTGCCGACATGATCGACATCCGACTGGTCCGAGACGACATCGACGCGGTCAAGGCCGCCCTGGCTCGCCGCGGGGTCGACCCCGCCGAGGTCGACCGGTTGGCCGCCCTCGACGCCGGAGCCCGCAACGCCGTCGGGACCCGGGACGAGTTGCGGGCCAAGGTCAAGACGCTGTCGAAGCAGGTGGGCGAGGCCCGCAAGGCCGGCGACACGGCCCGGGCCGAGCAGCTGGCCGGCGAGAGCCGGGCGGCAGGCGACGAAGAGCGCGCGCTCAACACGGTGACCGAGTCGGCCCAGGACGAGGTCCGCCAGGCCCTGCTCTACCTGCCCAACCTGCCGGCTCCCGACGCCCCCGACGGATCGGGTGCCGACGACAACGTGGAGGCCCGCAGCTGGCCCGAGGTGCCGCCCACCTATACGGACGCCCAGCGGGTGCCCCACTGGGAGATCGGTACCGAGCTCGGCCTCCTCGACATGGAGCGCGGCGCCAAACTGTCCGGCTCCATGTTCCCCCTCTACCGGGGCTTCGGGGCCCGGCTGCTCCGCGCGCTCAGCTCGTTCGCCCTCGACAGCCACTCGGACGAATTCGAGGAGGTCCGACCGCCCACCCTGGTGCTGACCGGGACCATGATCTCGACCGGGCACCTCCCGAAGTTCGAGGAGGAGGCGTACCACCTCGAGCGCGACGACCTGTGGGCGATCCCCACGGCCGAGGTGCCGCTGACCTCGATGTGGCGGGGCGACGTGCTGGAGGAGGCCGACCTGCCGCTCAAGCTGACGGCCGGCACCGCCTGTTACCGCCGCGAGGCCGGTGCGGCCGGTCGCGACACGCGGGGCCTGCTCCGGGTCCACGAGTTCGACAAGGTCGAGCTGTTCGCCTACTCGACCCCGGACCAGGCCCCCGAGCTGCTCGAGTCGATGGTGGCCCGGGCCGAGGCGCTGTTGCGTCAGCTCGGACTCCAGTACCGGGTGCTCGACCTGTGCACCGGCGACATCGGGAACTCGGCGGCCCGCACGTTCGACCTCGAGGTCTACTCGCCCGGCGTCGACATGTGGCTCGAGGTCTCCTCGGTCAGCTGGTGCACCGACTACCAGGCCCGCAGGGCCAACATCCGCTATCGGCCCGAGGGCGGCGGCACCCCGGCATTCGTGCACACCCTCAACGGCTCGGCCCTGGCCTGGGCGCGGATCTGGGCGGCCATCGTGGAGACCGGCCGCCAGGCCGACGGCTCCGTGGTCCTGCCCGAGGTGCTGGGCCCCTACCTGCGGGGCGAGACGGTCATTCCGGCCAAGGGCTGAGGGATCGGGCCGGTCGCACGGCCGGCCCGGTCAGGCCACCGGTTCAGTCGCGGGTGGCGTCGAAGCGGTAGCCGACGCCCCGGATGGTGGTGATCAGCTTGGGGGAGGAGGGGTCCTCCTCGATGTGGGTCCGCAGGCGCTTGATGTGGACGTCGAGGGTCTTCGTGTCGCCGAAGTAGTCGGAGCCCCAGATGCGGTCGATCAGCACGTCGCGGGTCAGCAGCCGGCCGGCGTTCTCCATGAGCAGACTGAGCAGCTCGAACTCCTTGCGCCGGAGGTGGACCTCCTCGCCTCGGATGAACACCAGGTGTCGGTCGACGTCCACCTGGATCCCACCGGCCTCGAGGACCGAGCCCGGCTCGGGCCGGCGCTCCGGTGACCGGCCCGACGGGGCCGACGGGGCCGCCCCGGTGTCGTTCGCTTCCGGGGCGCCGCTGGCGTGCTCCGACGCCTCGCCCTCGCCGGGCGTCCGCCGCAGGACGGCCCGCATCCGGGCCACCAGCTCGCGCAGCCGGTAGGGCTTGGTGACGTAGTCGTCGGCCCCGACCTCGAGGCCCACCACGGTGTCGATCTCGGTGCCCTTGGCCGTGACCATGATGATCGGCACCGTCGAGTGGGCCCGGATGGAACGGCACACGTCGATGCCCGACAGGCGGGGCAGCATCAGGTCGAGGAGGACAAGGTCGGGCTCGACCTCGGCGAACAGCCGCAGGGCCTCGGTGCCGTCGGTGGCCACGGTCACGTCGAAGCCCTCACGGGCCAGTCCGATGACCAGGGCGTCGACGAACGACTCGTCGTCCTCCGCCAGGAGCACCCGGGTCTGGGTGGGGACCTCGAGGCTCGCCTTCGCTCGCTCGTCCTTGCTCACGCCGACACTCTTGCCCAACTGGCTTCACTTGGCCACTGCGGGTGGAGCACCCGGGTCACGCGGTGTATTCCGGCGGGTTCGGGAGAACCAGGGTGAAGGTGGAGCCCTCGCCCTCCCGCGAGTCCACCTCGACCCGGCCCCGGTGGTTGCTGGCCACGTGGCGGACGATGGACAGCCCGAGGCCGGTGCCGCCGGTCGACCGGCTGCGCCCGTGGTCGACCCGGTAGAAGCGCTCGAAGATGCGCTCGAGGTCGCGGGTGGGGATGCCGACCCCGGTGTCGGCCACCGAGAGCCGGATCTCGCCGTCGGCCTGGGAGGCGGACACCGTCACGACGCTGTCCTCGTAGGAGAAGGTGACGGCGTTCTCCAGCAGGCTGTGGATGGCCGACACCAGCTGGCGGCGGTCGCCCACCACGTGGACCGGGGGGTCGGGCTCGTCGAGCTCGATGGTGATCCGGCGCTGCTCGGCGGCGGAGCGGACCCGCTCCACCGCTTCGGCCATGACCAGGTTGATGTAGATCGGCTCCCGGGGCGGTGCCTCCTCGGATTCGATACGGCTGAGGTCGAGCAGGTCGTCGATGATCCGGCTGACCCGGAAGGCCTCGGCGTGGATGCGGCTGGCCAGGCGCTGGGCCACCTCGGGGTCGGGCTCCACGGTCAGGGTCTCGGCCAGCAGGCCGAGGGCGCCGATGGGGGTCTTCAACTCGTGGCTGACGTTGGCCACGAAGTCGCGGCGGATCTCCTCGAGCCGGCGGCGCTCGGACACGTCCTCGATGATGGCGATGACCCCGAGCGGCCGGCGTCCGTCGTCGATGAGCCGGGTGCGGACGGCCAGCGTCTGACGGGGAGGCCCGTACAGGTCGAGGGTCCGCTCGGCCGAGCCCTCCTGCCAGGCGTTCTCCAGCAACTCGGTGACGGCCTGGGCGGCCAGGGCGTCACCGTGCCGGTTGTTCATGAGGGCCACGGCCCGGGCGTTGCGGAAGGCCACCTCGCCGTTCTCGTCGCACACGATGACGCCCTGGGTGAGGGTGTCGAGGGCCCGGCGGAGGCGGATGGCGTCCGAACTGGCCTCGGTGACCGCTTCGGCGGCGTCGCCGGCCACCTTCTCGAGGTGGCTCAGGATGGGCTCCATGCCCCCGTCGTCGGGGGCCTCGACGCCGAGCCGGTTGGACAGGGCGGTCAGCCGCTGCTGCAGGCTGCGCCGGCCGGACCGCCGCCCGACCTGGAAGGCGGCCACCACGGCGACCAGCGCCACCACGCCCACCACGATGTACCCGATCACGTACGGCTTCACGGTCCCAAGTGTGGCAGGCCCGGGAGCGGACGGGGACCAGCCCCGAAATCCGACCAAGAAAAGACATGAAATACACTGAAACATATTGAAACGGAATGAGTTACTCCGTAGGGTGGGGCGATGCCCGGTTCCGTCCTTCCCGCCCTCGCCCATCCCGTCCTGTCCGCCGTCACCATGACGCCGGACCCGACCCAGCTGCCCGGCGGCCAGGTGCTCCAGAGGTTGACCGACGGCCTCGGCGGGTGGGCGCTGGCCCTCTCGCTGGTCGGTCTGCTCATCGGGGCGGCGGCGTGGGCCCTCGGCGCCCACAGCCAGAACTACCAGCAGTCCTACAGCGGCCGGAAGGCGGTGCTGGTGTCCGGGTTCGCCGCCCTGCTGATCGGGGCCGGCCCGGCCATCGTCAACTTCTTCTTCTCCACCGGTCAGGGCGTGCACTGAATGTCCCCGCTCGTCGCCCTGCCCGCCGCGGTGTGCTCGCCGGTGGCGGGCGCGCTGGGTGCCACCGGCCTGGGCCCGGTGTGCAGCGTGGCCAACGGCGTGGCCGGCGCCGCGTCCAGCGCCGCCGGGTCGGTCGTCGGGTTCGGGGTGGGCAGCGTGCTCGACGCGGTCAGCGGGTGGGTGACCGGCGGGGCGGTGTGGCTGCTGGGCCAGATCGGCGCCGTGCTGTCGGCCTCGACCGCCATCGACCTCGGGGCCCCGTGGTTCCGCGCCCACTACGCCACCATGGCGGCCCTGGCCGGCGTGGTGATCGTGCCGATCCTGCTGCTGGGCGTCCTCCAGGCCCTCTACCGCCAGAGCGCGGCCCTGTTGCTGCGCTCGGTCCTGGTCAACGTGCCCCTCGCTGTCCTGCTCACGGCGGTGTCCGTCACCCTGGTCCAGATCGGCCTGGCCGTGACCGACTCGCTGTGCGCCGCCGTGTCGGGCGGCGCGGGGCTCGACACCGGCCACTTCATGGCCGCGGTGGTGTCCGCCCTGACCCCCGTCGCGGCGGCCGGTCAGCCCTCCGCACCCACGTTCGTCCTGTTCCTCGGGGGGATCGCGGTCGTGGTCGGGGCCGTGCTGGTCTGGCTGGAGCTGTTGCTGCGGTCCGCCGCCGTCTACGTGGCGGTCCTCTTCCTGCCCCTGGCCCTGGCCGGGCTGGCCTGGCCGGCCATCTCCCACTGGAGCCGGCGGCTGGCCGACACACTGGCCGCTCTCGTGCTGTCCAAGTTGGTCATCGTGGCCGTCCTCAGCCTGGCCGTCGGCGCCCTGGCCGGCGGCACCGGGTCCACGCCGGCGGGAGCATCCGGCCCCGGTGGCGGATTCGCCTCGGTGCTGGGCGGCGCGGCGCTGCTGCTGCTGGCCGGTCTCGCCCCCTGGTCGCTCTTCCGCCTGCTCCCGTTCCTCGAAGCCGGCGCCGTCGGCCATCTCGAGGGGCTGAGCCAGCGGGCCCGGCGCGGCGCGGCCGCCCCGGTCACCGGGTTGGCCAACATGGCCCTGCGCGCCGCAGCGGCCGGGTCCATGGCCGCCGGCCCCGTCGGGGTGATCGGCGCCCGGGCTCTGGGGTCGTCCGGGTCACGGGGGTCGTCCGGGCCGACGGGCGCCGTCGGGGGCGTGCCGGCCGGAACCCGGCCCGGTGGCGGTCGTCCGGGGGGAGGCGGCGCGTCGGCGGACCCCTCACCTTCGGGCGGCCCCACCGGCGACGGGCCGGATGGCCGCGAGTACCTGCCCGGCAGCTCCATCCCCCTGTGGCCGGCCACACCCGGCTCGGACGTCCTCGGCCGCCGGGTGGCCGACCTGGTCGCCGGGCGCGATCCCTATGCCGACGAGGACGCCGCCGCCGGCGTCCCGCCCGGGGCACCAACCGGAGTCTCCCCCGGCGGGCCCCCCGCCGACCTGCGGCCGCTCCGTCCCGGTGTCCGCTACGTCGGCCCCCTTCCCCGTCAGTCGGGCGCCGTCCGGCCCGACCACCTCGGTCGGGACCACCTCGGCCCGGTCCTCATCGGGGGCGACCAACGGCGTGACGGCGCCGCACGGTGAGTGACGAGCCGGGTCGGGAGTCCCGGGTCCGTTACCGCTTCCCGCCGCTCGAGCGGCGCGGGGTGATCGCCGGGTGGCGGGCCGGCCAGGTGGGCGCCGTGGCCGTCAGCCTCGTGCTCGCCGTCCTGTCCGTCCGGAGCCGGCCGTCCCTCGGCGGCGTGGTTGTCGCCGTGGCGCTGGTCGGAGCCGGTGTGGTCGTGGCCTTCTGGCCCATCGCCGGGCGGACGGGCGAGCAGTGGCTCCCGGTGGTCGTGCGGTGGGGCTGGGCCGGGGCGACCGGCCGGCGGATCCAGGTGGACCCCGGACCGACGGCCGGCGCCACCGTGGCGTTCGGCCGCCGGACCGACGCGGTGCCGACCCGGTTGGCCGGCCGTCCCCCGGCCGCACCCGCCTCTGTGTTCGACGGGCTCCATCTGCTCGGCTCCGGCGGCGGGGACTCCGCCGGGACGGGCATCGGCGTGGTGGTCGACGAACGGGCGCGCACGGTCACCGGCGTCCTGGCGCTGCGGGGCCACAGCTTCGCCCTCCTCGGCCCGATCGAGCAGGACGCCCGGGTGGCGGGGTGGGCCCGGGTGCTGGCCTCGCTGGCCCGAGAAGGATCGGCCGTCCACCGGCTGCAGTGGGTGGAGACCTGCCTGCCCGACGACGGGGGCGCGGTGCGGGGCCACCTCGCCGACCACGGGATCCTGGCCGACGACTCGCCCGCCGCCCGCTCCTACCGGGCCCTGCTCGACGAGGCGTCCCCGGTCACCCGCCGTCACCGGGTACTCCTGTCCGTCACCGTCCACCGCGGCCGGTCGGCCCGGGCCGTCCGCTCGGCCGGCGGCGGACTGGAGGGCGCGGTGGAGGTGCTGACCCGCGAGGTGGCGAACGTGGGCACGACGCTCGAGGGGGTCGACGTCAGCGTCGACGGAGTGCTCGACCGAGCCGGGCTGGCCGACGTGCTGGCCGAGGCGCTGCTGCCCGCCCCCGACGGGTCCGGGGTGGCGTCCGGGGGTCCGGTGACGGGTGGGTCGCCCTGGCCGATGGGCACCGGATCCGGATGGGACGCGGTGCGCACCGACGGGACGTGGCACGCCGTCTACTGGGTGGCCGAGTGGCCCCGGGTCGACGTGCAGCCGGACTTCCTCGGCCCCCTGCTCTTCGCCCCGCTGCGCCGGACCCTGTCGGTGGTCATGGAGCCGGTGGACCCGGCCCGGGCGGCCCGGCAGGTGGCCCAGGCCCGCACCGCCGGCCTGGCCGACGGCGAGCTGCGCCGCCGGAACGGCTTCCTCACCTCGGCCCGTCACACCCGGGAGCGCCAGAGCGTCGACGAGCGCGACGTCGAGCTGGCCGACGGGCACGCCCAGTTCCGCTACTCCGGCTACCTGGGAGTGACGGCCGACAGCCACGCCGAGCTGATGGCGTCGTGTGCCGCCCTCGAGCAGGCGGCCGGCCACGCCCGCCTCGAGGTCCGCCGCCTGTTCGGCCAGCAGGACACGGCCCTGCTGTGCCTGCTCCCGCTCGGCCGGGGCCTGTCGTGAGCCTCACCTCGGCGAGGCTCCCACCCGGGCTGCCCGCCCACGTAGCCACCTCCCGTCACCTGTGCGCCGCCTACCCGCTGGTGGCCGAGGCCGGCCTGGGCCATGCGGGCGTGCTCATCGGCCGCGACGTGCTGGGCGGCTCGTTCGTCTACGACCCGTTCGCCCTCTACCGGGCCGGCGTCGTCACCAACCCGAACATGGTGGTGATCGGCCAGATCGGCCGGGGCAAGAGCAGCTTCGTGAAGTCCTACCTGTGGCGCCAGGCGGTGTTCGGCCGCAGCGCCTGGGTGATCGACCCGAAGGGGGAGTACGGGCCGCTGTGCGAGGCGTGGGGGGTGGTCCCGGTGGCCCTGCGACCGGGTGGACCGGTCCGACTCAACCCGCTCGACACCGCCGCCACCGCCTCGTCGGGTGCCGGCCCGACCGGCGGCGGCCCACCGGACGACCCGATCGACGGCCCGGCTGTGCGGCGTACCGCGCTCACCGCCTCGTTGGCCGTGTCCTGCCTGGGCCGTGACCTCCTGCCCCGTGAGCGGGCGGCCATCGACGCCGCCCTCGACGCGGCGGACGCTGCGGCCCGCCGGTCCTCCCTGGCGTCGCCGACCCTGCCCCACGTGGTCGACGCCCTCCTCGACCCCGAACCGGAGGCGGCCGCCGCGCTGCGCACCACCCGGGCCGAGCTGGTGGAGGACGGCCGGGACGTCGCCCTCGAGCTGCGCCGCCTCGTCCATGGGGACCTGCGGGGCATGTTCGACGGGCCGACCACCCCGGGCCTGCGCCTCGACGGTCCCCTGGTCGTCCTCGACCTCTCCGCCGTCTACCACTCGCCCGCCCTCGGGGTCCTGATGGCGTGCGCCGCGGCCTGGCTGCAGAGCGCCGTCGAGGCCCGCCACCGCAACCGGATCCTGCTGGTGGTGGACGAGGCGTGGGCCATCCTCGGCAACCTCGGCGTGGCCCGGTGGCTGCAGTCCTCATGGAAGCTGTCGCGGGCGATGGGGGTGGCGAACATCGCCGTGCTCCACCGCTTGAGCGACCTGGCTTCGGTGGGTGCGGCCGGCAGCGAGCAGGTCGGCCTGGCCGAAGGGCTCCTCGCCGACTCCGAAACCCGCGTGGTCTACGCCCAGTCCCCCGGCGAGGTGGGTCGGACGGCTGACCTCCTCGGCCTGACCGGCACCGAGGCCGATCTCGTCAGCACCCTGTCCCGGGGGACGGCCCTGTGGAAGGTGGGCCGGCGGTCGTTCCTGGTCGAGCACCGACTCGGCCGGGGCGAGCGGTGGCTGGTCGACACCGACCGGGCCATGGCCGACACCACCGGTGACGCGATGACGGAAGGGGAGGGGTGGTAGCGGTGGCCGGTGTGGGGACGGCCACCGCTCTCGTGGTCGGCACCGTGGCCGTGGCGGTGGCCGGGCTGCTCCGTCCCGACCGCGACATGCGGCCGCGACGCCGGCTGGCGACGCGACCGATCCGATCCCGGAACGGACACCGGACTCCGCCGACCCGGAATGCACAGTCCCGGGCCGCCCGGTGGGCCCGACCGGCCGACCTCGGGAACCTGGTGATCGGCAGGTCCGGCCCGCCGCCACCGGGTCGACTGGTGCTCGGCCGGGTGGGTCGTCGCCTGGTGGCCGCCGAGCGGGCCCAGTCGGTGATCGTGTTCGGCCCCACCCAGTCCCACAAGACGACCGGATTCGCCGTGCCGGCCATCCTCGGGTGGGAGGGTCCGGTGGTGGCGGCCAGCGTGAAGGGCGACCTGCTGGAGCACACCATCGCCCACCGCCGCAGCGTCGGCGAGGTCCGGTGCTTCGATCCGACCGGCTCGACCGGCCAGCCGGGCACTGCGTGGTCGCCGTTGCCGGCGTCGCGGACCTGGCCCGGGGCACGGCGGGCGGCGGCCACCCTCACGGAAGTGGGCCGGTCCCAGGTGGGAGGCATGTCCGACGGCGACTTCTGGTACGCCACGGCCTCCCGACTGCTCGCCCCGCTCCTCTTTGCCGCGGCCACCGCGGACCTCGACATGGCCGACGTCGTCCACTGGGTGGAGACCGGCGAGGAGGACCAGGTGCTCGACCTGCTCCGGCATGCCGGGGTGCCCCAGGCCGTCGACGCCGCGCGCTCGGCCTTCGGCAAGGAGGAGCGCCAGCGCAGCTCCATCGTCACCACGTTGGAGACGCTGCTCGAGCCCTTTGCCGGGTCCGCCCCCTACGGCGCCCCGCAGCTCGACCCCGGCGCACTGCTGGCCGGTGCGGGCACCCTCTACCTGTGCGCCCCGGCCCACGACCAGCGGCGGCTCACCCCCTTGTTCGTCGGCGTCCTGCGGGCCGTGCTCGACCACGCCTACGACCGGGTGGCCCGGACCGGCCGGCCGCTCGACCCGCCCCTCCTGCTGGTGCTCGACGAGGCGGCCAACATCGCCCCGATCCCCGACCTCGACTCCCTGGCCGCCACGGCGGCCGGTCACGGCATCCAGCTGGTGACGGTGTGGCACGACCTGGCCCAGATCACCGCCCGCTTCGGGCCACGGGCCACCACCGTGGTGAACAACCACCGGGCCAAGCTCTTCCTGTCGGGCATCTCCGACCCGACCACCCTGGACTACGCCAGCCACCTCATCGGCGACGAGGAGCTGCACCTGCCGGCCACCACGTCGGGCGGACGCTCGGGCCCCAGCACCACCCGGTCGCCCGCCACCCGGCGCCTGGCCCCGCCGGACGCCCTACGGCGCGTGCCGCCCGGGTCGGGGGTCCTGGTCTACGGGGACCGCCCCCCGGCCCGTCTTACGCTGCGGACGTGGTTCGACGACCCGTGGCTCCGGTCACGGGCGAAGCCGGCGGAATCGCCGGCGTGACGATTCCTCGGGGGGTGTCTGCGTGTCGGGCCGATCGATGACCGGCTTGCCGAAGTCGGCGAAGAAGGCGGTCCGGCCGGCCGTGTCGTAGGCCGGCTCGTCGAAGACGTGCAGGAGGGAGAGGTGGCGGTGGCGAACGGCGGTCGAGATCCCCGTGCTCCAGCCCTGCTCGATGAGGGTCCGGTGCAGTTCGGCGTCGGACCGCATGCCGATGGGCGCGATGGCCTCGGTGCGCAGGAGCAGGAGCCGGCCCGGAGGGTTGAACGGCGAGATCAGCGGCTCGTCCGGCGGCACCACGGACAGGGTCCGCTCGGGGCTCGCCGCCTTCACCAGGCGGAGGTAGGCCTCCTCGTCCATGTCCGGGAAGAGCGCACGGGTGGCCTCGATGTCGGAGAAGTCCCGCGGGTCGCAGTAGGAGCCGAGCATGGCCCGTTTCGGGTCCTCGGCGGCCAGCGCCAGCAACGTGCCCAGCCAGCAGCCGTCGATCGGCGCCTCGATGGAGATGTCGGACTCGACGTAGGCGAAGTGGGGGCCGACCCGGGGGAGGTAGTCCTCGAGGACGGCGGCGAGGTTGCCGGGCTCGTTGGACTCCATCAGGTGTACGGCATGGAACATCCCGCGCCGTTCGAAGCCGGCGATGACGTCGCGGACGAGGGGATCGGCGGACCCGTTGTCGACCAGGACGAACCGGCACGGGGTCTGGGTCCGTCGGAAGAGGGAGTCGAGGCTGACCCACAGGTAGATCGGGCGTTCCCAACTGAGGATGAAGACGAACGGGCCCTCGTCGCCGGTCATCGAACGGCACACACCGCGTCAGCGACGATGGCGCACGCCCGTCCCACCTCGGTGGGTGTCAGTGTGTCGCTCATCGGCAGCGACAGTATCCGACCGGCCAGGTCGTCGGTCACGCCGACCGGCAGCACGGTGGCGCCGTCGAACACCGGGTGTCGGTGCACCGGGGGGTTGTAGTACGCCCGGGTCTCGATGGCGGCCGCGCCCAGGGCCCGCTGGGCGGCGTCGCGTCGGTCGGCCCGGTCGAACGCGGCCGACACGAACGGGAGCGCGGAGCGGTCGGCGAGGGGCTGGAAGGTGACGCCGAGGTCTTCGAGCCCGTCCCGGTACCGGGTGAAGACCGCCTGGCGGAGTCGGAGCCGGTCCTCGAGGACGGCGAGCTGGAGGGTGCCGATCTTCGACGAGAGTTCGCAGAGCTTGGCGTTGGTCCCGCGTAGCACGCTGCGCCGCTCGGCGTCGAAGCCGAAGTTGGCCAGTCGGTCGATGGTGGCCGCCACCTCGGTGGACCGCGAGCGGGCGGCACCGCCCTCGCCGATGGCCAAGGTCTTGGTGGCGTGGAAGGAGAACACCTCGCAGTCGCCCCGCAGGCCGAGCGGCTCGCCGTCGTGGTAGGTGGAGCCGAATCCGGCGGCCGAGTCGACGATGAGCCGGACGCCGTGCTCCTCGGCGAGCGCCTCCCATCCGGCGATCTCGGGGTTGGCCACGCCGAAGGTGGAGGTCAACAGGATGCCGGCCAGCGACGATGCGTTCGTGGCACACCAGCTCCGGGCCTGGTCGAGGCTGGGCTGCCAGCTGACCGGGTCGATGTCGACGAAGACCGGCTCGAACCCGGCCCTGGAGACGACCAGCGGTCCGGCGGCGAAGGTGAACGATGCCACCAGGACCTGGGTCCGTCCCCGGTCGAAGAGGGTCTGGACGGCGAGCTCGAGTGCGGTGGTGCCGCTCGAGGTGAGGGAGACCTGGTCGTCGTCACAGCCCAGCCGGAGGGCCAGGCCGTGGCGGAACTCGCGTGCGGCGGGTCCCCCGTTGGAGAAGATCCCCGAGTCGGTGATCTCGACGAACGCGTCGGCCAGCTGCTCCGGCGACGGGAACGTGGGCCGGAGGAAGGGGATGGGCGCGGTCAAGCGCGGGCCCGGTCCACCGGCCGGGCCGGGACGCCCATCACCGTGGTCCCGTCGGGCACGTCCCGCACGACGACGGCACCGGCGGCAACCATCACGTCCGCTCCGATCCGGAGGTGGTCGATGACCGTCGCCCCGATGCCGATGGTGGTGCCGTCGCCGACGGTCGTCTCGCCGCCGATCTGCGCCCCGGGACCCACGGTCACGTGATCGCCGAGTCGGACGGTGTGGCTCACGATGGCGCCGGTGTTCACCAGCACGTGGTCCCCGATGACGGCACCGGCGTTGACGGCGGCAAGCGGGGCGATGGTCACCCCGATCCCGATCGCGGCCGTGGGCGACACCCAGGCCGCCGGTGCGACCACCGTGGTGAAGGCCGCCCCGGGCACCCGGGCGACGAAGGCCCGGCGGACCTGCGGCTCGCCGACGGCGGTCAGCATCGCCAGTCCGGCGAGTGCGTCCGGCATGGTGGCGAACGTGACGATCGGGGCGGCGAACTCGTCGGGGTCCCGCCGGTACGGCGGCTCGTGCTCCTCGACGAGCGCGGTGACCGGGATCCCGAGCTCGGCCAGGTAGCCACAGGTCTCGAGGGCCTGGCGGCCGGCGCCGAGCACCACCACCCCGGAACGGGGCGGATCGGACCAGGGAGTTCCGGGTGCGGTCACGACGGTCGCCGTCCGGTGACCACGACCCGGGTGGATCGCCGGAGGTGCGGGTCGCACGGCGCGTCCGTCGCACGGGCACGCCGGACTGTCCTCTCGCCGTTCCGGATCTCCACAGTGCTCGCCTCGTCCTCGCTGCGCGCGTCCGGCTCCCGGGACGGGAAGCCCCACCACCGCCCGGTCGGGCGGCCGGGGAACGCAGGGGGAGCCTATCCAGGATGTGACCCGATCCGGCGGCCACAGATGGGAGCCGGTAGCGTAGGGGCATGACGAATCGGGGGAGACGCGTCCGTCCGGTCGTCGCGCTGTGCATCGTGCTCGCCGCCGCGCTCAGTGGCTGCTCGACGGGTTCGACCGCCGGCACGACCACCACCGGGTCGGCCGCATTGACCTCGTCGGTGACCGACACGTTCGGGGCGTCCGCTCCGTTCAGCCCGGCAACGGCGGCGACCAACGGGTCGACCGACGTCTACCACTGCTTCCTGGTCGATCCCCACCTGACCACCGACCGCATCCTGGTGTCGAGCGAGTTCCTGCCCGAGGCCCGCAAGGAAGTCCACCACGCCATCTACTTCCTGATCCCGCCCCAGCAGGTGGCCGAGGCCCGGTCGCTCGACTCGAGCAGCAACGGCAAGGGCTGGAGCTGCTTCGGGGCGCCGCTCAACCTCACCGGCACGTTCGACAACACCACGTGGTTGGGTGGCTGGGCGCCGGGCCCGATCGTCGCCCACGCCACCCCGACGGGCACCGGGATCGCCATGCCGGCCGGGAGCCTGGTGGTCATGCAGATCCACTACAACCTGCTGGCCGGTACCGCCCCCGACCAGAGCCGGGTCAAGATCACCACGGTGCCGGCTGCCGGCTCCCACCTCCAGGAGCTCGACGCCACCAAGTACGTGTCCCCGCCCGACCTGCCCTGCCCGGCCGGCGTGACCGGACCGCTGTGCGACCGGCAGGCCTCGATCAACGACCTCGTGGCCCGCACCGGCCCCCAGGCGGCGGTCCTGCTCAACGCCATCGAGTCGGCGTGCTCCGGTGACCACGACCCGGCCAATCCTCAGGCCAACGGCCGCCTGGTGACCACCACCTGCACGTGGACGGTCGACAAGGACGAGCACATCCTCGGTTCCACACCCCACATGCACCTGCTCGGCCAGTCCGAGACGATCGCCCTCCTCCACGGGGCGACCACCACGACGCTGGCCCACGTCGCCCACTACAACTTCGACGGCCAGATCTCCTACGCCGCACCCAAGGACACCTGGGCCCACCCCGGCGACAAGGTCCAGGTCTCCTGCACCTACGACCCGACCCTCCGCCAGGAGCTCCCCTCGCTCCGCAAGCTGCCCGCCCGCTACGTCACCTGGGGCGACGGCTCGTCGGACGAGATGTGCCTCGGGACCGTGGGCTGGGTCGCCCACTGACGCAGCTGTTGACGGGGCGGGCGGCGTTGACGCCCCGGAGCCGGTGACACCCGGTCCCCCAGCACGGACACTGTGTCTGCCGGACGATCCGCCCGCCGCGGGCGGCGGCCACGAGGAGGCAGGACCATGACGGGGCAGACGACGACCCATGGCGGGCGACGGAACGTGCTGGCCAGGGCGGCGGTCGCCGTGGTGGGGGCGGCCGTGCTCACCGCCGGTCTGTCGACCGGAGCCGGCGCCACCTCGAGCCTGCCGAGCATCAGGCCGACCGTGCCGCTGCAGGTGACGGTCACCCCGGGACCCGGGCAGCTGGTTGTGTCCTGGTCGCCCCCCGCCTACAACGGCGACTGGGTGAACAGGTTCGGTCAGGTCGTCCCCTACGTGATCACCGACTACGACCTGAAAGGTGTGCCCAGGAAGACGTGGGCCACGTGCGTCGACACCACGTTGTCATGCACGTTGACGGGGCTCAAGGTCGGGAAGACCTACGACATCTCGGTGAAGGTGTGGAACGCCAAGGGCAGGCACAGCCCCTTCACGACGCCGGTGTCGGTCACCTACTCCGGCTGAGCACCGCCGGCCCCGGTACCCGCACCGGCACGGGCCCCTGACCGGGCTACTTCACCCAGTCGGAGGTCATCCCCACCACGGCGGAGCCGTCGTGGTCGCTCAGCTTGAACCCGGCGAAGGTCCTGGCCCAGGGGGACGTCTGGTGGCGGAAGGCGGCCGAGTCGGTGACCATGGCGGTCAGCACCGTCTCGGCGACGTCGTCACCGGTCTGGGCGGCGTCCGGGTTGGCGAACTCGGCCATGATGTGGCCCATGTAGGCCTTCATGGCCGGGGTGTACTCGCCGCCCTCGGCGAACATCTTGGCGACGTCGACGCCGACGTTGTTGACGAACTCGGTGGACACCGGTCCCGGCTCGATGACCGACACGTGGACGCCGACGGTGGCGGCCACCGGGGCCAGGCTCTCCATGAACCCCTCCACGGCGAACTTGGCCGCGCAGTAGGCCTCGTTGAAGGGCTGGCTGACCACGCCGCCCACGCTGGTCACGGTGATGACCCGGCCGCCCGAGGCCCGCAGGTGGGGCAGGGCGGCCTTGGTGGTGGCCACCACGCCGAAGAAGTTGACCTCCATGACGGCCCGCATCTCGTCCATCGAGACCTGCTCGATGGTGCCCACGAAACCCCGGCCGGCGTTGTTGACCAGCACGTCGAGCGAGCCATGGTCGGCCACCACGCCGTCGATGCAGGAGGTGATCGAGTCCTCGTCCACCACGTCGAGCCGGCGGATGTCGAGGGTCACGCCGGCCGCCTCGGCGGCCGCCCGCAGCGCCCCGTCCTTGGCCGTGTCGCGCAAGGTGGGGACCGTGGTGAATCCGTGCTCGGCGGCGGCGATGGCCGAGGAGAGGCCGATGCCCGAGGAGGTGCCGGTGATGAGCGCGACAGGAGACATGGTGCAGTCCTTCCGGTTGTGGTGGACCCAGCCTAGAGAAGCGGGAGTGAGGCGGTCGGGCCGAGAGTCACCGGGAGGCCGTCGTCGCGAGCAACAGGGATCGGGTATCGCCGGGCTGCCGACTCACCCGGCGAGCGACGCCGCCCGCTCCTGGACCGGGATCAGTCCGTCGAGTTGGGACCGCACGGAGTCCTCGTCCATGGGGATGACGAGGGCGGCCACCGCGTCGGCCCCGGCCTCCGCGTAACCCTCGGCGATGTCGGCATCCAGAGGCTGGAAGTACGGACACACGGTGATGGTGATGTCCGACCGGCTCCTTCCCGCTCCGGCCAGTAGGCCGTCCAGTTTGCCCAGGGGCTCGGCCAGCTCCTCGGGGGAGCGGTTGAAGGTGTGCCAGCCGTTGCCGGCCCGGGCCACCCGACGGAGCGCGGCGTCGGACTCGCCGCCGATGTGGATGGGCAGCGGGTCCTGGAGTGGCTTCGGGAACATCTGGCAGGGGTTGAGCGAGTAGAACTCCCCCTCGTACTGCGACGTCTCGTCGGTCCAGAGAGTGTGCAGCACCTCGAGGTACTCGTCGGTCCGCTTGCCCCGTTGGGGCCAGGACACGTTGACGGCCCGGAACTCCTCCTCCAGCCAGCCCACGCCGATACCGAGATCGACCCGACCGTTCGACAACCAGTCGAGGGTGGCCACCTCCTTGGCCGTGTACACGGGGTTGCGCTGGGGGAGTAGCACCATGGCCGTGCCCAGGCGGACCGTGGTGGTGTGGGCGGCCAGGAAGGCCAGGGTGTTGAGGGGCTCGAGCAGGCCGGTGCCGGGAGGGGCCGGGATCTTGCCGTCGTCGGCGTAGGGGTAGGACGAGGCGTACTCCTCGAACAGCACCACGTGCTCGCCCACCCACAGGGACGAGAAGCCGCGCTCCTCGGCCTCCCTCCCGATGGTGGCCAGGAGCTCCGGCGTGGAGATCGGCGAGGCGGTGGGGATCCAGAGTTCGACGCGCATGGGCCTGTTCTAGACGAATCGGCTCTCCGGGGGCGGACCGTGCACCACCGGAGTGGTGAGGCCGTGCTGCCTCAGGCCGTGATGCCGGGCGCCACCAGGGGCCAGGGCCGCTCACGCTCGACGGTGCGGGCCAGGTCGAGGAGCAGCTGCTCCTCGTGGTGCTTCCCGATGACCTGCATGCCCACCGGCACGCCGTCGACCGTCCCGACCGGGATCGACACCGCGGGCAGGCCGGACAGGTTGGCCGGGATGGTGAGGGCCCCGTTGTTGCCGATGGCTTTGTCGAACCCGTAGGTGGCGATGAGGTCGACGTCGCCGACCTTGGTGGGCATGGGCCCGGCGGCGTCGAAGGCCTTGTCCGGGTTGGTGGCACA
This sequence comes from Acidimicrobiales bacterium, assembly GCA_036511155.1. Lineage (GTDB taxonomy): Bacteria > Actinomycetota > Acidimicrobiia > Acidimicrobiales > RAAP-2 > Bog-756. Next base: position 18,398 of record DATCCR010000027.1, read on the forward strand.
GAAGACGAAGTCGGCCTGCTCGAAGATGTCGGCCAGCTGCTCGTTGAGGGCCACCCGGAAGGCGTCCGCCTTGCCGGCCGACTGGATCGAGTAGTGGTGGGCGGCCAGGTTCATGCCGATCTGGATTTCCGGGGTGAGGTCGTCGTTGCAGGCGGGGAAGCGGTCGCCCAGCTCCTCCACCAGTCCGACCAGGTTGGACAGCGCCCACTCCAGGCCCCCCTGGGGCAGTTCCACCACCACGTCGACCCGGCGCAGCCCGGCGTCGCGGATGAGTGCCTCGGCCGCATCGGTGACGAGGGCGGCCACCCGGGGCTCGACGATGGCGGCCCCCAGGTCGACCGAGACCACGGCCCGCTTGCCCGACAGGTCGAAACTCCCGAGTCCGGACTCCCAGCCCGACACCCTGGGCAGGCTGAGTGTGTCCCGGGAATCGAAGCCGTTGCACACGTCGAACCACCGGGCCGCGTCGCGGACCGAGCGGGCCATGCAGCCGACGGTCACGGTCAGCGGCGGCTGCAGGGTCTTCGGGCCCCGGGGGATGCGCCCGTAGGTCGACTTGAGGCCGAACAGTCCGGTGAACCCGGCCGGGATGCGGATCGAGCCGCCGCCGTCCCCGCCCGTGGCGATGGGCACCAGCCCGCCGGCCACCGCGGCGGCCGACCCGCCCGACGACCCACCGGGGGTGCGCTCGGTGTCCCACGGGTTGCGGGTGACGCCGTGCAGCTTGGTGGAGGTGCAGTTGACCCCGCCGAACTCCGAAGCCGTGGTCTGGCCGGCCAGTACGGCGCCGGCGGCCCGCAGCCGGGTGACCTGGGTGGAGTCGAACCCGGACGTCCGGTCGGCGAAGACGAGCGAGGCCTCGGTGAACGGCCACCCGGCCACCGGCTCGAGCTCCTTCACCCCGATCGGCACGCCGCCGAAGGGGAGGGACACGTCGGCGGACCCGGCCTGGCTACGTGCGGCCTCGGAGTCCACCAACGAGAAGGCGTTGAGGTCGGAAGCCCCGATGGCGGCCAGCGATGCCTCGAGGGCCTCGGTGGGACTGAGGTCCTTCGCCCGGAAGGCGTCGACCAGCGAGCAGGCGTCTTGGAGCCACGGTTTGGTCATGGCGACGACGCTACCGCCGCCGCCCGGGCCCTGCCCGGGCGTACTCCGTCGGTCGACGGGTCGAGTGTCCCGACGAAGCGGCGCCGATGTCCGGGTCGCGGCACCGGAGCCCCGGGGTTTAGCGTGAGGGGATGACCTCACACGACCCCGGCGTGGCGCCGACCGGCCCCCAGAGCGTTCCCGACGTGACGGCCGACCCCGCGGACGCGCGGGTCGCCCCCGAGCACCCGTTCACCCTGGCCGTCGACATTGGCGGGACCGGCCTCAAAGCCTCCGTGCTCGACGCCAGAGGGGCCATGGTGGCCGACCGGGTCAAGATCCCGACCCCCTACCCGCTGCCCCCCGACAAGTTGGTCGCCTCGTTGAAGAAGCTGATCAGACCACTGCCCACCGCGGAGCGGGCCTCGGTCGGGTTCCCGGGGATGGTGCGGGCGGGCGTGGTGCTGTCGGCGCCGCACTTCATCACCGTGAGCGGCCCGGGCAGCGCGGTCGACCGCCACCTCGAACAGGAGTGGTCCAAGTTCGACCTGGCCGGCGCCCTGACCCACGAGTTCGCCATCCCCACCAAGGCGGCCAACGACGCCGACATCCAGGGGGCGGCCGTGGTTCAGGGCAGGGGCCTCGAGTTGGTCATCACGCTGGGCACCGGGTTCGGCACCGGCCTCTTCTACGACGGCGAGCTGCTGCCCCACCTGGAGATCGCCCATCAGCCCTTCCGCAAAGGCGAGTCCTACGACGAGCAGTTGGGCGAGGCCACCCGTAAGGAGATCGGCGAGACCCGGTGGAACAAGCGGGTCGTGAAGGCCATCGCCAACATGCGGGCCCTCACCTACTTCGACCACCTCTACATCGGCGGGGGCAACTCCCGACGGGTGATCCGCCACAGCCTGCCCGACGACGTGACGGTGGTCGACAACACGGCCGGCATCCTCGGAGGCATCCGCCTGTGGGTACCGCTCCACCCCGGGGACACCCCGACCTGAGGCACCCCCACAGCAGGGGCCGACTCAGCCCTGCCAGCGCCGCCACCGGCGCTCGACCTCCTTGAGGTCCCGCTTCCAGCCCTTGCGGGTCTCCACGGCCACGGCCCGCTGCACGACCACCAGCCGTTCGGCGGCGTCGGCCAGGTCGGGCTGCTCGGCGGCCAGCGACTCGAGCCAGGCGATGGAGAACACGGCGTCGTGCAGATCGCCGAGTTTGCTCTGGAGCCGCTCGGCCGCCCTGGCCGTCTTGCGGGCGGGGCTGCCCTCCACCAGGGCCACCGTCTCCGCGCCGTAGCGGAGGTCCTTCAGGCGGATCCGGAGCTGGTGGAGGTGGATGTCGGACGGGTCCTTCCGGGCCTTCCGGGCGACACCACGGAGGTCGTGCCAGGAGCGGTGGAGCATGACCGGGAGCACCTCGCTGGCCGGTTTGGCCGCTTTCGCCTTGAACTCCGGGCCTTCCCACAGCACCGTCATCTGCTCGGTCAGGTGGAATCGCCGAGGTCCGGCTCGGTCGATCGCCAGCTCACCGGCCACCTGCTCACGTCGCCAGTCGATGACCGAGGCGATGCGGGCCACCTCGGTGGCGTCCAGTACCTCGGGACCGCGTTCGGCGACCACCGTGGCCAGCAGGTCGAGGTCGCGGGACTTCCCCAACTCGTTGCCGTACCAGGCGAACTCGGCCCGCAGGGCGGTCCCCCGGCCCGGGTCGAGGAGCAGGCGGAAGGTGCGCAGGTTGGAGCGGATGCGCCGCATCGACACCCGGGTCTGATGGATCCGCTCGGTCTGGTCGTCCCGGCGCTCGGTGCCCTTGAGCGACTCGACGGCCGACTGGGCCCACAGCGGACGGGTGCCCATCGACAGGTGGAGGGCGTCGACCGTACCGGCGCGCTTTCGCTCGTCGTCGAGGTCGTCGCCCAGGTCGTTCAGGAGGAAGGTGCGGGCGGACATGGCCAGCACCCGGTGGAGGACCATGCCGGCCGTGGGGTCGGGGAAGACGTCGTCATGGAGGTGCCGACGTCCCCGGGGCGGGGACGCGGTCGGGTCGGCTCCCTCGTCGACGTGGACCTCGAGTGGATCGATCGTCATGGACTGTCCTCCTCGGCCAGCCTACGAGTGATGCACCGGTGGTGCCGACCGGGAGGACCGGTCTACAACGGGAGCGCACGGTCCAGATCGGCGTGCCCGCAACACCCCCCGGGAATCCGGGCGACCACGCCGGTACCCTGGGGCCATGCGTGCCGTCACCATCGTCGACGGGGACCTGTTCTGGAACGAGCACCCCGACCCCACACCCGGACCGGGCGAGGTGGTAGTGGCCGTGGCTGCCGCCGGACTCAACGGTGCCGATCAGCTCCAGCGGAAGGGCTTCTACCCGGCGCCCCCCGGCTCGCCGGCGGACATCCCGGGGCTCGAGTTCAGCGGCACCGTCCTGGCCTCGGGTGACGGCTGCCACCGGTTCGCCCGGGGCGACCGGGTCATGGGCATCTGTGGGGGCGGCGGGCAGGCCGAGCAGGTGGCGGTCCCCGAGTCGGGGCTGCTCACCGTTCCCGACGGCTGCGACCTCGTCGCTGCCGGTGGCTTTGCGGAGGCCTTCTCGACCGCACAGGACGCCCTGTTCACCCAGGCCGACCTGATGGAGGGCCACACCGTCCTCATCTCCGGAGCGGCCGGGGGCGTGGGCACGGCGGCGGTCCAGCTGGCGGCGGTGGCCGGCGCCCGGGTGGTGGCCACGGTCCGCAACCCTGACCTCCACGACCAGGTGAGGGCGCTCGGGGCCCACGAGGTGATCCTGCCCGACCAGGTCGGCGACTTCGGTCCCTACGACGTCTCCCTCGAGCTGGTCGGCGCCCCGGGCGTGCAGGCCGTCCTGCCCCACCTGGCCCACAAGGCCCATGTGGTGGTGATCGGTGTCGGGGCGGGGGCCAAGGCCGAGGTCAACCTCCTGGCCCTGATGGGGTCCCGGGCCACCATCGGCGGCTCGACCCTCCGGGCCCGCTCGGTCGAGGAGAAGGCCGAAGTGGCCTGGCTGGTCGAGTCCCGGGGAGTCCACCTGCTGGGGACCGGGGCGGTCACCGTGCCGGTGGCGGCCACGTTCCCCATGGCGGAGGCCAGCGCCGCCTACGAGCGGTTCGCCGCCGGGGGCAAGCTGGGCAAGATCATCCTGGTGAACGGTTGACCGTGTCCGAGTCACTCGTGCTCCGCCAGGACGCCGCCGGACTCGCCACCCTCACGCTCAATCGGCCGGACAAGCTCAACGCCCTGACCCCGACGGTGTTCGTGGAACTGCGCGGCCACCTCGACGCCATCGCGGCCGACGCGTCGGTCGGCTGTGTGGTCGTCCAGGGCGCGGGGCGGTCGTTCTGTGCCGGCCATGACCTCGACGCCATCGCAAGCGGCGAGCGGGCCCCGAGCACGCACTTCGAGCCGGAGACGGTCGACGCCCTGGAGCGCCTGCCCCAGCCCACCATCGCCCGGCTCCACGGCCACTGCTTCACCGGTGGCCTGGAGCTGGCTCTGGCCTGCGACTTCCTGATCGCCGCCGAGTCGACCAAGATCGGCGACACCCACGGGCAGTGGGGACTCGCCCCAATCTGGGGCATGTCGGTCCGCCTGCCCGAGCGGGTGGGACGGTCTGTCGCCAAGCGCCTCATGTTCACCAGTCAGCGGGTGGGAGGTACGGAGGCGGCCGCCATCGGCCTGGTCGACCGGTGCGTGCCCGACGACGGGCTCGACGCCGCGGTCGCCGAACTGGTCACGGGCATCCTGGCCAATTCGTGGGGCACCAACCGGATCGACAAGCAGCTCCTCGCCGACCGGGGCGAGCGCACCCGCGCCGAGGCACTGGTGCACGAGCGGACGATGCCGTACGGGATGCCCGACGACGCCGCCGAGCGGATGCGCGAGGGCGGCCGCTGAGCCGGGTGGACGCGGAAGCGGTTACTTCGAGACGATGACCGAGGAGCCGTGGCCGAACAGGCCCTGGTTGGCCGTGATGCCCACCTTGGCCCCCTCGACCTGGCGCCCGGTGGCCTGGCCCCGCAGCTGCCAGACCAGCTCGCACACCTGGGCGATGGCCTGGGCCGGAATGGCCTCGCCGAAGCACGACAGTCCGCCCGATGCATTGACCGGGACCCTGCCGCCCAGTGTCGTGTCGCCGTCGCGGAGGAGCTTCTCGGCCTCGCCCTGCTTGCACAGGCCGATGTCCTCGTACCAGTCGAGTTCGAGGGCGGAGGATAGGTCGTAGACCTCGGCCAGGCTGATGTCCTCGGGGCCGATGCCGGCCTCCTCGTAGGCGGCCAGGGCCACCGACTCCTTGAACGTCGGGCCCACCGTCGATGCAGCTGCCGACGAGTCGGTCGAGAAGTTGGGCATCTCGATGATCGTCTGCGGGAACCGGGGAGTGACCGTGGAGACGGCGTCGATGGTGACGAGGTCCTGGGCGCCGTGCTTCTTGGCGAACTCCATGGAGCAGAGCACCAGGGCGGCACCGCCGTCCGAGGTGGCGCAGATCTCGAGGAGGCGCAGGGGGTCGGCCACCATGGGGGAGGCGAGCACCTCTTCGGCCGTGACCTCCTTCTTGTACCGGGCATATGGGTTCTCCAGGCCGTGGCGGGCGTTCTTCACCTTGACGGCGGCGAAGTCGGCCTCGGTGGCGCCGAAGAGCTCCATCCGGCGGCGGGCATAGAGGGCGAAGTAGGTGGGGTTGGTGGCGCCCATGAGGTGGAAGCGCAGCCAGTCCGGGTCGTCCTTGCGGTCGCCGCCCACCGGCTTGAAGAAGCCTTTGGGAGTGGTGTCGGCTCCGACCACCAGGGCGACGTCGCACAGTCCGGCCAGGATCTGGGCCCGGGCGTTGTTGATGGCCTGGGCACCCGACGCGCAGGCGGCGTAGGCCGAGGAGACCCGGGCGCCGGTCCAGCCCAGGGCTTGGGCGAAGGTGGCTCCGGCGATGAAGCCGGGGTAGCCGTTGCGGATGGTGTCGGCCCCGGCCACGTACTGGATGTCCGTCCAGTCCACGCCGGACTCCTTCAGGGCGTCGCCGGCGGCGGCCAGGCCGTACTCGACGAAGTTGCGGCCCCACTTGCCCCAGGGGTGCATGCCGGCACCGAGGACGGCGACCTTCTTGTCACTTGCCACGTCTAGGCCTCCTGTCCGCTCGTCGTGCCCACCGGGCGCCACTTCCACACCATGTACTCGTGCTCGTCGTCCTCGTACAGCGTGTCGAGGACCAGCTCGACCTCGGTGCCGACGGTGAGGTCGTCGACGCCCACGCCAGGGACGACCTGGCCCATGACCACCATCTGCTCGGCGGCCAGCTCGACGGCGCAGATCGAGAAGGGGACGTAGGGGTCGGCGGCCACGTAGGGCTCGGGCGGCTGGTAGCCGGCGTCCGTGTAGGACCAGACCTTGCCGGTGCGGCTGAGGGGGACCTCGGCGAACTCCATCCCCTGGCAGCGGGGGTTCCGGCAGAAGTACGTCTCCTTCGGGAACGCGAAGTTGCCGCAGCTGGTGCACTTGGAGCCGAGCAGGGCAGGGGCCCGGTCGTCCATGGTGAACCAGCCCTCGATGGCGGGGACCCGTGTCTTGGTGGTCATGGGCGAATCCTAACGGAGCGTCAGATTTGCCGACAGGTGAGGCCACCCACGCCGGCGTGCCGAACGGAGATGTCTGGGCAGACTGCGGACGCACGGTGTCGTGTACACGAACGCCTTGGTGAGGTCATGCCCCGGTAACGGCTGGTGCCACCGGGACGAGTCGTCGGGCCGTCAATCGGCTGGTGGTCCGCCGAGCCCGCCCTTGGCCCGCGACGCCTCGATCCGGGCGACGTCCCATCCGAGCAGGTCGGCGAGGACCTCGTCGGTGTGCTGGCCGACGGTGGGGGCGTGGGTGGGTACCGGCATCTGCTCGCCGATGAACTTGATGGGAGAACCCAGCTGCTCGGCACCGAGCTGCTCCACCGGGTACCAGCGGAACCGGTCCTGGAACTGGGGGTCCTGGGCGATGGTCTTGGGAGAGTTGACCGGAGCCACCGGAAAGTTCTTCTCGGTCCCGAAGTCGATCCACTCGGTGCCCGTCCGGGTCCGGAAGATGTCGCGCAACTCGGTCCGGAGTTCGAGGTTGCCGACCGCGTGGTCCGCGAACTTCGAGCCCGGCCACCTGTCGAACAGGTCCATCCGGTCGACCGCCTCGCAGAAGTTCTTCCAAAGGGACTGCTCCGAGGCCATGAACAGGACGTACCGGCCGTCGGCGGCCTCGTAGACCTGGTAGCGGACGCCGTGGATCATGCCGCCCGTGCCCGGGTCGCGGCGTTCGTAGTTGTCGGACTTGTTGCCGGTGACCTCGGACTCGGGCCGTTCGTAGGCCTTCCAGGTCTCACTCCGGTACCAGTCCATGGCCGCCGCGGCGTCGGACTGGGCGATCTCCAGGTAGGAACCCTCACCGGTCAACTTGGCTCGGAGCACGGCGGCCATGATGCCGAGCGCTCCGAAGAGGGGTCCGGCGTGGATGCCCATCGACGCGTGCTCGGGCAGGTAGGAGAAGCCGTCCTCGTTGACCTGTGGGGTGACGATGCCGGCCCAGGTGTCGAAGGCCACCCCGTGGGCGGGCAGATCCTTGTACGGACCCGTCATGCCGTAGCCGGAGATGGTGCAGAACACGATGTCGGGTTTGATGGCGACCAGGTCGTCGTAGCCGACGCCCCGTCGGGCCAAGACGCCGGGACGGCCGGCCTCGACTACCACGTCGCAGGTCTTGGCCAACTCCTTGAAGGTGGCCACGTCCTCCTCGGTGCGGAGGTCCATGACGATGGAGCGCTTGCCGCGGTTGAGGTGGAGATGCATGAGGGAGACGCCCTCGACGATGGGCCAGGTCATCTCCCGGATGTAGTCACCCGCCGGCGGCTCCACCTTGATCACCTCGGCGCCCAGATCGATGAGGGGCATGGTGATGGCGGCCGGCCCGAGGGCCGAGACCTCGAGGATGCGGATGCCGTGGAGGGGGGCGTCGGTGGGCATGGAGTCTCCTGGAGAAGGTCGAGGGACGGAGAGGTCACCTGGGATGAGGACATTACCTGACGGATCGTCAGAAACGCACGGGTGAGGGCGCCGTGGAAAGGCGCACGTGGGGTCGGATAGAGTGGGCGACCGCTTCGCGGACAGGTGGAGGGATCCGAGTGATCGATTCCATGCCGGTCGGCGGTGGTGTGACCAGCGCTCGTAGCTCAACGGATTAGAGCATCTGACTACGGATCAGAAGGTTGCAGGTTCGAATCCTGCCGAGCGCACCAGAGTTCTGACGGTGTTATCCCTGGTCAGGAGCAAATCCTGCCGAAGGGGAGACGTCCGCCCCATCGCTTCCCGCGTGTTCGCCTTGGCGAGTTGATCGACTCTCTGACCCGACCCCAGTAGCTGGTCAAATGGTTCTGACACGCTGGCCATGCCGTGATCCTCGTACCAACTACTGGTCCGGTCATCCAAGATCTGACAACCCTGAGCCGGAACCGAACATCGCACCCGTCCATCGAGGACGCCGCACGCCCGGCGGCTATCGAACAGGGCCTCTTGCGGCGCGTGAGGGCATCGCCATCGGCCGAGGGTGGCTAGAACTCCGACCCCGAGCGATTGTGGAACCCGATCTGTCTCATCGTCCGGAATATGCTCGACTCCATGCTCGCCACCCTGACCGCCCCGACCCTGGTAGCTCGGGGCATGCTTCGGGATGCGTCGCACTTCCAGTGGTCGACGATCATGTTCTTGGCCATCGTGGCCTACATCTACACGGTGGAAGTCGAACATCGCCGGTGGTCTGTCATCCTGGCCGGGCTATCGCTCTGGTTGATGGACTGGTTCAACGAGCTGATCAACTCGGCCGTCCTGCACGTGTCCAACCACGCCGCGCTCTGGACGGTTACGGGGAACACCAGCTACCTCATCCTGATCGGCCTGTCCATTGAGATCTCGTTCTTCTTCGCCATCCTCGGCATCATCTTCGTCAAGCTCCTGCCAGCTGACCGGCATCAGCGCTACTTCGGCGTTCCAAACCGCGTTGTGTATGTTCTCGCGCTTTCGCTGGTCTGCGTCTGCGTGGAGATTGTGCTCAACGCCATCGGCGTCCTCAACTGGGCCTACTGGTGGTGGAATGTCCCCTTCATTCCCCTGATTGTCATCTTCGGCTATGCGACATTCTTCGCCGTGGCCGCATGGGTCTACGACATGGGTGAGAACCACCGCAGGCAGCTGATGGTCGTGGGTGGCATCGCCGCCGTCGATGCCCTGCTCGCCCTAGGGCTCGGTCTCGCCGGCTGGCTCTCCTGAACATCCAGCGGCTTTCATCAGCCCGAAGGGACTGGGCTCTGGAGATTGCCAATGCTGACGCACTCGAAGCGCTCAGCTTCCCAAGTCGAGCACCGGCAGTCCGTCCTCGGTTGGTCGAGCTGAGGGCGTCGATCACCTGGCGTGCGTGTACTCGTAGACCGTGGTGTGGAGGATGCACGATCCTGGTTGGATGATTTCCACCCGCAGCGTGCCAGACGCGACGTCGTAGTCGACGCCCTCCGCCTCGGGGGTACCAGTGCAGGTGCTCCTTTGGGGAATCGAGCCGAGGTCGACGACGTGACCGGTCAACGTCCTGCCGCTCAGCGCACGCGGCAGGACCACCTCCAACAGCGGCTTCTGATTCGAGAACAGCGTCCGGCTGCTGTCGTCCGACGCGCAGATGAGTGTGGTCGTCGAGGTGAAGTCACAGCCCTGGACGTAGCTCACCTTGTGATCGAGCCTGATGTAGCCCACCAACGGAAGCTGGCCGCCTCGAGGGGATGTCCGATGATCCAGGTAGGGGGTCGGATAGATCTGCAGATGGCTCATGGTGTCCCATTCGCCGGACACCATCCACTGTGCGCCGGGGGCGACCGTGTCGAAGGAGTTGTTGTACTCCTCGCCGGCCACCAGCGCATGGGTGTACTGAACGGTCGTGCCGGACGGCGTCGTCACCAGGTACATCTTCGAATGCCCCGAGCTCGGCCCCTGGTAGGCGTCGACGATGTAGCCCCGGGTCGAATCGGGATCGCCGATGTGCCCCCAACCCTCGGCGGCCAAATCGGCGGGGACCGAGGTCAGTCCCCGATAGAGCAGATAGCTGGCGGCACCCGGTGGGACGACCGTGGTCAGGCCCTCACTGGCGGTCAGACTGCTCTCGTCGTAGCTGCCGATCTCCCGCCAATTGGCGATGCCCGACTGCGACACGGGCTTGGTGGGTCCGCTGCTCCTTGGCACAGTGGAGAGTGGTGCTGCCTGTGTCGTGCACCCGGCGAGGAGGAGCCCCACTACGGCCAGTCCGATCCATCGGACCCGGGTGCCGGGCGAGCCGGTCATTGCTCTGCGTCCGGGTGCGGGATGGCGATCATCGAGTCATCATCGCACCAGTGAGGCGGCCGGAGCGTGTCCGGGAGTGTGCTCAGCTGGTCCAGCTGAGAACCTGCCGAGTACGGATGGGGCCGTCCCGTGGAATTCCACGTCCCTATGATGCGTCCCCATGACCCCGAACCCGCCCGAACGGACCAGGGAATATCGAAACCATCACCTAGACAGCACGCGATGGGACTCGTTCATTGCCCGGGATGACGACATCATCATCACGACCGCCTATAAGGCCGGGACGACCTGGACACAGCGGATTCTTGCTGCACTTGTCCTCGGATCAGGCCCGCTGTACGCAACCCTCAATGAGATCTCGCCATGGATCGACGCGCGCTGGATGGGGCCGATCGAGTTCACGATCGCTTCACTTGAGGCCCAGAGGCACCGCCGCTTCGTTAAGAGCCACCTGGCGGCTGACGGACTGCGTTACATCCCCGAAGCGAAGTACATCGTCGTCGGCCGGGACACTCGGGATGTGTTCATGTCGCTGTTCAATCACTATTCGGCCTACAACGACACAATGTACGAGTTGGCAAACGATGCCGATCGACCTGGACCGGAGTTCCCACGCTGTCCGGCCTCGCCGCGCGAGCTGTGGCCGCATTGGATCGGAGAGGGTTGGTTCGAGTGGGAGTCCGATGGTTGGCCGTTCTGGTCCCACCACCACCACCTGTCGACCTGGTGGGATGTTCGCGATCTCCCCAATGTCCTGTTTGTTCACTTTGGAGATCTGAAGGGCAATCCCGAAGCCGAGATGCGACGAATCGCCTCCTTCTGCGACATCTCGATCCAAGAGGAGGCGTGGCCGGGGCTAGTCGCGAGCGTCGGGCTCGACGCCATGCGTACCGAGGCCCTACTTCTGGGTGATCACATGGCTCTTGTCTTCGACGGTGGGGCCGAGCGCTTCTTCTTCAAGGGGGATAGCGGCAGATGGCGCGGCGAACTCACCGAGGACGACCTCGCCCTCTACGAAGCTGCGGCGTCAACTCTCGACCCACTGCTCCGACGTTGGCTTGAGGGCGGTCGCCACGCTGTCAGGATGTGAACCAAGTAGGAGACCCCAGATGTGAACGCGTGAACCTCGGGAACGAAAGTTCGATCGAATGCAGAAGCCACGGGAATGCCTTGCCATCAAAGTCCACGTGCCCCAAGACACCGGCCACGTCCAGGGCTCGTGTAGTCAGAGACCGGCTTCAGATCCTCAGCTTTGCAGGCGGAGGTTGAGTTCTGAGTGCTCAGATCCAGCGATTGCCGAACGAAGCGGCCCTGGGCGCATCGGTGGGCAGAGCGAACCCGAGGAGCCGTCCGGGCCCGTCTCCGCAGTAGAGCGCGACCATGCGCCGGCGATTGCCGGCACATGGTCGTCGTGACGTCGCGTCAGAACGCCTTCACTCCGGTTGGAACACCGCGATGGTGTTCCCGTCGGGATCCTTGAACCAGGCCGAGCGTCCGATGCCGGGCGACGTGACGATGTGGTCGACCGTCTTGAACGACTCCGTGTCGTACTCCTCGAACACCACGCCGTTCGAGGCAAGCATCGAGACGTCCTTGTCGATGTCGGTCGACCAGAAGCGCACCTGGGTGTGGTCGGCCTTGTTGCCTGCACCTCGGCCGTAGATGAGCACCGACGTTCCATCGGCAGACTCGAAGAGGAGATGGTTCTTGATCGTCTCGGGTGAGAGTGTGAGCCCGACCTTCGTCTCGTAGAAGCGTTGACTCCTCTCCAGGTCAGTCGAGACGAGTACTGCCGAGATCCGGTTGTTCGAGAGCATGTGTTCGCCCCCCTTTCTGTTCAGAGTGGCGGTGCCGCTAAGGAAGCAGGGTGGAGACGTCGATCTCGGTCTCCTCGGGAGGAGACGCGAATCCGCCCTCTATCCCTGCCTGCATGCGCGGCATGAGGATGCCGTCGCGGAACTGCTCCCAGCTCTCCTTCGACTCGTGCACGGCCACGATGGTCCACCCGTCCGGCGACGCGCCGGCTGCGTGGAAGATCTGACCGTCGGGGAGCCCGTTCGGCGGATGCACCGCTCCGGTCGACGCCTTGTAGTTCGCCTCGGTGCCGCCGGGGAAGTGGTGGATGATCGCGAATGCCATGGTGGTTCCTCCTGGATAGTCTTTCCTTCTGAAAGGAACTATACTGACGGGCATGGAGAAGTCAAGGTCCGATCACGAGTTCCTGGAACCGGAGGAATGGGAGTCCTGGGGCGCACTGATGCTGCTGCACCGCCTGGTCCTGCAAGACCTAGACGCCCGACTCCGCAGCGCCCATGGCCTCTCGGTCACGGAGTTCGACGTGCTGATCACGCTGTTCAACGCACCGGACCAGCGACTTGGCATGTCGGATCTCGGCGAGCGCGTGCTACTCAGCCCAGCTGGAACGACGCATCTGGTCAAGCGCCTCGAGCTCGATCGCCTTGTCCGGCGTGAGGTCGACCCTGCGGACCGACGGCGATGGTTCACGGTGCTCACGGTCGATGGCGATCGAGCGCTGCAATCCGCCCGGCACACGCACAACGACGTCTTGCGAACCACGTTGTTTGCCGCCACTACGCCCGCGGAACGTCGGACCCTGCGTCGGATCTGGGAACGGTTGTCCGAACAGTCGCCTCACCCACTGAGTGCCGACGGATGACGTCTCTGGAGTCGATCCGATGATGCACGCACGACGTGCGCAGCTGGGCAGGCTGAGGGCGGATTGCTCAGTGACGTGAACCCCCGGAGTGCGCCTGATGCTGTCAGCAGCTCGAGGTCTCCGCTGTCCAGTAGGAAGGCAGCGCGGCGTAGGGATTCGGCCGCAACTTGGCGTCGGTGACGTAGAGCAGGCCGGCATTGTCTGCAGCTGCGGTCGAACAGTTCGACAGCAGAGCCGATGCCGGAGCCGCATAGATGATGTTCGCGATCCTGTCAGCCGATTCCGTGTGGATCCAGGCCGGGGGAACGTACTTCTTGTAGCTCGCAGCTGATCCTTCGAAGGTGACCACCGCATCGGCCACCGGGGTGCTCAGCTGCCACGGGGTCGCCGCAGGGGTGCCGGGATTGCCGACGACCGTGGTGTTGGTCCCTTTGGCGTGCACGTAGGCGTACAGCGCTGAGTAGTACGACGAGACCGTCATGGTGCAGCCCTTGCAGGACGCGTTCGCGGCAGGCGAAATGGACATGTTGTCGAAGAAGATCCCATCGAGCCTCGGATAGAAGCTGTAGTACGTGTCGATCGCCTGCTCGACCGATGCGATCGACTTGCGGGTGTACTTCGTCGCCACGTAGCCAATGACGCGTTGACCGTCGAGGTGGCAGGTGGTGAGCGCAGCCGAGTAGTTCAGGTCTGCAGAACGTCCGGGACCGCTGGCGGGGTTCAGGATCGCGATCGATCCGGAGCCGGCGGTGCTCATGCTGGAGCACATGACGCTCCACGGATTGGGACTGCCGGACGGGTAGAAGTAGGAAGGCACGAGCTCCGTACCGGCGAAGGCCGAGGGCGAGACGGAGAGCACCGCTGCGGCGATGATCACTCCACAGATGAGTCTTCGCATCGGCCCTCCAGGTCGGGGCCAGGGAACCGGAACGGGTTCACCTGTGCCGGGTCCACCCTGCAGGCAGAGGTTAAGCCGGGGGAGGAGCGGGTGCCGGCCGAGGCGTATCCGAGGGTGCGGACGGGACTCAGTCGAGCACCTTTGCCAGCAGGGCCTGGAGTTCTGTCCGCTCGCCTCGGGAGAGCGGGGCCAACACGTCGTCCTCGACGCTCTCGATCCCCTTTTCGGCCGCGACCAGTGCCCGCCTGCCTTCATCGGTGATCTCGACCAGGTGCCGGCGGCGGTCGGCCGGATCACGGCGACGCAGGGCGAACTCCCGTGACTCGAGGTCGTTCAGCAGCAGCACCAGGTTGTTGGCATCGACGCACAGGATCTCCCCGAGCTCCTGCTGGGGGACCGGACTGTGCTCGCGCAGGATGGCCAGCGATGCGAACTCCTTCACCCGCATGCCCAGCAGCTCCTCGGACGTGCGCCGGTAGATGAACCGCGACAACTGGGTCACGAGGACCGTTACTCCGGGCGTATGGCTCGTCGACATCGGCCGCAGTCTACCTGGATCGATCCTGAACTGGCGACTACCACGTAGGCTTGACACTCATTATCCTAGTGACTATCAATGTAGGTGGTACCCATACCCCCCCGAGAGATCGAGGAATCCCCCGAATGCCGTCTCCCCTGAGCGGCCTCGTCCACGAGCGTCGCCGTTGGGTCGCCCTGATCGTCGTCTGTTTCGCGATGTTGATGAACACGCTGGACCAGACGATCGTGAACGTGGCGCTGCCCACCATCCAGCACGATCTGCACTTCACCCAGTCCGCACTCGCCTGGGTGATCGATGCCTACCTGATCACCTTTGCCGGGGCACTTCTGCTGGCCGGCCGACTCGGCGACCTCATCGGTCGGAAGAAGGTCTTCCTGGTCGGTGTGGCCCTGTTCACGCTGGCCTCGGCCGCCTGTGGCGCCGCCGACAGCCAGGCACTGCTCGTCGGAGCCCGGTTCGCCCAGGGCCTGGGGGCGGCACTGTCGTCGTCGGTGATCCTGGCGATCATCGTCGCCGACTTCCCCGTGCCGGCTGAGCGGGCCCGGGCGATGAGCGCCTACATCATCGTGGCGGTCGGTGGCGGGTCGCTCGGCCTCCTGGTCGGAGGGTGGGTCACCCAGGCGCTCAGCTGGCACTGGATCTTCTTCATCAACATTCCCATCGGCATCGTCACCTTCATCCTCGGAATGGCGTTGATCGACGAGAACGCCGGACTCGGGATCCGGGCGGGCCTCGACGTCGGTGGCGCCGTGCTCAGCACCGGGGGACTGATGCTGGCGATCTACGCCATCGTCAGCTCGAGCGAGTACGGGTGGAACTCGTCCCACACCCTGATGTTGGGAGGGGCGGCGATCGTCGTGCTGGCCGCGTTCGTCCTGCTCGAGAGCCGGTTGACCCACCCGTTGATGCCGATGAACGTCCTGCGGGCGCCGGGTCTGCTGACCTCGAGTCTGGTCCGAGGGCTGATGGTGGTGGGCATGTACAGCACCTTCTTCATCGGCGTCCTCTACTTCCAGCACGTGCTGGGCTACAACTCGGTCGCCACCGGTCTGGCGTTCCTGCCCCAGACACTCATGGTTGCGGTGATGTCCACCGGGATCACCAACCGGATCATCAGCAGGTTCGGCGCCAAGTCCACGTCGCTCATGGGCCTGGTGGTCGTGGCTATCGGCCTGGCGCTGTTCGTCGGGTCCGGGCCGAACACCGCCTACTTCCCGCAGATCTTCGCGGCAGTGCTGCTGATCGGCTTCGGAGCGGCGGCGGCATTCACGCCCCTGCTGACCATCGCCCTGGCCGAGGTGCCGGCAAAGGATGCGGGCATCGGTTCGGGCATCATCAACGTGTCCCAACAGGTGTCCGGTGCGCTGTCGGTGGCGATCCTCGGAGCCGTGGCCACCAGCCACACGGCCTCGCTGCTCGCCTCGGGGAGTTCGACCATCGATGCTCTCGACGGTGGCTACCGACTCGCCTTCACCGTCGCCCTGAGCAGCGTCCTGGTGGCGATCGTCCTCGGAGCCCTCATCCTCAGGCGACCCACTGCACCACATGAGGAGGCTCCGGTCGGAGACGAGGCGTTCGACGCGGAAGCGGAAACGATGATCGCCGAGATCATGTGAGCTGCGCCTTCGCCGCCCCGTGATCCCTGGCGGCCTGGTCTGAACTTCGAGCAGGGCCGAGTGCGAGGTAGAGAACTCTGATCGCCGCAGACCCCGTGCTCAGCGTTCGTAGGCCTCGCGGCGGTGGGCCATCCGCAGCACGAGAACGAGCAATCGACCGTCGTGGATCT
>DATCCR010000028.1:0-2814 GCA_036511155.1 Acidimicrobiales bacterium
CGCCATCGACACCGCATCGACAGCCCACGCCGGTTCCATCCCCTCGGCCGGTCCGGCCGTCCAGGGTGGCGGATTCGGCCCCGGCGGCGGGTTCCCCGGTGGCCGGGGCGGGTTCCCCGGTGGCCGGGGCGGGTTCCCCGGTGGCCGGGGCGGGTTCCCGGGCGGGACGACCGGCGCTGCCGGAGGTGCGACCGGTGCGGCCGGAGGGATTCCGGGTGGTGGCACGGCCGCCGGTGGAGCGCCCGGTGCCGGCGCGGGCGGCGGGTTCCCCGGTGGCGGCACCGGCGGACCCCCGACCGGAATGGGCGGGTTCCCACGTGGGGGCACGTCGACGGCCGGTGGCGCGGTGACGCTCCCGAAGGGGACGACGCTGCCCAACGGGACGAAGCTGCCCCGGTCGGTCACGCTGCCCGGAGGCTTCGCCGGCGGTCCCGGCGGTGCCGGGGGGGCCGGGGGTCTGCTGGAGGCCTCGACGCCGGGCAAGCAGCTCACCGCCTTGTTGAAGTCGCACGCCTCCCGGTTCACCTGGGTGGCCGCCACCACGGGATCGAATTCGGCGGCCGGCTACCAGCTGGCCACCGGCGAGCCCGTCCTGTCCATCGGCGGCTTCAACGGAACCGATCCGGCCCCGACACTGCCCCAGTTCCAGAAGTACGTTGCCGAGGGCAAGATCCACTTCTACATCGGCGGGAACGGCATGGGCTTCGGCCCGTCGGCCGGTGCGACGACCTCGTACTCGTCGGCCATCGCCACGTGGGTCAAGGCCCACTACGCGGCAACGACGGTGGACGGCGTCACCGTCTACGACCTCACGGTCCGGGCCCACTGAACGAGGGAGTCCCGACGGCATTCTGGAGTTCGGAGTCGAGCGGTATCAGATCTGATACCAGGCCCACCCGATTCTGCGATCCGTCCGCCGGGACTCCCATCCAGCCGACGACCCCACGACCGCCAGGCCCGGGCCGTCATCGACGACGGCGGCGGACCGCAGTCGACCTAGCGGGCGGGACGGGTCATGGTGAACAGGGCCGGCCCGCCCGGGCTGGGCGTCAGCCGGTCCGTCTCCTCGAAGCCGAACCGCCGGTAGTAGGCCAGGTTCGCCTCCTTCTGGGTCTCGAGGTAGCAGGGCAGCCCGTCTTCGTCGACGGATGCCAGGCTGGATTCGATCAGCGCGGTCCCGATCCCCCGACGCCACGCCATGGGGTCGGCCGCCAGCAGGCACAGGTACCAGTGGTGCTCGCGGGGCCGCGCCCTCTCCATGGCCAGCGTGTACCGGAGGCCCTTCATGACGGAAGCAGGCCTCGGGATGAGGGCCCGGAGCGCCCCGGCCATCTCGCGGGCCTGGGCGGTCACGGGCAGGGGGTAGGTGCCGGGCCGCTGCCACACGCAGATCCCCACCAGGGTGCCGGAACGGTCGCGGGCGCCGGTGGCGACCGCCGTGGCGCCGAGTGCGGCCAGGTGGGTCCGCATGTAGATGGCCAGGCCCCGGGCCCGCAGCATCGGCTCGGCCGACAGGTGCATGAAGAAGGGATCGTCGTAGAAGCTGCGGGCGCCGAGGACGGCGGCCTCGTTGCGGATGTGCCGGTCGAGGGTGATCGGCGAGAAGTTGAACGGTGCAGGAGGCATGCCGCGCACAGTAGTGCTCGACGGGGACTTCCTGGCCAAAGTCGGGACTTTCGGCCGGTCCCCGGGCCGGTCACCTGGGTGATGATGAATGCCACACACCCCCCCGCCTGACGAAGGAGACCCCCGTGGCGATCAACGTGACGCCGATTCCCGGCCTCGACCCCACCGTCAACGACATCCGACGGCGGACGGCCGACTTCGTCAATGCCGAGATCCTCCCCAACGAGGAGGTTCTGTGGCGGACCAGCCGGGCCGGCGAGCTGGACGAGGACGAGCGGGAACGGGCCCGCCACCAGAGCATCGAGCTGCGCGAGGAGATCAAGGCCAAGGTCAACGAGGCGGGGCTATGGGCCCCCCACCTCCCCACGGAGTACGGGGGGATGGGGCTGGACTTCCTCGAGCTGGCCTACATGTACGAGATCCTCTCTTACGCCGTCGGCGCCTCGGCCCTGTTCGGCGTCGCCGCTCCCAACTCCGGCAACGCCAGCGTGCTGGTGAAGTACGGGACCGAGGAGCAGAAGAAGAAGTGGCTCATCCCCCTCATCGAGGGCGAGATGGAGTCCGGCTTCTCCATGACCGAGCGCGACCACGCCGGGTCGGACCCGCGCTCGATCGCCACCGAGGCCGTCCGCGACGGCGACGACTGGGTCATCAACGGCCACAAGTGGTTCACCTCGAACGGGATCGACGCCGACTTCTTCATCGTCATGTGCCGGGCCGACGACCCTTCCGGCGAGCTGGGCGCGCCGGGCAAGATGACCCAGATCATCGTGCCAACAGCCACCAAGGGCGTGCACATCGTGCGGGGTATCGGCATCTTCGGGCACTCGACGTCGGACCACTGCGAGATCCGCTACGAGGACGTCCGGGTACCCGTCGAGAACACGCTCGGGCTGGTGGGCCAGGGGCACCAGGCCGCCCAGGACCGCCTCGGGGCCGGTCGGGTCTACCACTGCATGAACTCGGTCGGCCAGATGTGGCGGGCCTTCGACCTGATGGTCGACCGCACGCTCACCCGCGAGGTCCACGGCGGCCTGCTCAAGGACAAGCAGTTCATCCAGGGGTTCATCGCCGAGTCCTACATGGACGTGCTGTCCGCCCGGCTGATGACCATCGACGCCGCCCAGAAGGTGGCCAGCGGCTCGCCCGACCTGCGCACCGCCATCAGCGCCATCAAGGTGTTCGTGC
>DATCCR010000029.1:0-12722 GCA_036511155.1 Acidimicrobiales bacterium
ACCGCCCGCTCGAGCTGGGCGGCCACGTCGGCCCGGGCCGAGGCCAGCTCGATGCCCGTCGGCGGGTCGTCCACGAAGTACCGCTCGCTCACCCGGACGCAGCCCATCTGCAGGGAGACGGCGGCCAGGTCGGGGTCGTCGGGCCCGGCGCCGGCGACCAGCTCGGTCGAGCCCCCGCCGATGTCGAGGACCAGGAACGGGCCGTCGGCCGGGTCCAGGTCGGCCACGGCGCCGGCCAGCGACAGGCGCCCTTCGTCGAGCCCGGTCAACAGCTCCGGCTCGAGCCCCGTGACCTCGCCGGCCCGGCGGAGGAAGTCGGCCCCGTTGGCCGCGTCGCGGGCGGCAGACGTAGCGGCCAGTCGACCCCGGCCGACGCCCAGCCGGTCCATGACCTGGCGGTACTCGGCCAGGACGGCCACGCACCGGTCGATCGCCTCGGGGGCCAGGCGCCCGGTGGCGTCGACCCCCTGACCCAGCCGGGTGATCCGCATCAGCCGCTCGACGGGGCGTCCGTCGGCGTCGGCCACCAGCAGGCGGGTCGAGTTGGTGCCGCAGTCGATGGCGGCCACGGCATCTCCGGAGGGCATGCGCCCTTGCTACCACGCACCCCGGGCGGCCACCATCGTGGCCACGTCCCGGTCCGGGCCCGGTGCGTCCGGCTCAGGCCGGGTGCAGGCCGATCTGGCGGGCCGTCCACTCCCCCACCGGGTCGTCGGCCCCGGTGAGCCACCAGGCCAGGTGGGCGTGGAGGCACTTGACGCCCTCGCGTGTCCCTCCGACCCCGCCCGACGGGCGCGGCCCGGTGTGGCCCGGATCGATCAGGGCGTCCCGCTCGGCGGCGTAGACGGCGTGGGCGGCGGCGATCCTGTCGGACGGCACGGCCGCCTCGGCGGCCCGGACCCCGCCCGTCGACTCCAGCCGGCTCACCACTTCGCGGAGGTAGGGGTCGCAGAGCCAGTAGCGGGTGGGCATCGGCGTGCCGTCGGCCAGGAAGGGGGCGTTGGCGATGACCGCCGGCGTCCCGTCCTCGGCACGGACGACCACGTCGAAGGCGCCGGCCGGGGTGCGGCCGAGCAGCTCGGTCACCCGGGCGGTGTCGTCAGGAAGGGGTCCTCCGGGGCCGGGGCCCGAGCCGCCGGCCGGCCCGGCGTCGGGGGTCACTTCCAGAATTGGAGCGTCGAGCCGACCCGCGACCAGAACCCGCCCGACGGCTCCGCCGGGGCCGGCGCCGACGACGGCCCACCGGCGCCCGACGGTGCTGGGACGGTGGCCTTCGGCAGGCCGGGGTCGGGGCTCATGTTGGGGGCCTGGGACGGCGCCACCAACGGCTGGTTCGCCGGGTCGCCGGCCGTGGGCGCCCCGGGGGCCGACGGGGTGGTCTGTCCGGCCGGGGGCAGGATGTCGTAGAGGGCCTGCCCCGGCTCGACCAGCTGGTAGTTCTGGCGGGCCAGGCGCTTGACCTCGGCATTGGAGTTGAGCTGCTGGCGCTGCTCGGCCAGGAGGCTGTTCTGGTGACGGAGCGAGGACAGCTGGGCCGCCTCGGCCGACAGCTGGCGGTGCTGGCCCAGGAGGACCGAGAGCGGGAAGCTGGTCACCAGCACGACGGCTGCCGCGGCCGCACCCAGCGCGACGGGCATCCGCTTCCGCCGGGTCTCGGCGGCGGCCCGCTCGGCGGCGGTCGGGCGCGTCGGGCGCGTCGCCTTGCCCGTGGTGGTCGGGCGCGTCGTCGGGCGGACCGGGGTGCGGGGTGCGGGCGGCCGCAGCTTCGAGGAAGCCTTGCCCGTCGGCCGGTTCTTGGCGGTCGCCTTCTTGGGCGACGACGTGGCGGGCCGGCGGCCGCGGGCCGGTGCGGTCGGGCGCCCCGTCGGACGGGGGGCCGACCCCCCCTTCGGAGTCGCCTTCGCCTTGGCGTGGCGGCGCTCGCTCACGCGGTGGCGCTCCACGAGGACAGGGCGGCCCCGCCCAGGAAGGCGGCCGACTCGCCGAGCTCCTCCTCGATGCGGAGCAGTTGGTTGTACTTGGCGACGCGGTCGGACCGCGCCGGGGCGCCGGTCTTGATCTGCCCGCAGTTGGTGGCCACGGCAAGGTCGGCGATGGTGGTGTCCTCGGTCTCCCCCGACCGGTGCGACATCACGCAGGCGTAGGAGTTGCGGGTGGCCAGGTCCATGGTTCCGAGCGTCTCGGTCAGCGAGCCGATCTGGTTGACCTTGATCAGGATGGCGTTGGCCGTGCCGACGTCGATGCCCCGGCGCAGACGCTCCTCGTTGGTGACGAACAGGTCGTCGCCCACCAGCTGCACCTTGCCGCCGAGCTGCTCCGTCAGAGCGGCCCAACCGTCCCAGTCGTCCTCGGCCATGCCGTCCTCGATGGAGACGATCGGGTAGCGGCCGACCAGGTCGACCCAGTACTGCACCATCTCGTCCGAGGAGAGGGTCCGGCCCTCGCCCGCCAGCACGTAGGCCCCGTCGCGGTAGAGCTCGCTGGTGGCCGGGTCCATGGCGATGGCGATCTCGTCACCTGGCACCCGGCCGGCCGCCTCGATGGCCTCGACCAGGATCCGCACGGCGTCCTCGTTGGAGTCGAGGTTGGGGGCGAATCCGCCCTCGTCGCCGACCGCGGTGGACAGCTTGCGGTCGTGGAGCACGCCGGCCAGGGCGTGGTAGGTCTCGACCCCCCAACGCAGGGCTTCGGAGAACGACGCCGCCCCGACGGGCATGATCATGAACTCCTGCAGGTCGATCGAGTTGTCGGCGTGGACCCCGCCGTTCACGACGTTCATCATCGGCACGGGCAGGATGTGGGCGTTGGCCCCGCCCACGTAGCGGTAGAGGGGCACGTCGAGCTCGTCGGCCGCGGCCCGGGCGGTGGCGAGGGAGACCCCCAGGATGGCGTTGGCGCCCAGGCGCGCCTTGTTGGGCGTCCCGTCGGCGTCGATCATGGCCAGGTCGACCGAACGCTGGTCGAGGGCGTCGAACCCCTCGAGGAAGTCGGCGATCTCGCCGTTCACGTTCTCGACGGCGGCCAGCACGCCTTTGCCCCGGTAGCGGTCACCGCCGTCTCGCAGCTCGACGGCCTCGAACGTTCCGGTGGAGGCGCCCGACGGGACGATGGCCCGGCCGGAGGCACCCGAATCGAGCACGACCTCCACCTCGACGGTGGGGTTGCCGCGGGAGTCGAGGACTTCCCTGCCGATTACCTGCTCGATCGAGCTCACTGTGCGCTAGTACTCCTGTTCGGCGTGGGTGCAAAGTTACCATCGGCGGGACCCTGCGCCGCGGCACCGGTCTGCCGTGCGGGACCGTCTCCGTGGTGCGGACGCGGCGCGATCAAGGAACCCGGAGGGTGTCGACGGTCTTGGTGATGAGGTCGGCCTGGGCGTCCCAGGCATAGCGGTCCCGGGAGGACCGCAGCGCCGCGGCGCACATGGCGCGGTACTCCGGTCCGTCCGATGCCGCCAGGTCGTAGGCGGCCTCCACCTTGTCGGGCCAGTCGTAGGTGGCAGCGAGGAGGCCGTCGACGCCGTCCGTGATGGCATCGGCATAGGCCGGCGTGGGGGTGGCCACGACAGGGCAACCGACGATGCCCGCCTCGAAGAACTTGAGCTCGGACTTGCACTCGGTGAAGTGGTTGACCGCCAGAGGGACCAGGCAGAACTCGCACGCGGCGGTCATGCGCTGCAGGTTGCAGTAGTCCTGGAGGGGCACCCGTTCGATCCGGCCGGCAAACGGCTCGAGATGGCTGTTCATCTCCATGAAGCCGACGATCCGGAGGTCGAGGTCCTCATGACGGCGCATGGCGTCGGCCAACGCCGGGGAGGCGAGCTCGAAGTCCCGCGCGTGGGTGGGCGATCCGCTCAGGTACCCCATCAGGACCCGACCGTCCCGTCGGTGCCCGTTGGCACGCTTGACCCCGCGCACCAGATCCGAGACCTCCGTCTGGCGTCGGTTGAGGAAGTTGGGGATGACGCCGCACGGCAGCCCCCCCGTGGCGCGCTCGATGCGATCGGCCAGGGTGCGATTCGTGGCGATGGCGCCGTCGCACAGGTCGAGGGTCGCCCGGAGCCGCCCGATGTAGCTGAACCAGTAGTCCCAGTGTTCGTCTTCTTCCGGTGAGACACCGAGCGCATCCAAGATGAAGTGCGTGTAGTGCGGGTCGATCACGAAGTCGTCGACGTCGAAGAGGACGGTCACGC
Source organism: Acidimicrobiales bacterium (assembly GCA_036511155.1). Taxonomy (GTDB): domain Bacteria; phylum Actinomycetota; class Acidimicrobiia; order Acidimicrobiales; family RAAP-2; genus Bog-756. The sequence goes on from DATCCR010000029.1 coordinate 4,193, forward strand.
CCCGCGCTCTCGCCCGCTCCACGAGGCGCGCCACCGCGTCGTCGTACCGGGTACGGCAGATGACCAAGGTGTCACAGCGATCGATGAACGACTGGTCGGTCCGGTACTCCCGTCGGGTGAACCAACTTGCCGACGTGGCAGCGCCCGGGTCCGATCGCAGGCTCTCGACCATGTTGAAGACCCGGTAGCGGAACGTCGACGTGTCTTCGAGCTCGTACAGGTAGGCGACGGTGTGACCGGCGCCCTCCAGCCATGACCGGCGGAGGGCGAACGGCACGTCCCACGGCGGTTGGTAGTGGATCGGCTCGTCGAGTCCGGTGAACATGGCGCGGTCTAGGAGTTCCCGGCGCGCCAGGCGAGGATCCGGTCGACCACGGGGGCGAGCGTCTCCGTCCAGCTCCTGGCCAGCAACGGCCCGTCCGAGGAGTGACGGTCGGGGTCCGAGGCCAACGCCACGCCCCGGGCGATACCGTCCACCAGGGCATCGACCGTGGGTTCGGTGCAGATGATGTTGGGCGAGTACCCCGAAAGGTCTCGTTTGGTGGACCCGTACGAGTTCGTGACCACGACGGCGCCGCTGGCGGCAAGGTCGAGGGGCGGGTAGCTCGGATGCGGCGAGTAGATCAGGCCCAGGCCCAGGTCGGCCGAGCGCACGTAGGCGGCATACTCCTCCAGGCTGAGATTCTCGGCGATCTCCACCTCCGGGGACCCCGGAAGGTCGACGGTGCCGATGTCCTTTCCGAGGAAGACGAACCGCCACTCGTCAGCAGCGAGCGTCCCCAGGAGCAGGGAGCGCTCGATGGCCTCGAAGCCTCTCCAGTAGAGGTTGCGCAGATTGTTCGGCCGGGCGTAGAACACGAACGTCCGCTTCGCTCCGGCCGCCCGTCCCGAGCGGTCCTCGTAGTAGAGCCCGGGCGGGAACGCCGGCTCGAACACCACCGACCGCTCACCGAGCCCGGTCAACGGTGACGGCCCCTCGGTCAGGTGCCGAAAGAGCATGTCGCTGTTGACCACGGTGCGGAGGCGGTCGTCCGCCATGAGCTCGGCGCAGCGGAGCGACTCGTCGCCCGTCGGATAGAACAGGCGCTCGTCCTCCTGGAGGAGGTAGACCACACGAGAGTGGCCGACGGCCGTCACGGTGGGCACCGCCGTCCACCAGGACGTCGGGATGAAGATGTCGTCATCGCCCGTGGGGATCGCCGTCGCATTGTCGATACCCGCGTGGATCGTCTCCACCTCCACGTCGCCTCCGACGCCCGCATGGCGCAGCAGTCGGTCCACGACCGCGGGATCGCCCGGGACGGTCCTCGTCACGACCCGCATCCGGCCGCCGGTGCGCCCGGCCACCTGGGCGGCCAGGATCAGCGCGGTGGCCACTCCACCGAACAGGCTCCCGGCGGAGATCGAGTCCGTGACGACGTGCACCGTGGGACGCTGGTCCGGCGACCGGAAGACCCGGAGCGGCTGGAGCTGCGGGAACTGCTGGTCGGCCAGCAGCACGTTGAGGCCGGAGGCGGCCGTGGCCGGCGTGGGCAGCGGCGCCGCGACATCGGCGTCCGTCGGGGCCGGTGCGTTGGGCGGCGCCAGGACATCGACGACGACGAGCGCCGGGACGGTGTCGGGACGCACGCCGGTCTTGGCCGACTTCAACATCCGCTTCACCGAGCTCCGGACCGGTCGGGGAATCCGATCGGCGATGCGGCGGGCAGGCATGGTCATCCGCCAGAACGCGCTCGACTCGATCGACGCCAGACGGGCGTCGACCAGGAGGTTCTGATGGGTGACGCCGTGCAGGCGTGCCAGCGCGGACTGCAGGTCGGTCACCGACTCGGCGGATCGGCGCCGGTCGTCCGACAGCTCGCGTTCGAGGGAGCGGAGCTCGATGACCATCTCCTCCCGGTCCACGTCCGCCTCGGCCAGACGGACGGTGATCTCGTGCGCGGTCCGGAGTGCCTCGGCGAGTCGGATGTTCAGGTCGACGGCCCGGCGCGTCTGCTCGGCCAGGGACATGCGCAGCCGGACGAGCTCCGCCGCCGCCAGGAGCACCTCCTCCTCCACGGGGCGGTCCGACTTGGCGAACAACAGCGCGTGGGGGCAGAGGTAGGTGGCGTCATGCGTCAGCACGGGGGCGAACCCGTGCGATGCGAATTGGCGGATCCAGTAGATCGGTGGGCGGACGTTCACGTGCGTGGGTTCGTCGACATCGGTCGGTGTCGACGAGAAGAGGATCTGCTCGCCCGCCGACGCGAGACGCTTGACGGCGATGACGGCATCGTCGGCAGGCAGGTGTTCGAGCACCTCGATACAGAGCACGAGGTCGTGGTCGCCCTCGATGGGGTCGGTGATCGATCCGACACTGCAGTTCGCACGCACATCGGGCCGGACTTCGCCGATGGCGAATGCCGAGATGTCGCGACCGTGGGTCTCGACGCCCCGGTCGTGCAGTGCCTCGACCAGGAACCCCACGGCACACCCCGCGTCGAAGGCGGTCTCCGGTCCGAGGCTCCGGACGATGTGCTCGGCCACCTGGTCGTAGAACTGCTCCCAGTGTGTTTCGCCCTTGCGGTACGGAGGTGCCGTGCCACGCGAGCAGTGGGTCGCGAAGTACTCCTCGTCGTACTGATCCGCCAGCTCGCGCCCCGTCGCATCGTCCTTCGGCTCGCCGGGTCCCATGCCGATTCGACGTTACACGACGGTTCCGTCGGCTCCCGGAACCACCTGGCAACGGGTCTTGCTCCCCTCCGGACGCACGGACGGTCGTGCTCCGACGGCGACCAGGGACCGCGTGTGGTCTGCTCCGTCGATCTCCCGGCGCCCGGAGCTGGAAGCGGCCCGCAACGGCCTCCCACCTGCCGGGGGAGCCGGGACGTGGTGACGCGGGCCGGCCGGGTCGGGCGCCCCGCTCAGCCCCGGGCCTCGACCTCGCCCCGGAAGGCCGCCGAGCGCGACAGGAGGGCCGTCTCGGGGTCGATCCCGAGCGCCCGGGCCACCCCCACCGCGGCAAAGAGCAGCCCGCCGACTTCATCGGCCCGCTGGCGGGCACCGCCCTCGCCATCAGCGACCGGACCCGCACCGTCCCGGGCCTCCTCGGCCAGCCGGGCCGCCCCGTCGGCCACCCGCGTCGCCTCGGCGGCCAGCGACGGCAGCACCATCCCGATGGCCGTGGCCTTGCGCTGGAGCTTGGCCGCCAGGGCCAGGGCCGGGAGCGCCACCGGGATCCCCTCGGTCACACTGGAACGGCCCTTCTCGACCTTCTTGATGGCCTCCCAGTTGGCGGCCACGTCGTCCGCCGTCTCGGCGGTCACGTCGCCGAAGACGTGCGGGTGCCGCGACACCAGCTTGTCGTGGACGCCCCGGGCCACGTCGGCCAAGGTGAACCGCCCCTCCTCGGCGGCCAGGGTGGCGTGGAAGTAGACCTGGAAGAGCAGGTCGCCCAGCTCCTCCTCGAGGTGGGCCACAGCGGTGGCCTCGCGGTCGTCGCCGTCCCCGTCCCTGTCGCCGGCCTTGTCCCCGTCCTTCTCGTCGTCACTCTCGCCGGCGTCCACCGCGGCCAGAGCATCGATGGCCTCCAGGACCTCGTAGGACTCCTCCAGCAGGTGCCGGCTCAGTGAGGCGTGGGTCTGGCGCCGGTCCCACGGGCACCGCTCCCGCAGCGTGCGGACCAGCTCGTCGAGGGCGACGAGCTCGGTGGCCACCGGGGCGGCCAGGTGCGGGATCCACAGCGATGTCAGGTGGTCGGGCTCGAACGACCGGTCGAGGTCCTCCCACGCCACCTCGTCGATCCGCTCGTCGGGCAGCCCGAGGTGGTGGAGCACGGTGACCGGCCCGTCGGGGGCCGACTCGACCGACAGCTTCACGTCGGACAGCACCTGGCGGCTCCAGCACTGGGCCACCAGCAACGGGCCCCGCTCCCCCGCTGCGTCGATTGCGAACTGCTCGGCGTCGACGAGGCGCACCCCGGCGGCCACCGGGTCCACCCCGAGGCGAGCGAAGGCCACGTCGAGGAACGAGACCGACGGGTGTACCACCACGGTGACCTCGCCCGAGACGACGCGGGGGTGCCCGGCCAGCAGCACCACCGTGCGCTCGGCCACCGTGGGCGATCCCGGGACGGCGTAGGCCACCGGGCCGCCGGAGGCCGCCGCTGCGACCAGGTCCTCGACGATGGCGCGGTACACGTCGTCGAAGGTGGCAGCCGACTCGTAGTGGTGGTCGAACGTCCGGGCTCCTTCGACGGCCCCGGCGGCCGGATGTCGGCCGGTGCGCAGGGCGACCTGGCCCGCGGCGGCGAGGATCGCCAGGGTCCCGGCGGTGATCAGCTCCGGGCCGGCCGGCCCGAGCCCGACGACGTCGATGCGCGGGGCGTCGGGCACGCGGACCTCAGCCCGCGGCCGAGTTGGCGCCCGTGGTGGGGGTGACCGGGCCGGTCGAGGTCGGCGAGGTGCTCGGCAACGAGACGGCCGAGGCGGTGAACGGGAGCAGGTAGCGGGCCTTCGGCGGGGTCGGCGTGGCGATCCGGGTCCCGGTCCACGTGCCGTAGAGCGGGTTGACCTCCACCGATGCGGTCCGGGCGAAGCCCAGCACCGAGTTCGTGACCTTCCGTTCGTTGGCCGGCGTGCGGGTGAGGATCTGGCTGATGGACAGGGCCGCCTGGTCGGGCGACTGCGGGGTCACGCTGGTCGGCACGTAGATCACCCAGGCCCCGTTCGACTGGACCGGCCTGATCGGCTGGTTGACGGCGAGGGACGTGACCTGCAGCTGCTGCAGGACGCGTGCCTCGGTGGCGCACCCGGCCGCACCGGCTTGGACCTGGGCCGCCGGGTTGGCCGACGCCGCCGAAGCCACCTGGTCGAGGGGGGTGCCGGCCTTGAGGCTGTTGTAGGCGTTGTCGGCCGTGGTCTTGTCGGTCGTCGCGAACCCCGACAGACAGACCGTCACGAACTGCATCGGATTCGCCGCGTAGTAGTCCTGCAGCGCGGTCGGCCCCAGGTCGGCGGCCCGGGCGAGGAGGTACTGCTCGATGGCCTGGTTGGCCAGCTCGTTGTCCCGGACGTCGCCGGGAAGGTCGGTCAGGAGCGATGCGCCGGTGTACGGCGACCCGTCGGCTTTCTGGCAGGCGGCCGTCCCGCTGACGGCCGCCGCTTGCTGGGCCTGGGCGCTGATCTCGCCGTCGAGGATCTTGGCGAAGGTGGCCTTGGCCAGGGCCCGGTCCTTGTCGGTGATGCGGACCTCGTGGCCGACCAGGTACTGGGCGGCCAGGAGGTTGTAGACCCGGTTGTCGAGCACGGCCGCGGCGAGGCTCAGCTGGTAGGTGCCCGTGCCGCCGGCCCCCACGCCCGTCAGGTCGAGTGCCTGGCCTGCGTTGAGCGACAGCAGGCACTGGCCGGCCGCCGTCGTGGTCAGCCCCCTCAGTTCGGCATTGAGGGTCGCCACCGAGATGACGGCGCCGTTGACCGATGCGGCGGAGGGGGCCACGTTGCACGCCGAGGTCGCCACGCCGGTGGCGAGGACGGCGAGGGCGGCGGCGATGGCGGCAGGGATGCGCTTCACGGCGGCGATGCTACCGGTCGCAACCGGGGTCCTCCGGACGGGGGTGCCCAAGGGGCCCGCGCCGTCCCCCGGCCCCGCCCACGGGGGCGTCAGTCGGCCGGGACGAGCTCGCGGAGCAGTGCCACCAGGGCCGGCGCGTACCCTCCGGTGGCGGGGTCCGGGGCGATCGGGATGGTCAGCCGTTTGGCCTCCGCCACGAACGTGGCTCCCGGGGCGAGGCGGCGGAGGCGGACCTCGGCCGAGGTCGGGAGGATGACCGGAGTCAGCTTGGCCACCGCCCGCCCGCCGGGTCCGCCCCGGGGCCCGGCACCCTCCGAGGCGAACCGGGGCACCGACACGGCCAGGTCCTCGACCCCGAGGCGCAGGCACTCGACCCGCAGCAGCGCCACCTCGAGCAGGGCGGTGGCCGGGGCCGGCAGCGGGCCGAACCGGTCCTGCCACTCCGAGCGGACATCCTCGACCTCGGCCACCGTGCGCACGGCGGACAGGCGCCGGTAGGCCTCGAGCCGCACGTCCTCCGCCTCGACGTAGTCCGGGGGCAGGTGGGCGGCGTCGGGCAGGTCGACCGACAGCTCGAGCGGGCGCGGCCGGGGCTCGCCCTTCAGCTCCGACACGGCCTCGGACACCATCTGGACGTACAGGTCGTACCCGATGGCGGCGATGTGGCCCGACTGGTCGCGCCCGAGGAGGTTGCCGGCCCCGCGGATCTGGAGGTCGCGCAGGGCGATCTTGAAGCCCGACCCCAGCTCGGTGTGGTCGCCGATGGTGCGCAGGCGCTCGTAGGCCGTCTCCGACAGGACCCGGTCGGCCGGGTGGAACAGGTAGGCGTAGGCGCGCATGCCGGCCCGCCCGACCCGGCCCCGCAGCTGGTGGAGCTGGCCCAGGCCCAGCAGGTCGGCGCGGTCGACCACCAAGGTGTTCACCGTGGGCATGTCGATGCCCGACTCGACGATGGTGGTGCACACCAGGACGTCGTAGGCGCCCTGCCAGAAGTCGAGCACGACCTGTTCGAGCGATCCCTCGTCCATCTGACCGTGGGCCACCGCCACCCGGGCCTCGGGCGCCATGCGGCGCACCCGCTCGGCCGTGGCCTCGATGTCCTGGACCCGGTTGTGGACGTAGAAGACCTGGCCCTCCCGCAGCAGCTCCCGCCGGATGGCCTCGCTGGCCGCGGCCTCCTCGAACTCCCCCACATGGGTGAGGATCGGGCGCCGGGCGGCCGGCGGGGTGTTGACCATGGACAGGTCGCGGATGCCGGTGAGCGCCATCTCCAGGGTGCGCGGGATGGGGCTGGCCGTCAGGGTCAGGACGTCCACCCCCTCGGCCATGGCCTTGATCGACTCCTTGTGGCTGACGCCGAACCGCTGCTCCTCGTCTACCACCAGCAGCCCGAGCTTCTTGAAGGTGACGTCCTGGCCCAGCAGCCGGTGGGTCCCCACCACCACGTCGATCGACCCGTCGGCCAGGCCGACCAGCACCTCGTTGGCCTGGGCGTTGGTCAGGAAGCGGCTGAGCAGGGCCACCTTCACCGGGTACGGCGCGTACCGGTCGGCGAAGGTCTGGACGTGCTGGCTGGCCAGGAGCGTCGTCGGCACCAGCACGGCGGCCTGGTAGCCGTCCTGCACAGCCTTGAACACCGCCCGCACGGCCACTTCCGTCTTGCCGAACCCGACGTCCCCGCAGACGAGCCGGTCCATCGGTTGGGGCCGTTCCATGTCGGCCGTGACATCTTCGATGGCCCGCAGCTGGTCCGAGGTCTCGACGAAGGGGAACGAGGACGCCAGCTCGGACTGCCAGGGCGTGTCCGGCCCGAAGGCGTGACCGGGCACCTCGAGGCGGCGGCGGTAGAGGGCGACGAGCTCCTCGGCGATCTCGTGGACGGCGGCCCGTGCCTTCGAACGGGCCTTCTGCCACTCCGACCCGCCCAGCCGGTTGACGTTGGGCGAGTCACCGCCGGCATAGGGGGTGAGCAGGTCGATCTGGTCGGTCGGCAGGTAGAGCCGGTCGCCGCCCCGGTACTCGAGCAGCAGGTAGTCGCGGGTGGCGCCCCCCATCGTCTGGGTGACCATCCCGCCGTACAGGGCCACCCCGTGCTGGCGGTGGACGACGTAGCTGCCGGGGGCCAGGTCGTCGAAGAACCCGTCGACCGGCCGGGCCCGGGTCCGGGCCTGGCGGTGCGGGCGCATCCGGCCGGTGACGTCCGACTCGGCCAGCACGGCCACCTTGCAGCCGGGCAGCACGAATCCCCGGTCGACCGACCCCACCACGATGCGCGCCCCGGGCAGGGCGAGGTCGTCGGACGGGCCGGCCACCGGCACCACCAGCCCCTCCTCGGCCAGCAACCCCGAGAGCCGCTCGGCACCCCCGGCGGAGGCCGCACACAGCACCACCGAGTACCCGGATTCGGACAGGGCGCGGACCTGGCCGGCCATCCGGGACCCGTCGCCCAGGATGGGCTCCCACCCGCGGCTCTCCACCAGGGGCACGTCGGGCCCCTCGGCGGAGGGGACGAGCGAGACGACACCGGCCGAGGTGCCGGTCAGGAGGCGGTCGTACGGTGCGTGGAGCCGGGGGGCGTCGCCGCCCGCCTCGAGTCCCCAGGTGTCGGCCAGGGCGTCGGCCAGCGCCGACTCCTCGTCGAGCAGCTCGGACGCCCGGTCCCGGACCCGGCGGGGCTCCACCAGCACCACCAGGGCGTCGTCGCCGAGGAGGTCGCACAGCAGCTCCTCGCCCTCGACCAACCAGGGCAGCCACGACTCCATGCCGTCGAACTGCTGGCCGTCGGCGATCCGGTCCCACTGCTGGCGCCCCCACGGGGCGGAGCCGACCAGCGCGGCGGCCCGGTCCCGCATGGCCTCGTCGGCCACCAGCTCGCGGCATCCGAACAGCTCGACCCGGTCGAGATCGTCGGTGGACCGCTGGTCGGCCACGTCGAACCGGGTCAGCCGGTCGACCTCGTCGCCCCACAGGTCGATGCGGA
>DATCCR010000030.1:0-16844 GCA_036511155.1 Acidimicrobiales bacterium
CGGGGCCGACGTGGTCCGGGTGGTGGTGACCGAGCTCCGGTCCAGCACCTACTACGCCGACATCGTGCTGCGCACCGAGGGCCGCGAGTCGCCGGTCTCCTCCCGGCCGTCGGACGCGGTGGCCGTGGCCGTGCGTACCGGGGCACCGCTCTTCGTGGCCGACGACCTGATGGACGCCGAGGGGATCATGCTGGCCGTCGACGAAGAGGAGGACGACTCGTCGGACGAGGGGGAGTCGACCGAGGAGACCGGCAACCCCGAGGAGATCGTGGGCGAGTTCCGGAGCTTCCTCGACAGCATCCGCCCCGAGGACTTCTCGTCGTAACTACGCTCGCCTGGTGAGCACCCCCCACGTCCGACCGACGCTCCGACCGGCCAGGCGGTCCGTGGCCCGCGGCACGCAGGTGCTGGCCGGCGTGCTGGCCGCCGGGGCACTCGCCACCGCCTGCTCGTCGGGCACGTCCTCGTCCACCTCCACGACCACGAAGCGGCCGGCGGTCACCACGACCACCCGACCGACGGCCGTAACCACGACGACCGCCGCCGGCGGTGCCACCACGACTACGACGGCATCAGGCACGGTGGCCTGCGCAACCAGCCAGCTGGCCGCCTCGTTGGCTGGCGGCAACGGCGCCGCCGGCACCATCGAGACCACGGTGGCTCTGCGCAACAACTCCTCTCGGACGTGCGTCCTGGCCGGTTACCCGTCGCTCCAGATGGTCGACGCCCAGGGCTCGGCCGTGCCCACCAAGACGGTGAACGGAGGGTCCTACGCCTTCACCAAGTGGGCCCAGACGGTCGTCTCCATCGCACCGGGCCAGTCCGGCTCGTTCAACATCGGCTATTCAGACGTGCCGATGGGCAGTCAGACGTCGTGCCCGTCGTCCGCCGCACTGCGGATCACCCCACCGGCCAACTACGACCCGTTGACGGTGCCCGCCAGCCTGGCGCCGTGCAACGGGGGCACCTTGGTGGTGTCGCCCATCCTGTCCGGCGCCACGGGCGGCACGTAGGAGGTCCGGGACGCCGTCGGGCGGGGCCGCCCCTCAGCCCTGCGGCCGGACCAGCATCCGACCCCGCACCCGGCCGGCCAGGATGTCGTCGAGCACGGGGGCCAGGCCGGACAGGTCCACCTCGCCGTCGACCAGGGCGTCGACCGCCTCGCCGGGCACCCAGCCGGCCAACTCGGCCCACACGCGCCGGCGCTCCTCGATCGGGGTCAGGACGGTGTCGATGCCGAGCAGGGCCGCGTTGCGCACGATGAAGGGATAGACCGAGGACTCGAAGGTGGAGCCCCCGGTGAGCCCGCTGGCCGCCACCGCCGCCCCGTAGCGAAGGGACCGCAGCACGGCCGACAGGGTGGCCCCGCCCACGCAGTCGATGGCCCCGGCCCACCGCTCGGGCCCGAGGGTCCGCTCGGGGGCCACGATCAGGTCGTCGCGACCGATGACTTCGGCCGCCCCCAGATCGACCAGGTAGTCGCGCTCGGCGGTGCGGCCGGTGCTGGCCACCACCTCGTAGCCCTTGGCTGCCGCCAGGGCCACGGCCATGCCGCCCACGCCGCCCGAGGCCCCGGTGACCAGCACCGGGCCCGTTCCCGGGCGGAGACCGTGGTGCTCGAGCCGGTGGAGCGACAGGGCGGCGGTGAACCCGGCGGTGCCGAGCACGGCGGCCCGTCGGGGGGTCAACCCCTCGGGTAGGCGGACGACCCAGGCGGCCGGCACGCGGGCGAACCGGGCGAATCCGCCGTGGCGGGCGACACCGAGGTCGTACCCGTGGGCGATGACCAGTTCGCCCGGGGCGAACGCCGGGTCGTCCGAGGCGGCCACCGCTCCCACCAGGTCCACGCCCGGCACCAGCGGTGATGTCCGGGCGACCCGGTTGCCCGGACGGGTCACCATCCCGTCCTTGTAGTTGACCGCCGACCACGCCACCTCGATGAGCACCTCGCCGGGGGGCAGGTCGTCCAGGGTGAGGGTGGAGACGCCGGCCGTCACCCCGTCGTCGGTGCCGGAGACGACGAAGGCGGCAAAGGGCCCCCCGGGTGCTGCGCCTCCGGGATCCGAGGCCTGGGGATCCGAGGCACCGGGCCCGGAAGGCGGAGGGGTCGGGGTCATTACGGGTACCGTACAGATTCCATGAGCAACGAGGACGCAACCGCGGTCGCGGGGTCGGGGGACCACGTCCCGAGCGGGGCCCGGGCCGGGTGGTGGCCTTCGCCATGGTCGGCGGCCCAGGTGGCGGCCGGCAAAGTGTCGCGGGGCGGTCTGCAGGTTGACCGGGGCCGCGTCTACTGGACCGAGTCCCGGCCCGACGAGGGCGGCCGACAGGTGGTGGTCGAGGCCGCATCTGACGGGGACTCCGAGCGGCACGACGTCTCGCCCCCCGGGGTGAGCGTCCGCAGTCGGGTCCACGAATACGGCGGCGGGGCGGCCACGGTGGCCGACGGCGTCCTGTACTACGTCGACCAGGACGACCAGGATTGGCACCGAATCGAGCTCGGGTCGCCGGCTGCACCGCTCCGGCTGACCTCGAGCGGGGGGTCCGAGGTGCGCCACGCCGACGGGCGCACCACGTCCGGCGGTCGGTGGCTGGTGTCGGTGGAGGAGCGGGTGTCGGGTTCGTCGGCCAGCCACCGAGTCGTCGCCGCCCGCACCGACGGGACGGGCGAGCCGGTGGTGCTGGTCGACCGCGGCCACTTCGTATCGGCCCCGCGGGCGTCTCCCGACGGGCTGTGGCTGGCCTGGTGCACGTGGGACCATCCGGACATGCCGTGGGACGCGACCGTCCTCCGGGTGGCGGCCCTGTCGGCCGAGGACGACGGGATCGCCCTGGGCCCGTCCGTCGACGTGGCCGGCGGCCCGGGCGTGTCGGTGGGCCAGCCCCGTTGGGCGGCCGACGGCGGCCTGCTCTTCGTCGACGACCGGACGGGGTGGTGGCTGCCCTACCGGGTGGCCCCCGGGTCACTCGCCGGAGTGGCTTCCGGAGTGGCTCCTGATGAGGTGCCGTCCGTGGCGTTGGTCGACGTGGCGGCGGAGTTCCACGGGCCGGACTGGGTGTTCGGGGCCCACACCTACGGTGAGCTGGCCGATGGCTCGCTGGTGGCCCGGATGGGTACCGGGGGCCGGGACCACCTCGTCGTCCTCCGCCCGCCGGTCGCCGGACCCGACTCGGGTCCCTGGTCGGTCACCGAGGTCGACCAGCCCTGCGTGAGCCTGGCCGGCGTGGTCAGCCCCGACGGGTTGTCGGCGGCGGTCCACGGCACGACGCCGACCGAGGCCCACGTCGTCTTCGCCGTCGCCCTCGACGGGTCCCGTCCCCCGCGGCGCCTGTCTGCCCCGCCTGGCGTGCTGGTGGGCCCCGCACAGGTGTCCCACTCCGTCCCCCGTACGGCCGATGTCGGCACCCACTCGGTGCCCGGCCTGTTCTTCCCGCCGACCAATCCCGACGTCGGGGCCGACGCCGGCACGCTCCCTCCACTGGTGGTGTTCTGCCACGGAGGCCCGACGGCCGCCGCCGAGCCCGGGTACGACCCGACGGTGCAGTTCCTGACCAGCCGGGGTATTGCCGTCGCCGCCGTCGACTACCGGGGGAGCACCGGCTATGGGCGGGCCTACCGGGACCTGCTCCGGGGTGCCTGGGGCCGGGGCGACGTCGACGACTGCGTGGCCTTCGCCCGGTCGCTGGCCGACGACGGGCTGGTGGATGGCGCCCGCATGGCGATCCGGGGCGGCAGCGCCGGAGGGCTGACTGCGCTGGCCGCCCTCATCCGGGCCCGGGTGTTCGCCGGGGCGGTGGCTTGGTACGGAGTGACCGACCTGGCCGCGCTGGCGGCCGATACCCACGACTTCGAGTCCCGTTACATGGACCGGCTGGTCGGACCGCTGCCCGAGACTGCCGCCACCTACCGGGACCGGTCACCGATCCACCACGCCGCCGATCTGGTGGGCCGGGTGCTCCTGCTCCAGGGCGCCGAGGACCCGATCGTGCCGCTCGACCAGGCGGAGCGGTTCGCCGACCGCCTGCGGTCCGGCGGGGTGGACGCCGAGCTGCTCGTCTTCGAGGGGGAGTCCCACGGTTTCCGCCGGGCGACCACGATCGAGGCGGCTCTCGATGCCGAGCTCGGGTTCTACCGCCAGCTGTTCGCTCCCCTTGGGAGCCACGGTGCCTGACGGCGCCGTGGCGGATCGCCGGTGGCCCCCCCGTGCGTGGCTGGCGCTGGTGGCCTGGCTGCGGTCGCTGCCGGCCGACGGCCGCGACACGTTGCTGTACGGGACGTCGGCGGCGTTCGCCGGGGTCACCGCCCTGGCCGTCAGCATCCCCCTCTACCGTGAGTGGGGCCGACTGGCCCTGGGGCCCTACGCCGCGGCGACCGTGCTCATGGCCGTGGTGGCCCATCGGCGCCGCCGGGCGTCCGTGGGCTCGGCAACGCCGGTGAACGGTCCCGGGTGGCGGGCCGCCCGCCTGGTGGCCTTCGCCGTCGTGCTACTCGGGGCGACGGTGGTACCCCTCGCTCTCGAGGTGACGTGGGCTACCCACGGCGATGCCTCGCTCCACGTCCAGCCCGAGGTCCTGGTCGTGGAGCGGGCCGGCATCCGGGCCGCTCACGGTCACGATCCCTACCAGGTGATCGACCGCAGCGGCCACATCCTGATACGCCAGGGTGCCATCCCTGTCTACGAGCTGTACTACCCCTATCTGCCCGGCATGGTGGTGTTCGGCTTTTCGAGCGGGAGCAAGGTGGAGGCGCGGCTCACCGACGCCCGGATCCAGTTCCTCCTGTTCACGGTGATCATCGCCGTGATCGCCCTCAGCCGGGTCCGTCCGTCGAGCGACGCCCGGACCAGGTCGTTCCAGGCCCTCACGGCCCTGCCCACGGCGGCGTTGCCGCTCGCCACCGGCGGCGACGACATGCCGGTGGTGGCTCTGATGTTGCTCGGACTGGTGGCCCTGCAACGCCGACGACCGGTGCTGGCCGGGCTCGCCCTCGGGGCGGCCAGCACCCTCAAGTTCACCGCCTGGCCGGTGGTCTTCCTGGCCCTGTTCGCCGTGAGCGACCTCCAGCGGCGGCGGGCGGTGGGCCGCTACATGGCGGCCGTGGCCGTGCTTGTGGTGCCGGTGGTGCTGCCGGTTGCCCTGCACAACCCGTCGGCCTTCATCGACAACGTCATCCGGTTCCCGCTCGGCCTGGCCGGGGTGGCGTCCCCGGCGGCAAGCGCCCTGCCCGGTCATGTGCTCGTGTCCGCGTTTCCGGCCATCCACCGTCCGTACGTGATCGTGGCGACTGTCCTGGGCCTGGCTGTCCTGGCCCGCTATCTGTGGCGGCGTCCGCCGAGGGATGCGGCGGCGGTGGCCTCGGTCACCGGCTGGGTGATGCTGGTAGCCATCCTGCTGGCCCCCGCCACCCGGGTCGGGTACCTGCTCTACCCGATCAACCTGTTCTTGTGGGCGTGGATGTTCCGCCGCTCCGAGGACCCGGCCGATGTCGAGCCCGCCCCGGAAGGGAATGGGGCGTCAGTCAGGGCAGGCGAGGGTCAGTTGCCGTCGGGGGTCTCGAGCACTTCGACCGAGTACGGCGTGGAACCGGTGGGCGTGGTGGGGGAGACCACGACCCCGACCTCCCAGTAGAAGCCGTCGGCGCTTCCCCTCTTGGCCAGGATCTCGGTGGCACCGCGCACGCCCTGGGGTGCCGGGCCCTCGTAGATGACCTTCCAGCCCACCGCGTGCAGCATCCTGCGGTAGGCCTCGGTGACCTGGGGCTGGGCCAGCTGGCTCGAGAGTCTGACCGTGCGGTCGAACTGGGCGGTGTGCCGGTCCGAGTTCTGGACGCCGGTGACCTTCGACTCCCGGGGGACGCCCAAGTTTCCGATGATGTCGGCCGGCGGTTCGCTGTTGTCGACGATGGCTTGCAGCTTGACGGTCGCCGGAACGAGGTGGACGGTGGCGCCGTCGTCGAGGGTTACGTGGCGGATGGAGAAACTCGGGTTCGAACTGCTGGAGAGGGCTGCGGCGGCCACGCCGCCGAGGAGAATGACCACGGCCAGGCCGAGGACGATCAGGGCCGGGCCCTTGACCGACATCGGCTCGTAGGACGGGGAGGGGGTGACGCCGTCGGATCCGGGTCCGTCGGGACCGGGTCCACCGGGCGGGGTGCCGGCACCGTCGGCGCGGGCGGTCTGGGACGTCGTGACCATGCTCCCATCCTACCGGCGCCCTCCCAGGGGGCCTGAGCGGTCTCCGGATCCCGGGGCAGGTCGTCAGAGAGTCAGGCTGGTGGGGTGGCGGTGATCACGGTCGGGGTGCCGCCCGGATGGCCGGACTCGTCGGGCTCGAGTGCCAGTGCCACCCGGAAGGAGACCACGGCGGCGCCGACGGTGGAGGCCAGGATGCCCCACCGGGTGAGCCGCGGCAGACGGTGGAAGGCCGCGAGGGTGACGGCGGCGTCCACCGCGTCGGCCATGCCGGCCAGGGCCACCCACGGGCGGGCTTCGGCGTCGTCCACCCCGAGGGCCCGCAGCGTGCCGAGGCCCAGGGCCAGGTCGCGGCCACCCAGGGTGCGGGCCAAGAGGCGGGCGTCGGTCGACTCGGCGGCATCGCCGATCCACGGGCGGGTCATCAGGGTGGGGGCGGCCAGGGCGGTGCAGCCGATCCCGACTCTTCCGATCGCGACGAGTTGGGCCAGGCGGCGGGGGATCGACGATGCCATGGGCCAACGGTAGCGGGTGGCCCCGCCGCACCGAAGTGGTGGGCCGTGGCGGTCGGGAACGTCGGGTGTCATCCGGGTGCCGGGACCCGGATCACCACGCAGCGTGGCAGTTCGGTCACGTGAGGGGAGAACTGTTCACCATCTGTTTACATTGGGGTCGCGATCCCTCACAATGCGACGGTTGATGACGGGAGGCTTCCCGTCATCCGTGGGGGAGGGCGCTCAGGTCCGAAGGATCGAGCCGTTCCAGTAGTAACCGGGGGATTCCGGGGGAGACAGAGGCCGGGTCGCAAGACCCGGCCTCTGTCGCGGGACGGGCCAGATGGGACGGTCCGGCGCCCCGAGCACGACAAGTCAGTCGCGCGACCAGCCGAATGGGTCGAGAGGCCCGTGGCCGCGCCCCAGGTCCCAGTGGGCGGCACCTTCGAGGGCGTCATGGACGAAGGCCTTGGCCCGCATGACGGCGGCCGGGACGTCGTGGCCCGAGGCCAGCAGGGCGGCGGTCGCCGAGGCCAGGCTGCACCCGGTCCCGTGGTTGTTGCGGGTGACCACCCGGTCCTGCTCGAGCACCGTGACGTCGGTCCCGTCGAACAGCACGTCGGCCACCCGGTCGGGCGTCGGGCCGGGTCCGGCGCCATGGACGCCGGGGAGGTGACCGCCCTTGACCAACACCCAGGTGGCACCGAGCCGGTGGATGCGGGCGGCCAGCTCGGCCATGCCGTCGACGTCGGCGTCGGTGTCACCCAGGGGCTCGACGCCGGCCAGGATGGCCGCCTCGAACAGGTTGGGGGTCACCACCAGGGCGTGGGGGACCAGGCCGTGGCGGTAGGCGTCGACGGCGTCGTCGTCGAGGAGGCGGCGCCCGGTGGAGGCCACCATCACCGGGTCGACCACGAGCGCCGGCAGGTCGCCCGCCGCGGCACGGGCCGCCACCAGGCGTACCGTCGCCGCGGTGGCCAGCATGCCCGTCTTGGTCGCCCGGACGTCGAAGTCGTCGAGCACGGCCGTGATCTGTGCGTCCACCACCTCGGTCGGCACCGGGTGGACGGCGGTCACCTCGGCGCTGTTCTGGGCCGTCACCGCGGTGACGACGGTCGTGGCGAACACGCCGAGGGCGCTCATGGCCTTGAGGTCGGCCTGGATGCCCGCCCCTGCTCCGGAGTCGGAGCCGGCGATGGTGAGGGCCACCGGCGGCGTGGCCGTGCGGCGGCCGGCCGGGACGTTCATCCCTCGTCCGTTCCCCCGGGGGCGACCATGCCCTCGAAGGACGACGAGGCCTCCGCCACGAACCGTCGGGTGATGCGCCCGGCCCGGCGGGCCGCCCTCCCGGCGGCCACCGCGTCGCGCATGGCCGCCGCCATCAGCGCCGGATCCTCGGCCCGGGTGATGGCCGAGGCCACCAGCACGGCGCTGCAGCCCAGCTCCATGGCCAGGCAGGCGTCCGAGGCGGTGCCGATGCCGGCGTCGAGGACGACGGGCACGCCCGCCCGCTCGACGATCAGCTCGATGTTGTGCGGGTTACGGATGCCCAGCCCGCTGCCGATCGGGGCCCCGAGCGGCATGACGGCAGCGCACCCCAGCTGCTCGAGCCGCTGGGCCACCACGGGGTCGTCGCCGCAGTACGGGAGGACGACGAACCCGTCGTCGACGAGCTGCTCCGCTGCGGCCAGCAACTCGACCGGGTCGGGAAGCAAGGTGCGGTCGTCGCCGATCACTTCGAGCTTCACCCAGTCGGTGGCGAATGCCTCACGGGCGAGGCGCGCGGTCAGGACGGCGTCGGCGGCGGTGAAACACCCCGCCGTGTTGGGCAGGATCCGGATGCCGAGGCCGTCCAGCAGGTCGACCAACGAGTGCCGGGTGGCCGGGTCGACCCGGCGTACGGCCACAGTGGCCAGCGTCGTGCCCGAGGCCCGCAGCGCGGCGGCCAACGACTCGGGGCTGGTCATCCCCCCGGTGCCGAGCAGCAGGCGGGACCCGACGTCGGTGCCGGCGACCGTGAAGGGATCGGTGAGGTCGGCGTCGGTCATCGCCAGCCACGGTACCCCTGTGGGGGTGGGGCTGACGCGTGGATCAGCCGCCGGCCGCCGCCGACACGATCTCGACTACGTCGTCCGGCATCACCTCGGTGCGCTCCCACGTGCTCCTCGGCACCACCTCGCCGTTGACGGCCACGGCCACTCCCCGTGGGGACGGGCACCACTCGGCCACCAAGGCGGCCACGGTGGAGCCGGGAGCGAGGTCGCAGGGCTCGCCGTTGACGGTGGTCGAGGTCGTCACCGGTGTGGCCGGCGGTCGGCGAAGCGGGCGGGGCGGAAGGCATCGAACGGGCTGGGCCCGGCGGGGGCCCCGCTGTCCCGTGCGTCGAGCATCGCCACCACCTCGTCGGCCGTGGCCGGCGCCAGGAGGACCCCGTTCCGGTAGTGGCCGGTGGCCACCAGGAGGCCGTCTACCGGCGTCGTTCCGACGATGGGCCCGTTGTCGGGGGAGCCCGGGCGCAGGCCCGGGGCCACTTCCAGCACCGAGTACTCGTCGAGCGCGGGGACGACCCGACGGGCGTCCTCGACCAGGTCGGCCAGGCCCCCGAGGGGCACGTCGAGGACGGAACCACGCTCCTCGACGGTGGCGCCCAGCACCAGGCCCCCGTCGTCGCGGGGCACCAGATAACACGAGCGTCCGTGGACGAGGGCGCGGATCGTGCGTCGCAGGCGGGGGACGCCTTCGGGGGCGTGGAGGCGCACGGTGACCCCGCGGACCGGCCGGACCGGGGGGCGCCACCCATCGGGCACCCCGTCGACCTCGCCGGACCGGCTGCCGGCGGCCACGACGACGGTCGCACCTGCGAGGGAGCCGCCATCCTGCAGAGCCACGCCCCGCACCTGGCCCGACCCGATGTCGACCTTGGCCACCCGGTCGGCCACCAATTTCACCCCGGCTGCCCGGCAGGCCTCGATGAGAGCGGCGGCCACGGCACGGTTGTCGACCTGGTGGTCGTCGGGCAGATCGATGCCGCCGCTGATCCCCGGAGCGAGCAAGGGCTCGGCCTCCCGGCACGCCCGGGCCCCCAAGCGGACGGCCGGCAGTCCGATGGCCCGGTGGAAGGCGAACACGCGGTCGGTGGCCGCCCGGTCGGACGGATCGCCGGCCACCATCAGCGTGCCGTCCTCCCGGTAATGGACGGCCAGACCGGAATCGGCCTCGAGGTCAGCGGCAAACGCAGGCCAGGCGGCGGCTGCGGCCAGGTTCAGGGCGGCCAGCGCCGCCTCGCCGAAGTGGGCCTCGGCCACCGGAGCCAGCATGCCGGCGGCCGCCCAGGTGGCACCGCGCCCCGGGTCGGGGTCGATGAGAGCCACGGCGCGCCCCGAGCGGGCGGCGCGCCATGCGGCCGACAGGCCTACGATGCCGCCCCCGACCACCACGACGTCGTAGTGCTCGCTCACTCCGGTGGGGCCGCGGTCGCCATGAGGTCATGCTACGGCGGCCGGACCGGTGATCCCGACCTGGGTGGGCGTGGTGGCCGGGGCCCGTGGCCTCTCCCGGTCGGTGTCGTGCCGCGCCGGGCCCGATGGCAGAAATTCCAGTTCGGGTCCGAGTGGTATCAGATCTCATACCAGTTGATCCCGAGCGGTATGAGATCTGATACCACCGGGGACGGTTCCGAATTCCGGTGACGGGGAGCCCGGAGCGGGGGGACACGTTGGAGGGACTCCGGTACGACCGTGTACAGTTGTCGGACCACGCAAGGGCCAACGTCGTCCCGCGCGGGGAGATCCACATTCTCTTCTGGAGCGACCCGATGACGACTGTTGCACCCACAGCCGACGGCGGTAGCACGACGCCCGCACCCCGCGTCCCCGTGACCCCCGGCCCGTCCCACGCCGCACCCCGGCCTCCCACCACCGGGCTCTACGACCCCCGCTTCGAGCACGACGCCTGCGGCGTGGCTCTGGTGGCCGACCTGCATGGCCGCCCGAGTCACACCCTGGTCCTCCAGGCCATCAGCGCCCTCGAGCACCTGGCCCACCGGGGTGCCACGGGCAGCGAGGAGGACAGCGGCGACGGCGCCGGCATCCTCATCCAGGTCCCTGACGACTTCTACCGCCAGGTCGCCGAGTTCGCTCTGCCCGGCCGCGGCCGGTACGCCACCGGCATCGCCTTCCTGTCAGCCGACGGGTCGGCGGCGGGCAAGGCCCGGGCCGCAGTGGAGCGACTGGCTGCAGAGGAGGGCCTCGAGGTGCTCGGGTGGCGGGAACTGCCCGTCGACCCGGCATCGCTGGGCTCGATCGCCGAGGCGGCCCGCCCCTCGATGCACCAGCTCTTCGTCGCAGCGGCCGAGGGGACACAGCTGAGCCCGGGCGACCCGGCCGTGGCCCTCGACCGGCTGGCCTTCGTGCTGCGCAAGCGGGCGGAGCACGAGGTCGACGAGTGCTATTTCGCCTCGCTGTCGTCGCGCACGGTGACCTACAAGGGGATGCTCACCTCGCACCAGCTGGCCGAGTTCTACCCCGACCTGGCCGACGAGCGCCTGGTCAGCGGGCTGGCCCTGGTCCATTCGCGGTTCTCCACCAACACGTTCCCTTCGTGGCCGCTGGCCCACCCGTACCGGTACATGGCCCACAACGGCGAGATCAACACCCTGGCCGGCAACCGGAACTGGATGCGCGCCCGCGAGGCGCTGTGCGCCACCGACCTCGTGCCGGGCCTGGAGCGGGCCTTCCCCATCGTGACCCCCGGGGCCAGTGACTCGGCCTCCTTCGACGAAGTGCTGGAGCTGCTCCATCTGGGCGGCCGGCCGATCCACCACGCCGTGCTGATGATGATCCCCGAGGCGTGGGAGAACCATCGCACGATGGACCCGGCCCGCCGTGCCTTCTACCGTTTCCACGCGTCGCTCATGGAGCCGTGGGACGGCCCGGCCGCCGTGGCCTTCACCGACGGTTCGGTCATCGGCGCCGTCCTCGACCGCAACGGACTGCGTCCCGCCCGCTACTGGGTGACCGACGACGACCTGGTGGTGCTGGCCAGCGAGGTCGGCGTCCTCGACGTCGCACCCTCCAAGGTGGTGCGCAAGGGCCGCCTCCAGCCCGGCCGGATGTTCCTGGTGGACACCGAGGCCGGCCGGATCGTGGACGACGACGAGATCAAGTCGACCCTCGCCGCCCAGCACCCCTACGCCACCTGGCTCGAGCAGGGTCAGATCGACCTCGACGACCTGCCGCCGCGCACCATGCTCACCCCGCAGCATGCATCCGTGGTGGGCCGCCAGCAGCTCTTCGGATACACGAACGAGGAGCTCCGGCTGATCGTGGCCCCCATGGCCCGGACCGGTGCCGAGCCGATCGGATCGATGGGCTCGGATACCGCCATCGCCGTGCTTTCGGAGCGGTCGCGCCTGCTCTACGACTACTTCACCCAGCTGTTCGCCCAGGTGACCAACCCGCCGCTGGATGCCATCCGCGAGGAGCTGGTCACCTCGCTGCTGTCGACGCTCGGTCCGGAGTCGAACCTGCTCGAGCCCTCGGCTGACTCGTGCCGCCAGATCGTCCTGCCCATGCCGGTCATCGACAACGACGACCTGGCCAAACTGCTGTACGTGAACGAGGACGGAAGCACGCCGGGCTTCCGCGCCTTCGCCGTCGACGGTCTGTTCGAGGCGGCCGGCGGCGGCGACGCGCTCCGGGCGGCCATCGAGGACGTCCGGCACCAGGTGAGCGCGGCCGTCGAGGACGGCGCCGACGTCATCGTCCTGTCCGATCGCAACTCGACGGCCGAGCTGGCCCCGATCCCCTCGCTGCTGCTGGTGGCCGCCGTCCACCACCACCTGGTGCGCACCAAGGCCCGGACCCGGGTCGGCCTGGTGGTGGAGTCGGGCGACGCCCGAGAGGTCCACCACATGGCCCTGCTCAAGGGATTCGGGGCGGCGGCCATCAACCCCTATCTGGCCTTCGAGTCCATCGACGACATGATCGCCAACGGCCTGCTCATCGGGGTCTCCCCCCGCCAGGCCCAGAAGAACTACATCAAGGCGGCCTCCAAGGGCATCGTCAAGGTCATGTCCAAGATGGGCATCTCGACGGTCGCCTCCTACACCGGCGCCCAGGTATTCGAGGCCGTCGGCCTGGCCACCGACGTCGTCGACGAGTACTTCACCGGCACGGTGTCGCGCATCGGCGGCGTCGGCCTCGACGTGCTGGCCGGCGAGGTGGCCCTCCGCCACCGCCTCGCCCACCTCGACCGTCCGACCGAGCGGGCCCACCGGGAGCGCGAGGTCGGCGGCGAGTACCAGTGGCGGCGCGAGGGCGAGATCCACCTCTTCAACCCGAAGACGGTGTTCAAGCTCCAGCACGCCACCCGGTCCAAGCGCTACGGCGTCTTCAAGGAGTACACGCAGGCCGTCGACGACCAGTCGGAGGCACTGGCCACCCTGCGCGGCCTGATGCATCTGCGCACCGGTGTCCTGCCACCGGTGCCGATCGACGAGGTCGAGCCGGTGTCGGCCATCGTGGCCCGGTTCTCGACCGGCGCCATGTCCTACGGTTCGATCTCCGCCGAGGCCCACGAGACCCTGGCCATCGCCATGAACCGCCTGGGCGGCAAGTCCAACACCGGCGAGGGCGGCGAGGACCCGGACCGCTTCACCCCCGATGCCAACGGTGACCTGCGACGGAGCTCGATCAAGCAGGTGGCGTCGGGCCGCTTCGGGGTGACATCGGAGTACCTGGTCAACGCCGACGACATCCAGATCAAGATCGCCCAGGGGGCCAAGCCCGGCGAGGGCGGCCAGCTGCCCGGCCACAAGGTCTACCCGTGGATCGCCAAGACCCGGTTCTCGACCCCTGGCGTGGGCCTCATCTCGCCACCGCCGCACCACGACATCTACTCGATCGAGGACATCGCCCAGCTCATCCACGACCTGAAGTCGGCCAACCCGACAGCCCGGGTGCACGTGAAGCTGGTGGCGGAGGTCGGCGTCGGCACGGTGGCGGCCGGCGTCGCCAAGGCCCATTCCGACGTCGTCCTCATCTCCGGCCACGACGGGGGCACCGGGGCCACCCCGCTGACCTCGCAGAAGCACGCCGGCATCCCGTGGGAGCTGGGCCTGGCCGAGACCCAGCAGACCCTCATGGCCAACGACCTGCGCGACCGGATCGTGGTCCAGGTCGACGGCCAGATGAAGACCGGGCGCGACGTGGTGATCGGCGCCCTCCTCGGTGCCGAGGAGTACGGCTTCGCCACTGCCCCCCTGGTGGTGTCGGGCTGCATCATGATGCGGGTCTGCCATCTCGACACGTGTCCTGTCGGGATCGCCACCCAGAACCCGGTGCTCCGCGAGCGGTACACCGGCACGCCCGAGTTCGTCGAGACCTTCTTCGAGTACATCGCCGAGGAGGTGCGGGAGTACCTGGCCGCCCTCGGCCTGCGCTCGATCGAGGAGGCCGTCGGCCGGGTCGATCTGATCGACGCAGCCAACGCCGTCGACCACTGGAAGGCGTCCGGCCTCGACCTGGCCCCCATCCTGATGGCACCGGAGGCTCCCGAGGGCGCGGTCCGCCATCGGGTGGCCGACCAGGACCACGGACTCGACAAGGCCCTGGACCACCAGTTCCTCGAGGCGTGCCTCCCTGCCATCGCGGACGGCACCCCGGTGACCGCCGAGGTGACGGTCACCAACGTGGACCGCACCGTCGGCACCCTGCTCGGCTACGAGATCACCCGCCGCCACGGCGGAGCCGGCCTGCCCGACGGCACCATCGACCTCACGTTCCGGGGCTCGGCGGGCCAGAGCTTCGGGGCCTTCGTGCCGAAGGGCGTCACCATGCGGCTCATCGGCGACACGAACGACTACCTGGGCAAGGGCCTGTCCGGCGGGCGCATCATCGTGCGGCCGGCCGAGGACGCCCCCTTCGCCGCCGAGGAGAACATCATCGCCGGCAACGTCATCCTCTACGGTGCCACCGCCGGCGACGTGTTCCTCCGGGGCCAGGTGGGCGAGCGGTTCTGCGTCCGCAACTCCGGGGCCGTCGCCGTGGTCGAAGGCGTGGGCGATCACGCCTGCGAGTACATGACGGGTGGCCGGGTGGTGGTCCTCGGGCCGACCGGCCGGAACTTCGGGGCGGGCATGTCGGGCGGCGTGGCGTACGTGTACGACCCCCGCGGCGAGCTGTCCCGGGTCTACAACAACGAGATGGTCGATCTCGAGCCGCTCGACCACGACGACCGGCTCTGGCTGCGGGACCGGATCCACCTGCACCAGCAGGAGACGGGGTCGGAGGTGGCCGCCCGGCTGCTGGCCGACTGGACCAATGAGGCGGACCAGTTCGTGACCGTCATGCCCCGGGACTACCGCCGGGTGCTGGAGGCCACCGAGCGGGCCGTGGCCGAGGGCCGCTCGATCGACGAGGCCGTCATGGAGGTGTCCCGTGGGTGATGTCACCGGTTTCCTCAAGTTCGACCGTGAACTGCCGGCCCGCCGACCGGTAGCGGTGCGACTGCGGGACTGGAAGGAGGTCTACGAGCCGTTCCCGGCCGAGGCCACCTCCGACCAGGGGGCGCGCTGCATGGACTGCGGCATCCCCTTCTGCCATGAGGGTTGCCCGCTGGGCAACCTCATCCCCGAGTGGAACGACCTCGTCTACCGCGACGACTGGGCCGAGGCCATCGAGCGGCTCCACGCCACCAACAACTTCCCCGAGTTCACCGGGCGCCTGTGCCCGGCCCCGTGCGAGGGCGCCTGCGTGCTCGGGATCAACGACGACCCGGTGGCCATCGAGCGCATCGAGTACGAGATCATCGAACGGGCCTGGTCCGAGGGCTGGGTGGCCCCGGTGCGGCCCGCCGCGCCGACGGGCAGGCGGGTGGCCGTGGTGGGCTCCGGGCCGGCCGGCCTGGCCGCCGCCCAGCAGCTGTGCCGGGCCGGCCACTCGGTGGTCGTCTACGAGCGGGCCGAGCGCCCGGGCGGGCTGCTCCGCTACGGCATCCCCGAGTTCAAGATGGAGAAGGCCGTCCTCGACCGCCGCCTGGCCCAGATGGAGTCCGAGGGCGTCGAGTTCCGTTGCGGCATCTCGGTCGGGGCGCCTTCGGCGGACGTGCCCCGGGCCGTGGCGGAGGGGGCGACCGTGGTCCCGACCGCCGACCTGGTGGCCGCCTACGACGCCGTGGTGTTGGCCGGCGGGGCCACCCTGCCTCGTGACCTGCCCACGACGGGCCGCCACCTGGACGGCATCCACCGGGCGATGGACTACCTGAAGCCCTCCAACATGGTCCGGGAGGGCTCGCTGGCGATAGCGCCGATCACGGCGGAGGGCAAGCACGTGGTCATCATCGGCGGAGGCGATACCGGGGCCGACTGCCTCGGCACCGCCCACCGCCAGGGCGCCCTCAGCGTCCACCAGCTCGAGATCATGCCCGAGCCGCCGGACCACCGGGCCGAGGACAACCCGTGGCCGACCTGGCCGTTGATCCTGCGCACCCCGTCCGCTCTCGAGGAGGGCGGTGACCGCATCTTCTCGGTCACCACCGACGAGTTCGTGGACGGCGGGACGGGCGCCGTCGCCGGTCTGCGGGGCCACGAGGTCGAACTGATCTCCGGACCGGACGGTCGAGCGTCGTTCAGCGCCGTCGAAGGCAGCGAATTCGAGCTGCCGTGCCAGCTGGTGCTGCTGGCCATGGGGTTCCTCGGGACCGAGCCGGACGGCGTGGTGGCCGACCTGGGCCTCGAACTCGACGCCCGGGGCAGCGTGGCCGCCGACGAGCGCTGGTCGACCAACGTCGACAACGTGTTCGTGTGCGGCGACATGACCCGCGGCCAGAGCCTCATCGTGTGGGCGATCGCCGAAGGTCGGTCGGCCGCCTCCGCCGTCGACCGCCATCTGATGGGCCATACCGCCCTGCCGGCCCCGATCCGACCGGGGCAGCTGGCCCTGCGGTAGGCGGGTCACGGTCGGCGGCGGGCCCCTTGCCTGGCGATTCGCCGGTATGGGCTGCAAGAATGAGGTCTCGTCAGGAGGGGGCAGACATGGACGAACGAGCAGTCCGGCCGTCGCGTGCCGGCAGACGGTGGTGGGCACTTCCCGTCGTGGCCCTGGCCGGGCTGGCCGGGTGCTCGTCGTCGTCGACGGCCGCGGCCAACCATGTGGTCGTC